>CAYYYX010000031.1:0-27669 GCA_964476065.1 uncultured Verrucomicrobiota bacterium | reverse complement strand
GGTAAACATCCGTGGGCCATAAACAGCTTCTGAAAACGCAATTCCGAGATGAACCTATTTTCTGTGTATTCTGTGGTCAAAATTCAACCCTCCTGTACTTTTTTGCCTGTCCGCCATAGCTTTAGCGACGGCGGATGGTTAAACTCTTCCCTATGCAACTAGAACGACTCTCAAAAATCATGTCCCACCGTGGACTTTGCTCGCGCCGCGAAGCCGACCGCTACATCGAACGCGGACTCGTCTTCGTCGATGGCGAACGCATCAGCGAACTGGGAACCAAAATTTCCCCGGACGCAAAAATCGAACTCTCCGAGGAGGGGCGAAAACGGCAGGAAACACAAGTCACGGTGCTGCTCAACAAACCCATCGGTTATGTTTCAGGGCAGCCCGAAAAAAACTACAAAGCTGCGGTAGAGCTCATTAGCCCAAAGACCCGCTGGGAAAACGACAAGTCGTCCCGTCAATTCAACTTCGGGCAACTCAAAGGCCTCGTCCCCGCCGGCCGACTCGACATCGACTCCACCGGACTGCTCATCCTCACCCAAGACGGACGGATCGCCAAAAAAGTCATTGGCGAAACCTCCGACGTTCCCAAAGAATATTTAGTGCGCGTCACCGGCCAACTTTCCGACGACGGGTTGCAGCTTTTGAACCACGGACTCGCCTTGGATGACAAACCCCTCAAGCCCGCAAAAGTCAGCTGGCAAAACGATGATCAGCTCCGTTTTATCCTGCGTGAAGGAAAAAAACGACAGATCCGCCGCATGTGTGAACTCGTTGGACTTCAGGTGGTTGGGTTGAAGCGAGTCCGCATTGGAAACGTCATGCTCGGCAATATTCCGCCCGGCCAGTGGCGCTACCTCGGCGAAAAAGAGAGTTTCTAAACAACAACTTAACTGGGGCTGTTCTCACAAGATAATTGACAACAAGATGATGGGAGTCGGGCTGTTGGAAATAATCTTGTTGTCCATCATTTTGTAAAAACTCTCTTTCCCAATTCGCGTTCATTCGCGCAATTCGTGATCAAAATCTTTCCAAATATTGATGCTGCCGACAAAAGTCGGGGTTAGCTTGTTAGGAACCTAAATTGATCAAAACAAAATGATTGATCCGATGCGGGTCATTTCTTTGATCAGAATAATTTAGGACATAATAATTATTATAAACCACTGCGGCTGAATGGATAATCATTCTGTCCTTAATTATTCTGATCATTCTCTATATTTTTAAGGATCTTGGACAATAGAGTTTCGTGCGTTGTTTGACTGTTATAAACAGTCTGATCCGAATGGCGCTAAGTTAAGGGTTATTAGAACGGTCAGAGAGTATCTGTTACATAGGTTTTCTGGCGATTTTTCTAACGTAGACGAGTGCTTCCAGCCCAAAAGGAAGCGGCAAAAAACCAGTAAGCGCCGGCTCAGCCGGTTCCAAGCATTGGAACTTCTGTGTTTTTCTGCGGGCTGAAATCTTAGATATCGAAGTAGTACGCCTGCGGATGATGGGTGATGAGCGCGAAGGTGGAAACCTCTGGGTCCGCCATAAACAGTTCCGTCACGTTCAGGCCGATCCGATCCGTATCAAGCAGATCGCAGCAGACTTTATTCATCTCTAAGTCGGGGCAGGCGGAGTAGCCGAATCCGAAGCGGCTCTGGTCGAGCTGTTGTTTCCAGATCTCGGAAAGTGAAAGTTCTCCTTCCTTTGATCCCCAGATTTTGCGGATTTGTTTGTGCGTATATTCAGCCAGTGCTTCGGCTGTCATGACGGCTAATCCGTGAAAGAGCAGGTAATCCTGATAGTCATCGGCATCGCGTAACTCCTGCTCCTTCTCCATAATTTTCCCGCCGAGTGTGACCGCCATTAGCGCACAGATGTCGCCGTCGGGCCGGAAAAAGTCGGCCAGACAGATGCCGCCTTCTTTTTGCTGACGGGGGAAGGGCATCGGGGTTTCGGATCCATCCGCGGGGTTTTCAAGATAGAAGGTATCTCCATTGGAGCGGCAGTTGAAAAAGCCGTGAATCATTTTGGGTTCAAAGATATCGGCGGCGAGCTGTTTCATTTTTTCGAGCTTCGGATAGACGTCCGTTTCAAGCAGTTTTTGATACTCCTCATCGGAGAGTTTCCCCTGCTTATACCCCCATGACCCCTTGATCATCCCGTCTAAGTCCAGATAGGGATATATATCATATAATGATATATCTTCCGTGACCCAGGTGTTGATCTCAACATCGGGAATCGGCACGTCGGTGGCAATGGGTTCGGTGGGCTCGTCAGAAGTTCCAGAGCCTGGAACTTCACAGCCGACGCCATCGCGGGTGGGCGCGACATATTCCGGAAGTTTGCCGGTGTCCTTCAGTTCCTGCATCGCGGCCAGCCCCGCAAAGGCATCACTACAATAGGCAACGCCGCTTGAATAGTTCGGGCGGCAGGCTTTGTCGACAAATTCATCGGAGAGCGCTGCGCCTCCGAGCAACACGGGGATTTTGATTCCGGCATGTTCCATAATCTTCAGATTCTCGGCCATGACGGCGGTTGATTTGACCAATAGCCCACTCATGCCGAGCGCGGTGGCATTGTGCTCCTTCACCGCGTCCATCATCTTTTCGATCGGGGCTTTAATGCCGATATCGACCACATCGAACCCATTGTTAGAGAGGATAATTCCAACCAGATTTTTCCCAATATCGTGTACATCGCCCGCAACGGTTCCGATCACAAAGAGCGGAACCTTGTCGACCGCTTCGCTCTTTTTCATGAAGGGTTTAATCTTATCGACCGCCCGCTTCATCACTTCGGCGGATTTCAACACGAACGGAAGCTGCATGATTCCATCGTTAAAGAGGCGTCCAACTTCTTTCATGGCGGGGAGCATCATTTCGTTCAAAATATGCTCAGCGGTGTGTTCTTTGAGCAGGTTGGGCACCGTCGGTTCGAGCCACGGGCTTTTCCCGCGGATGATGGCATCGGCAAGCACTTCGTCCGCCGGGCGCTCTTCTATGGCTACTTCTTCCTCTTCAACCACGTTTTCGAACAGGTTGATGTAGTCTTCGAGCGGGTCGCCATGGGTTTGGTCGTTTGCTAATAGGGCTTCGGCTCCCATGCGCAATTCGTCCGGAATCTCATTGAGCGGGACAATGGCCGCGACATTGATGATGCACGCATCCATTCCGGCCTGGATCGCCTGATGCAAAAAGACGGCGTTGATGACTTTTCGAAGGGCGGGTTTCAGTCCGAAGGAAATGTTGGACAGCCCGAGCATGGTTCGGACGCCCGGCAATTCGGCTTTGATGCGGCGGATGGCTTCCAAGGTTTGGAAAGCCGCATCGCGCAGGGTGTTATCACCGCTACAGATCGTGAAGGTGAGCGGATCAATGAAAAGTTCTTCAGCCTTCAGACCGCGTTCGCCGCAGAAGTCGACCAATCGTTTGGCGACGGCGAATTTTTCGTCCGCATTCATCGCCATTCCTTTTTCGTCGATGGTCAGCGCGACCAACGCCGCGCCGTAGCGCCGAGCCATCGGGACGACTCGTTCGGCACGGTCGCCGCCATCTTCAAAGTTGATCGAGTTGACGAGCGCTCGCCCGCCGTAGCACTTCAGCGCGTCTTCAATGACGTCGGCGGAGGTCGAATCGATCATCATGGGGGCTAGGCATTCGCGTGCCATACGCGGCACGAGCACCGCGATATCTTTTCGCTCGTCGCGCCCGGCGTAGCCGCAACTCAGATCGAGCACATGTGCACCGGTCTCTTCTTGTTCGGTTAGAATATGAAAAGCGTTTTCGTAGTCATCGGCCAAGAGCGTGTCGCGGAACTTTCTCGATCCGGTGGCATTGGCTCGCTCGCCGATATAGAGCGGCGCGGGTTCTTGCGTCAGGTCGACGGCGGAAAAGAGGCTGGCGACTTGATTGGTTATGGGGCAGACAGTCCTGTTTGCCCGGGATGAGCAGACAGGAATGTCTGCTCCACTAATTTTTTCACGCAACAGGCGAATGTGCTCCGGGGTTGTGCCGCAACATCCGCCGATAATGGAGAGTCCGTGGGCTTCGGCTAGGCCCGAAACCTTTTCAGCGAAGGGCTTCGGATCCAGTGGGTAGAGGACGGTGCCGTCGACGCGTGCTTCGGGCATTCCGGCGTTGGGCATACAAGCCAGAGCGGTCGGCCAGATTTCATGAAGGGTGTCGAGATGGTGTTCCATCGCATCGGGGCCGGTGGCGCAGTTGAGGCCGAGGACATCAATTGGGTAGGGGGCCAAGATGGTCGCCGCGGCGGAAACACTGGTGCCGACGAGCAGGGTGCCGGTCGCTTCGACGGTGATCGAGACGTAGCGGACGATATCGCTGTCCGGACCGAGTAGGTCGTCGGCGGCAGCAAGCACCGCTTTGATCTGCAGCGGGTCCTGGCAGGTTTCAATGATCAGCCCATCCACGCCACCATCGAGCAGGCCTTGGATTTGGATTTTGTAGCCATCGCAAAGGTCATCGAAACTAATTTGGCTCAGCGAGGGGAGTTTGGTGCCGGGGCCGATGGAGCCGAAGACATAGCGCGGCTGTTCAGGGGTGGAGAACTCATCGGCGCATTCGCGAGCGAGTTGCGCCCCGGCTTTGCTGATTTCATAGGCGCGTTCGGCGAGGTCGTATTCGCCGAGGGTGGCGGGGGAGGCACCGAAGGTATTGGTTTCCACGGCATCCGAACCGGCTTCGAGGTAGGCGCGGTGCAGGCCGCGGATGATGTCGGGCGCGGAGAGGTTGAGCCATTCGTTGCAGCCTTCGACCGTTCCCCATTGCTCGGGTGTAATCGTCTGCCCCTGCAGCCAGGTTCCGGCGGCTCCATCGAGTAATAACGGGCGAGTTTTGAGTGTCTGTTTCAGGTTCATAAAAAAATCCTACGGTTTTCGGATGCGGGAAAGACAGGCAAATAGCTCGGGAAAAAAGGCCGTTTGCGCGCGGTTCAGCAAATAGAGGTGGATGCCGGGGGCGCCGCCCTCAATGAGTTCGGAGATTTGTTCGATCGCCCAGTAGACCCCGACGCGTTCCATTTTTGCCGGGTCGCCATCGGCGGCTTCGAGCTTGGAAAGCAACTCGATCGGCAGGTGGAATTTACAAAAATTGAGCATCCGCGTGACTTGGGTCAGCGAAATGACAGGCAAAAGCCCCGGCACAATCGGAACCGTGATGCCGGCGGCGCGGCATTTTTTAACGAACTCGAAATAGACGTGGTTATGCAGGAACAGCTGCGTGGTGATAAAGTCCGCTCCGGCGTCCACTTTTTCTTTCAGGTACTCAATATCTTTGTCGATCGAGGCGGCTTCGGGATGTCCCTCGGGGTAGCCCGCCACACCGATACAGATATCCGGTTGGCGTTCTTTGATAAATCGAACCAGTTCGACGGCGTGCAAAAACCCATTTTCAACGGGCGTAAAAGAGGATTCCCCGCGCGGCGGGTCTCCGCGCAAGGCCATGATGTTTCGAAAGCCGCGTTCATACAATTCATCCACTTTGTGGCCAATCTGTTCGCGGGTGGCCCCCACGCAGGTGAGATGCGGCATCACCGTTTCATAGCCGTCGGTTCGTAATTCTTCGCAAATGCCAAGCGTTTCCCCCTCTGCGGTGCCTCCCGCCCCACAGGTGACCGAGACAAAGTCGGCCTGAAGCTTGCGGAGTTCCGTCGAGGAGGTGTCAAAAGCCGCTTTGGATTTTTCGGTTTTGGGCGGGAAAAACTCGATGGAAACGAGAGGACACAGGGTGTCGGTCAGTTGGTTGATAATCTTCATAGATCCGTTTATCCGGATATTCAGATGTTTTGGCAAGCAAAAAGTTGAATTTCCTTTTCGAAAAGTCCCATTTGAGCCTTGTGTTTACAGGCTAAATCACTACTATTTCCGCTCTTTTGTAAACCGTACAAAGCGATTGAACCGGCCGAGTGGCTGTGAGCCTTCTGCGGAAAAAGAGAAAAACATAAACCCCGGAACGGGATGTCTCGCGCAATGCGGAGTACGGAACGTGATCGGGAAAATTGGAAAACCAGACACCATGGAAGAAACAACTAACACCGACGGTCTCACAATCGGCATGGACGCCGCCGCCGTCGACGCAATGTACGACAACACCCTCAAAGATTTTGCAACGGACTCAATCGTACCGGGGAAAATCCTCCGCATCCATGACGGCGAAGTTCTCGTCGACATCGGCTACAAATCTGAAGGCCTCGTTAATGGCCATGAATTTGAAAACATCGAAGAGCTGAAGGTCGGCGACGAGGTTGAAGTTCTCCTCGAATGTCTTGAAGACCGGCACGGCATGATCGTGCTCAGCAAAAAACGCGCCGAACAGCAGCGCAAATGGGATCACATCGTCAACGAATGCGAAGAAGGTAGTATCGTTGAAGGAATCGTTACCCGCGCCATCAAAGGCGGTTTCATCGTCGATCTCGGTGCCGATGCTTTCCTCCCCGGCTCACAGGTCGACGTGGTTCCGGTTCGCAACCCTGACGAATACATGGGCAAAACGCTCGAAGTCAAAATTCTTAAAATCAACAAAGAGCGCAAGAACATCGTTGTCTCCCGTCGCGAGATCATCGAAGAAGCTCGTCGCGGACAGAAACTCAAATTGCTGGCTGAAATCAAAACGGGCGAGATCCGTAGAGGGAAGGTCAAAAACATCACCGACTTCGGTGCGTTTGTGGACCTCGACGGTATCGATGGTCTCCTGCATGTCACCGACATGAGCTGGGGCCGCATCAACCATCCGACCGAAATGGTCAAAGTGGGCGAAGAGCTCGACGTGATGATTCTCGACGTGGATCTCGAAAAAGAGCGTATTTCACTCGGTCTCAAACAAACCCTTTCCAATCCGTGGGAAGACATCGACGCTAAATACCCCGTTGGCACCCGCATCCGCGGTAAAGTCGTCAGTCTGGCTCCGTACGGTGCCTTTGTGCAGGTCGAAGAAGGCGTGGAAGGTCTCGTTCACGTTTCTGAGATCTCCTGGACCAAACGCATTCAGCGTGCTGCAGATGTGATGAACATTGGCGACGAAGTCGAAGCCGTTGTTCTCAACATTAGCGTTGATGACAAGAAAATCTCTCTCGGCATGCGCCAGACCGAAGAAAACCCGTGGGAACTCGCGGCAATGAGCTACCCGATCGGTTCCATGGTTCGGGGTAAAGTTCGCAACTTCACCTCCTACGGTGCCTTCGTCGAAATCGAAGATGGCATTGACGGAATGATTCATGTTTCTGACATGAGCTGGACCCGCAAAATCAATCATCCTTCCGAAGTTCTCAAGAAGGGCGATGAGGTCGAAACGATCGTTCTCGAAATCGATGCGAACAACCAGCGCATCTCCCTCGGCCTCAAGCAGGCTCAGGAAGATCCGTGGGCCCGCATCACCGAGAGCTACAAGGAAGGCCAGAAAGTCACCGGAAAAGTTACCAAGCTCACCAACTTCGGTGCGTTTGTTGAACTCGAAGATGGCATCGATGGTCTCGTACACATCAGCCAGATCAGCGGCGAGCACGTAGAGAAAGTCAAAGACGTTCTCAACATCGGCGATGAGGTTGAAGCGCGTATCGTGAAGATCGATCCGGCTGAACACCGCATCGGCCTGAGCATCAAAGCCGCGGCGATTGCCGACGAGGACTTCGAAATCAGCGAAGACCTGCTCACGGGCCTCAAAGCGGGCGAAGAGCTCGTGGACCTCTCCTCCGCATTCGATGATCTCAACATCGGCGGCGCAGAGTGGCATCCCGGTGAAAAATAAGTCTACTTCGTAAAACAGTAGATGGGAAAAGGTGCTCCGAATTTTCGGGGCACCTTTTTCTTGTTTGCTTTCATTAATGCTCATACTCTCTCCGGCTTTATTCAGGAGAATCATGCATAAAACACTTTTATATATTTGCCTTGTTTTGGTTGCCAGAGGGCTTTTTGCGGATGAAATTCGGATACAGAACGGCGGAAGGTTTAACGGAACGATCCGCTCAATATCCGCAAGCCACATTGAGATCGAAACAGAATTTGCAGGTGCCTTAACGGTGGACCGGGCTCATGTTTCCGGGTTTTCTGTCGACAATCCGATGTTTGTTCGGCTGGAGAATGGCACCGTGAAGTCCGGAGTAATTTCCAGCCCGGAATCGGGTGAGATTGAGATTGTGGATGCCGGGAATACGGTACGGACACCGCTGGCATCCGTTTGGCAGGGCTGGGTGACGCCGGAAAACGATCCGGAGCTGATTGCGAAGCAACGGGCGGCCGAGGAGCTTCGCCGCAAGTGGAAGTTTCAGACAGGCTTCAATTTCAGTGGGCGATCTGGCAATTCAGATGAGAGGCGGACGGGCCTGAGGGTCTCCGCCATGCTGTTTCGGAAGCAGGATGAACTACGGCTTGATGGGTCCTATGACAGTCGCGAAAGCAACGGGAGAAAATCAAGTGACCGGCGTAAAATCGGCGCACGCTATACCTCCTATTTTAATGATCCATGGGGGTGGTATGTCCGGCAGGAATTTGAAGAGGATCGGTTTAAAAATATACAATTGCGCTCCATGTCTGCGATCGGGATCAGCTATCGCCAGATGGATAAAAACAAAAAGAAGATGGCGCTCAATGCGGGGGTGACTTATCGCTATGAGATTTATGCGGACCAGACTCCGGAGAGTTCAAATATCGGATTGGATCTAGGGCTCGAGCATTTCTTCGGGATAAACCGTCGGTTTGGGTTTCATAATCAGCTGACGGTTGTGCCCTCTGTTGAGGATATGGCGAACTATCTGGTTTCTCTGGACAGCTATGTTGATATGCCACTCAACGCATCTAGGCGATGGAAACTGCGTCTGGGTCTGGAAAATGACTACAATAGCCAGCCCACCGGAGGGCGTGAAGCCCTGGATTCGCGATACTACAGCAGTTTTGTGGCGGATTGGGATTAACTCGGTTTGATCTTCGTTCAAAGTCCGCATGTGCTTGCCGTATGCGGGCTTTTCCGTTTTAATTTGCCGCTATGAATATTGAAGAACAACTCGACTTTTTGACCGCCCGTCACGTGGATCTCTTTTCCGCCGACGAACTGAAGAAAAAACTAGAAATTGCCGCCAAAGAAGGGCGGGGGCTTCGCATCAAATATGGAGCGGATCCCTCCGCGCCGGACATTCACCTCGGCCATGTCGTGGGCTTGAATAAATTGCGCGAGTTTCAGGATGCTGGCCATACCGTGGTTTTCATCATTGGCGACTTCACTGGGATGATTGGCGACCCGTCCGGCAAGTCCGTCACTCGACCCGCCTTATCGAAAGAACAGGTTCTCGAGAATGCCGAGAGCTATAAAAAGCAGATTTTCAAAATCCTTGATCCGGAAAAAACCGAAGTCCGCTTCAACTCCGAGTGGCTGGGCAAAATGACATTTGAAGATGTCATTCGTCTTTCTGCACACGTCACCGTGGCGCAGATTCTTGCGCGTGACGACTTTTCTAAGCGCTACGCCGACCACCAGCCTATTTCCTTGGTTGAGTTCCTCTATCCGCTCGTGCAGGCCTACGACTCCGTCATGGTCGAAGCCGACGTCGAGCTCGGCGGCACCGATCAGCTCTTCAACCTGTTGCTGGGTCGCGAGCTTCAGAAAATCTATGGACAGCATCCGCAGGCGGTCATGACCCTGCCGCTCATCGAAGGACTCGACGGCGTGCAGAAAATGAGCAAAAGCCTCAACAACTACGTCGGCGTCAACGAATCGCCCAAAGAGATGTTCGGCAAGCTCATGAGCGTCAGCGATGAACTGATGTGGAAATACTTCCTCTACGTCCTTTGTCGCAAGCCCGATGAAATTGAGGCCATGCAGACCCAGGTCGCCGCTGGCGAACTGCACCCGCGCGCTGTGAAAGAGGATCTTGCCCGCTCTGTGGTCGACCGCTTCGTCGGCGAAGGCGAGGGGGCCAAAGCCGCCGAAGAGTTCGCCCGTGTTTTTGCGCAGAAAAAACTGCCGCAAGAGATGCTCGACCTCGAACTGCCTGCCGAAGAGATCGGATTAATCGATCTGGTCGTTAAGGCTGGGTTCGCACCCTCCAATGGCGAAGCCCGCCGTCTGATCCAACAGGGAGGCGTTCGCATCGACGACGAACAAATCAAAGACATTAAGGCCACCATCACGCCGGTGGATGGAATGATCCTTCGCGTCGGCAAACGGAAGTTCGCCCGCCTGAAAGTCTAGCCAACGGCGTTGGATGTTCTGGTTTTTCCAAGGGTTGGAAAAAACGCCCCAGCCCCTTGTAAACTCACGCGTGCTTGACTCAGGCTGTAATTGAGTGTATGTATGTAGGCGTTTGAATTAATTTGAGGGCAACTATGAAAAAGACATCGATCTCCTTCCAAACCGTTTTATGCAACCTGATGTTGTGTCTGTTTTTTATGGGCGCATTTTCGGCAGAAGCCAGAGATACGAATTTATTGGCCGATCTCGGTGTATCGATTACCTCCTCCACATCCACTGCGACCAATGGGCAGTGGGTCACCTTTTATGTCACTGGCAGAAATAATGGCCCAACCCCGATCTATGCTATCGACGATTGCGAAATCCAGTTTAGTCCGGCGCCCGGGCAGTATGGTGATGACGGGGCTGGTGGAAACGATGCTTCCGATGCCGTGGTTTCCGGTCCGGGGTCGATCAATAAAAGTAATTGGACTATCGTTTGGAGGCCTGGCGCCATTGCTCCCAGTCAATCGGTGGTGATGACCGTCTCTATTCCTCTGAATATTGGCAATAAAGATTCCCTTCAAACGGCCACAGCAAACTGTAACTACAGTAATAGCGACGTCTGCGATATTAACTCCGGCAATGATACGGCCGGTCTGTTGCTCAATTATGTTCCGGCTTCTGATCTGGCCATGTTTATTAATGATGAAGGGATGGATAGCGCACGAACGTTGGGAGAGGGAACGTACGCGCTTCAGTTAATTGTCTCAAATTTTGGGCCTTCCGTTGTTCAGGGTGCCGTTGTGACGAATATCCTGCCCGCTGGCTGCGCATACGATGTTACATGGCCTGAAAACACCGACTATTTTGACTTGAACGGTCAGATATTGACTTGGAACCTTGGCGACCCCATCGAAGGTTCCGATACGGTTTGGCACGGCGGGATGGCAGATCTGCGGGTTAATATCACTCCGACGAACGCTGGAACCAAACGGATTGTTAGCACGGTATATTATGACCATGACACAGATGAGTCCAATGATGAGGCCGTGCACAATATGTCGGTAACTGACGACAGTACGTCTGCCGACGTTTCCGTTCAATTGATGTCCTGGGATGTGGTGCCGACCGTCGAGCGTTACGGAAATATTGAATATGTTCTTCGCCTCAAAAATAACGGAACGGGCGACGTGAGTAATGTCACGATTACCAATTTGATCGATGACCGCTGTTTGTTTGACACGGCCTCTACACCACAGGGAACTGTTACAGAGAATAACGGGGTGGTCGTTTATGATCTCGGTACGGTAAGTTCCGGAGCTGACCTGTATATGAATCTGAAAGTGATTCCGCTGGAGTCTGGAGCGATAACCAATGACGCGCGGGTCTACATGGATGTGGCAGGCAATGAATATGGCGATTCGGCTGTGATTGAGGAAACCACCGTGAATCCCGGCCCCTACGTTTTAACAGTTACGCCGATGAATTCTGTAACTCCGACGTATGGCTTCCGCGCTTTTGAGGCCGTGGTGCAGACCAATGGACAGACGGTCGCGGGTGTGACGGTTTACGCCGAAATTACGCGTGGCCCGCACATGGGGGGCACTTCCAATGCCGTCACCACATCAACAGGGCCGGAGGCTCCGGCAAAAGCGATCCTTGTTCTGGAAGATGACGAGGGCTATCCCGGCATGGACTACATCACCGTCACTGGGCAAGTGGGTAAGATTTCGTTCAGCGTCGATTGTCAGGCTGATTGGCAAATGATGGGGCCGCAAACCTACACGTGCACAAACCCTGGCTTCATCACAGAAGAGGGAATTGCCTTCTTTGAAATCGACGTGCCCGACGGATTTGAAATCGCAGATATTCAGACGGGGCTCCATTTTGAGCATACTTATCCCAGTGATCTAGAGCTTCGTCTCTACTCACCCACGAACTTCGGCGAGCCATCCTTTGAAGCCTTCCTGATTGAGCAGCTGGATGTCTTTGCTGTTGATGATCTTGAAGTGGGCCGAAGCAATGCCTATTGCGTGCTCGATGAATCCGCCGCGACCAGCATCTCCAATGCGGTCTCGCCGTTCAGCGGCACATACTCTTCTCAGTTCCTTGAAATGACTAACTACGTGGGCGCTGAGTCTATGGGAACATGGTACTTGGCGATTGAAGACATGAATCTGGATCCCGAAGACTTTGATTATGGGGAACTCCTTGGCTGGACGCTCATCCTGGAACCTGCCGACGGCGACCTCGACAATGATGGCATGAACGACCCGTGGGAAATGGACAACGGGCTCGATCCGAACGATCCGTCTGATGCGGACGAAGATGACGATGGAGACGGCATCTCCAATCGCGGAGAATTCCGCACCCGCACGCTTCCGCAGAATCCATCGGATTCATTCTCTGTAACACTCCCCACCGTTTCGGAGGATGGGTTCATGCTTTATTGGAGTAGCACGAGTAATCAGTTCTATACCATTAGTTGGTGTACCAATCTGCTGGGGGGGCTTACCAACACGCTCGACTCCGGCATAACGGCCACGCCGCCCGAGAATGCCTATCTGGTGACCAACACAGTGCTTCGGAAAGCCTTCTTCAAGATCGAGCAGGAATACTGATTTTTCCAAACCTTGGAACCAACTACGTTGGGTTTCAGCGCTTCGCGTTGCTTACTCAACATCTTTTTCCAAACATTGGAAAGTGGGATGGCTCTGCGCCGCGAAGCGTTATAATGCAACGCAGTTGCTGATGGAAGCGGCGACGAAGTCACGGAAGAGCGGGTGCGGGAGCACGGGCTGGCTTTTGAGTTCCGGATGCGCCTGTGTGGCGACGAACCACGGGTGGTCGGGCAGTTCAATCATTTCAACCACACCGATGTCAGGGTTGCGTCCGGAGAGGACGAGCCCTTTTTCCTCAAGCTGTTCGCAATAGTTGTTGTTCACTTCGTACCGGTGGCGGTGACGCTCAGAAATACTCTTCTCGCCGTAGGCTTTGAATGCCGTAGTGCCTTTCTTGAGATCGCAGGGACAGGCGCCGAGGCGCATCGTGCCGCCTTTTTCGGTGACATCCTGTTGCTCTTCCATCAGGCAGACTACGGGGTGCTCAGTTTTTTCGCCACGCTCTTCGTCGAACTCGGTGGTGTGGGCTCCGGCTAGTCCACAGACGTTGCGGGCGAATTCAATCACGGCGCATTGCAGGCCGAGGCAGATGCCGAGGAAGGGGATGTTGTTTTCGCGGGCGTATTGCGCCGCGCGGATTTTGCCTTCCATGCCGCGCGATCCGAAGCCGCCGGGGATGAGAACGCCGCCGACCGTTTTGAGGATGGAGGGATCTTTTTCAATGTCTTCGGCTGCGAGTTTAACGATATCTACTTTGTAGCCTGCGGCATATCCACCGTGGTAGAGCGCTTCGTAGATCGATTTGTAGGCATCTTGCAGTTCGGAGTATTTTCCGACCACGCCGATTTTGATCGTCCCTTTCGGGTTTTTGATCGTGTCGATCAGTTTTTCCCAGTCCTTGAGCGGCTTGGCGGGTCTCGCGATGCGGAAATGGTTGAGAATCTGCTCATCCACACCCTGTTCGGCGAGAACCAGCGGGATTTCGTAGATGGAGGTTTCGACGTCTTTTTCGACAATCACACAGTCCCGGTCCACGTTGCAGAAGAGCGAAAGCTTATCGAGGTGTTCATCGGTCAGGTCGACTTCGGTACGGCAGACGAGGATGTGCGGCATGATTCCGATTTCGCGCAGTTTGGCGACGCTCTGCTGGGTGGGCTTGGTTTTCACTTCGCCCGCGGCTTTGATGTACGGGACGTAGGTGAGGTGGATATACATCGAGTTTTTGCGGCCGACATCGGCGCCGAGTTGACGGAGCGCTTCGAGGAAAATCAGGCCTTCGATGTCGCCGACGGTTCCGCCGAGTTCAATCAGGATGATGTCGGGGTTTTCGGCTTCGAGTGAGCGGATGCGATTTTTGATTTCGTTGGAAATATGCGGGATCATCTGCACGGTGGCCCCGAGGTAATCTCCGCGCCGCTCTTTTTGGAGAACATTCCAATAGATGCTACCGGCGGTGATATTGCTTTTCTGGGAGGTCGGCTGTCCGGTGTAGCGTTCGTAGTGACCGAGGTCGAGGTCGGTTTCGGCACCATCATCGGTGACGTAGACTTCGCCGTGCTGGTAGGGGCTCATGGTGCCGGGGTCAACATTGAGGTAGGGGTCGAGTTTGAGCATGCGGATGGAGAGTCCGCGATTGATGAGAAGTCGCCCAATGGAGGATGCGGTAATGCCTTTTCCGAGTGAGGATATAACGCCGCCGGTTACGATAAGATATTTGGCCATTTTTTTGTCCCGTAGTCCTGTGAATTCCTATTGCTTGCTACGGGAAGGCACTCTAAGACCCTGCGGAGGGGTTGTCGAAGAAATAGTTTCCCGCGTTGCTTTCTTTTTGGAATACCAAAACGCACGTTCGCTTTGCTCACTGCCCCGCATTCGTCCGCCTCACTTCGAGTGGCGAAGGGGGGAGCCTGCACCCAAAAAGTTTTCCAAGGGTTGGAAAAAATATTGTTTGATCGAGGCGAAGCCCTGAACTCCGGCGCAGCGGGTTCCAAACATTGGAAAGTCCGGTCGCAAAAAAACACCGTCCCGATTGCTCGGGACGGTGTTTAGCTTGCTTCAGCCGAGTTTACTCTTCCGGCTCAAACATGTCCTTTTCAACACCACATTCAGGACAGGTCCAGTCGTCGGGCAAGTCCGCGAATGCGGTTCCAGCGGCAACACCATTATCGGGATCGCCGACTTCTGGGTTGTAAATATATCCACAAGGTACACATACATATTTTTGCATTAGGGTTCCTCCTATTTTTGGGTTACATAATTTTTCCGAGATTTTCCATGAAGGCCATCCGCTCTTTGGATTCGACTTCCGCCTGTGCGAAGAGGGCTTCGGCTTGTTCCGGAGCTGATTTGAGCAGTGCGGTGTAGCGACGCTCGGAACGGATGAATTCCTGGAAGTCGCCTTTCGGCGGACGGCTGTCCCAGCTGAAGCGGCTTCCGGATTCGAGCATCGGGTTGTAGCGGTAGAGCGGCCAGTAGCCACATTCTGCTGCCCGTTTCTCTTCGGTCTGTGTTTTCATCATGTCGATGCCGTGTGCAATACAGGGCGAGTACGCCATGATGATCGACGGACCGTCGTAGGCCGCGGCTTCTTCGAAGGCTTTCTGCGTTTGCATGCGGTTGGCGCCCATGGAGATGGAGGCGACGTAGACGTAGCCATAACTCATGCACATGAACCCGAGGTTCTTTTTGCCCGTCAATTTTCCGGACGCCGCGAACTGTGCAACTGCGCCGAGCGGGGTGGCCTTGGAAGCCTGTCCGCCGGTGTTGGAGTACACTTCGGTGTCCATCACGAGGATGTTGACGTTTTTGCCGGAAGCCACCACGTGGTCGAGTCCGCCGTAACCGATGTCGTAGGCCCATCCGTCACCCCCGAAGATCCAGACGCTCTTGTCGACGAAGTAGTCTTGGAGTTCCTTGATTTTGGCGAGAACCGGTTTGAGTTCGCCGGAAGCGGCTTCAACAGCCGCCGGGAGGAGGATTTTCACCGCATCCTGAGCGGCGACCGCTTCGTCGCTGACGCAGTTGTCAACGCAGACTTCCATCGCCTTGTTGAGGGCAGCCGCCAGATCGGCATCTACGCCGAGTTCGGCAGCTTTTGCCACGTTGGACTGGAGCAATTTGCGGTTGGCATCCACAGCGAGGCGCATGCCCATGCCGTATTCGGCGTTGTCTTCGAACAGGGAGTTCGCCCAGCTCGGTCCGCGGCCCTCTTTGCTTTTGCAATACGGGATGGCAGGGAAGGTTCCGCCGTAGATGGAGGAACAGCCCGTGGCGTTGGCCACCATCATGTTTTCACCGTACAGCTGGGTAACCAGTTTGACGTACGGGGTTTCACCGCACCCAGCGCAGGCGCCGGAGAACTCAAACAACGGCTTTTTGAACTGGAGCCCTTTAAGGGTGCTGACTTTCACACCATCTAGAACATTGTCGGGAAGGGCGTCGAAGAAGGCGACTTTTTCGCGCTGTCCGTTTGTAATGTGTTCGTCGAGCGTAATGAATTCCAGCGCCTTGGTTTTGGCTGGGCAGGTTTCCACACACACTCCGCAACCCGTACAGTCTTCAACATAGACTTGCAGACGATACTCGAGGTCGCGCTCATTTTTGGTGTTCGATTTGATCGTCTTGAAGCCTTCTGGCTTGTCAGCCAGATCCGCCGGGTCGATCTGCTTGGCGCGGACGACGGCATGCGGGCAACTCATGACACACTGGTTACACTGAATACAGTTTTCGCTGACCCAGCGCGGAACGCGCGGAGCAATACCGCGTTTTTCGAGCTTGGTGGTCGCGGTGGGCAGGGTGCCGTCGATGGACATAGCCGAAACCGGAACGTCGTCGCCTTTGAGCAACAGAACGGGTTCCATCACATCTTTCGCGAAGGTTCCGGCCGGTGCGTCGATGAGCGTCGGGAAGACGAAGGACTCGGTGATTTCAGCAGGAACAACCACTTCTTCGAGAGCCGCGACGGAGTTGTCGATGGCATCCCAGTTCATCTTCACGATGTCTTCACCTTTGCGGGTGTAGCTCTTTTTGGCTGCGGCTTTGATCAGCTCGATGGCTTTGTCCGCATCCAGAACACCGGAAAGTTTGAAGAACGCCGTCATCATGACGGTGTTAATGCGGTTTCCGAGTCCGCTGGCGGTTGCGATTTTCAGCGCATCAATGTTGAAGACCTTGATGTTGCGATCGATGATGATCTGCTGCATTTCTTTGGTGAAGTGATTGAAGACTTCATCCGTCGGGATTTCTGAGTTCAGCAGGAAGGTTCCGCCGTCTTTGATGCAGCTGAGCATGTCGTAGCGACCAATGTAAGCCGGGTTATGGCAGGCAATGAAGTCTGCGTGCTGAATCAGGTAGGGGTAGTTCACTTTGCTCCGGCCGAAGCGCAGATGTGAAACCGTGATGCCGTAGGATTTCTTCGAGTCATACACGAAGTAACCCTGGGCGTTCATGTCGGTGTTGTCCCCGATGATCTTGATCGAGTTCTTGTTGGCACCCACGGTACCGTCAGAACCGAGGCCCCAGAACATGCAGTTGACCACGTCGTCGGCTTCGATTTCAACCGGCGCACCGATGGTGAGCGACTTGTGGGTCACGTCGTCGTTGATTCCGACCGTGAAGCCGTGGAAGGCCTCGGCGTCGAGGTGATCGTAAACGGCTTTGACCATGGCCGGCGTGAATTCTTTGGAGGAGAGGCCGTAGCGTCCGCCAATGATATCGATGTCTTTTTTCTGCAGGCAGCTTACTACGTCGAGATAGAGCGGCTCGCCGGTTGCGCCCGGCTCTTTGGTGCGGTCGAGAACGGCGATCTTTTTACAGCTGGCTGGAATCGCATCCACAAAGTGCTTGGCGGAGAACGGACGGTACAAACGAACTTTAATCAGGCCAAGTTTTTCGCCCTGTGCGTTCAGCTTGGTCACGGTCTGCTCGACCGTGTCGCAGGAGGAACCCATTGCGATGATCACTTTTTCAGCATCCGGTGCGCCGACATAGTCGAACAGGTGATACTGACGACCGATTTTCGCGGCCACCTTATCCATGTAGCCCTGTACGATTTCGGGAATGGCATCGTAGAACTTGTTGACGGTTTCGCGACCCTGGAAGTAAACGTCCGGGTTTTGTGCGGCGACCTTAAGGGTCGGGCTGTCCGGGCGAAGTGCGCGAGCGCGGAAGTTTTCGATCAGCTCCGGCTCCATCAGTTCCTTCATGGTGTCGTAGGCGACGTCTTCAACCTTTTGGACTTCGTGCGAGGTGCGGAACCCGTCGAAGAAGCTGAGGAAAGGAATGGAGGCTTTTAGCGTGGCCAGATGGCTGACAATTGCGAGGTCCATGGTTTCCTGAATGCCGTTGGCGGCGATCATCGCGAAGCCGGTGTTGCGGACGCTCATCACGTCGGAGTGGTCGCCGAAGATCGAGAGCGACTGCGCAGCCAATGAACGAGCCGAAACATGGAAAACGGTCGGGAGCATTTCGCCGGCGATTTTATACATATTAGGGATCATTAGAAGAAGACCCTGTGAGGCCGTGAAGGTCGTGGTGAGAGCCCCGCCGGTCAGTGCGCCGTGTACGGCACCGGCTGCGCCAGCCTCTGATTGCATTTCAGTTACACCCACCGTGGTGCCAAAGATATTCTTACGGCCTTGCGCCGCCCAGACATCTGCATATTCGCCCATGTTCGACGAAGGGGTGATCGGGTAGATCGCAGCGATTTCGCTGAAAGCATACGCCACATGTGCGGCCGCTGTATTTCCATCAATAGTTACCATTTTCTTACTCATGTCTGCTTTTTCCTCCGAGGATTTGCATTGTTTGGGTTAAATTCTGTGAAAATTACTTTCACAACCTATTGGTTTTTATAACTTTCCCTGTTTTTTCGTAAAAAAGAGACTCCAAAAGCCTCTCGATCCCGCTTTCTTTCTGCGGGACGGGTACAATTCCAAAATTCGTCCCGAAAAAGAAGCCTTTTTTGATAAATATTACCCCTAAGTTCGCCGCTTTCCCGCGCGGGGAAGCGCTGCGTCAGCGCAGTCTCTTTCGAAGGGTGGATATCATGATGGCATCCACCCATGCGGTAGGCAGGGCGTGGTGTGCAAATGCCCCAAAATAGGCGGGCAGGGTAATGCGCACCCGCCGCTTTGGATGTCGACTTTCCAAGGTTTGGAAAATTTTCTCAGCCACCGCTTCCGGCGGCTTCATGAATGCACCGGCGGTGCGGTGCGCGGTTCCGTTTTTCCGTGTTTCGATCAGTTCCTTATAAAAGGAAAGAAACGGAGAGTTCGGGTTGGACGGATAACGCTCGGTTTTCTGCGCTAGATTTTTAGAAAACTGGGTTTCAATCGGTCCCGGCTGAATCAGAGTCACCGAGACGCCGGAATCGAACAGTTCGCGGCGCAGTGCATCCGAAACAGCTTCGAGAGCAAACTTGGAGGCGGAGTAGATTCCAGCAAAAGGGAGAGACAGCTCCCCTAGCACGGAGCTGACGTTGACAATTCGTCCGGTTCCCTGTTTGCGAAAAATTGGAACAAAGCAGTTGGTCAGCTCCTGCAGGCCGAACACATTCACCTCGAAAACGTCACGAAACATCGCGCGCGGCGCGTCTTCGATGGCGGACGTCAGGCCAAAGCCCGCATTGTTCACCAGCGCACCGAGCTGTCCGTCGAAGCGTTCGAGCACCGCGTTGGCCGCATCGGCAATAGACGCGCTATCGGTGACATCGAGCGCCACGGGGTCAAACCCCTCCGCGCGGAGCCTATCCATGTCTCCGGTTTTACGCGCTGGCCCCGGTGAGCTGGGTCGAACCGTCGGGGCCACGTTCCATCCGCGGGCACGCAGGAGCTTGGCGGTTGCCAGCCCGATGCCCGACGAGCATCCCGTGACGAGAACAGTTTTTGAAGTGCAGGGTGGATATTTCATGGTGTAGGTGTACCTGAGTCAGAGGCTAAGATAAATGGTAGAATGTTACGTGTCACTCTGAGCGGGCGGCTTGCCCTCCAAAGCTTTAGCGACGGAGGGAGCCAGCGATAGAGTGCAAGCGATGGGTGGAAATTTATCTATCGAGAAGGTATGTGCGCAATAGGCGCTCCGAACGCATCACATGGAGAATGATCACCTGGTCTTTTTCTGTCCTATAAAATATTCGGCAGGGAGGCACAACAATTTCGCGATAGGGAGTGCGCGGGAGCTCGGCGGGCCGCTTCCCTGAGTTTGGATAAGTGATTAAGCGATCGACTCGATCAATTTTTTTTCGGATAGTTTTCGCTGCCGCTGAAGGATCGTCCAACGCAATGTAGTTGGCAGTCTCGTCTAAATCCAGCAGAGCCGGTTCTGTCCAGATCAGCTGAGCCATTTTTTCATTTTCTGTTTGGCTTCATCTTGCGTATAGGTTCGTTTTTCAAGAACGGCTCGTTCGCCTCGGGCAATGCCTTCAAGAATCTGCATTCTGCTCTGCGTGAATTCATACGAATCCACATCGACCAGATAGGCGGATGGTTTCCCATGCTCCGTAATCAAAACGGGTTCCCCCGTGATGTGAAGGTCGGAAAGGATTCGAGTCGCCTGTCTTTTGAGAGTAGTCACAAGTTCTGTTTTCATGATCAGAGTGATACTTTGTAGACAACGATTTTATTTCTATTTCCAACGCCAACGTTCACTTGTTTTCAAAAGGGGGCTGGAGCGAAGCGCAAGCCTGCTTTTGAAAATCAAGCGAAATGCCTCGTTAGCTGAAGCACTAAAAAAGGGCGGGGTCAGCCGATGAATTTTAGAATTGGGTTTGACTCCTCCTCTTTTTGATTCTACTTTCCTCGCATGGCCAGAGCGTTAAGAGTTGAATATCCTGGGGCTCGATACCACGTGATGTGTCGTGGAAATCAGAGCCGTGACATTTTCCAGGGTCAGGAAGACGCGGATCTATTTGTCCGTTGCCTCGGCGAGATGTGTGTTCGAAATCAGGCGGTTATTCATGCATGGTGCCTGATGAGCAACCATTACCACCTGTTGCTTGAAACTCCACAAGGCAATCTGGTCGACGCAATGAAATGGCTTCAGGGCACTTTTACTCAGCGTTACAATGCTCGGCATAAACTGTGGGGGCATCTGTTTCAGGGGCGTTACAAAGCCAAGGTGATTGATGATGAGGATGCCTCATACTGCAGGGTTGTCAGTGAGTACATTCATCTCAATCCGGCGGATGCCGGATTGGTAAAGCCGGGAGAGCTTTCTAGCTATTTATGGAGCAGCTATCCGCTGTATCTGAAGCCTCCTTCAAAACGCCCGGACTGGGTGAGGGTGCTGAAGGTCTTGAGTGCGTGTGGTATTCCAAATGATTCGCTCAAATCGCGTCGAGCTTATGAGTCGTATATGAATCTGCGACACGAGTCTATTGCATTGGATAAATTGAGTGCGGAGGAGAAAGCGGACTGGAAGCATATGGAGCGCGGCTGGGTGCACGGCAGCCGGGAATTTCGAGACAGGATGCGCGATAGCTTGCTGGAGCAGGGAAAGAACCCGGAAGAACTAGAGCAGAAGCGAGACCTGAGCGAAGCTGCCGCAACTGAAGTGTTGAACAAGTGCCTCGCCTATTTCAAGCTGGACCAATCTGATTTATCCCGCCTTGCGAAATCAGATTCCCGAAAATTCTTAATCGCTGGATTACTTCGGTATCATTACCCGGTGAGGGCGCAATGGGTAGGTGCTCAGTTGGTGATGGGGCATTTCACCACCGTCAGCCGGGCGATGAAATTTTATGATGAGGCGGAGGGAGTTTGGGGTGAGGAAAAAGACCAGATTCTAAAATTCATCGGCTGACCCCTTTTTCCCCCTTTTTCGATGCCGCGATTGATGATGGCAACCTGATGACCGGTTCCTTTCAGCGGTGGGGTGCGAAATATCACTAGTTTCTTGGGAGTTAATTTTCATGAGCCGCAAACAGAAAAATGGAATGACGATGGTCGAGCTGCTGATGGTTGTGGCCATCATTGGGTTGCTTTCGGTGGCCCTGGTTCCGTTTTCGATGAAGGCCTTTGAGTATAAGGAGAACTCCGAGGTGGCGCACAAGCTACGCACGGCCATACAGGCCTTTGAGCTCTACCGTTCTGAGGTAGGGAGTTATCCGGGGGATGTAGCCCGCGGGGTTACCCCTGCGGGAATGGTGGAGTTTTTCGATTATTTTGATATCGACTGGTGGGCGGAGACCACAGAGATCGGCGGGAAGTTTGACTGGGAATACCATGACGGCGTGTACTCCATCTCCATTCCGGATCTAACCATCGATCAAGATCAGCTTGAAGAGTTGGATAAAATGATTGATGATGGGAGTTTAACGAATGGCAGTTTTCGAGCGGGGGGAGATCGGTATCATTATATTCTTGAGAAATAAGTGTGAAACAAAACCCTACACGTAATAAACGAAGCGGCATGACGCTCGTCGAGGTGATGATTGCAATCTTACTGGTCAGTGTGGCCGCCGCCGTGGTCTATACCGAACTGATTGCCTCCTACCGTATTTTGATGCGTTCGCGCGCTAAACTCGATGCGCAGGGCATGGCTTTCGATACGCTATGGGAAGTCTACAACCTGCCGCTAGATGCAATGCCCCTGATTTCAGAAAATGATTTTGTGCTGGAGGATGCCCCGACCCATAGCGTGCTGTTCCCGCATGGAATCATTGTGTGCGATATTGTCGCGGAAACCAATACACCGGTACTTCCCGACCCAGTTTATTTCTGGGACATTTATGTGAAGGTTCATGTGGGAACCAATAGTCCAATCGATTTCGGAGACCGGCCGTTGGTGCGCTATCAGGTTCGGCGCTACAGGGGGGACCGTTGAAGAATAAAAAACCACGCAGCGGATTCACGCTTCCCGAGGTGCTGATGTCCACGGTGCTTTCCGCAATGGTCTTTGTTGCGCTCGGCACGTTGCTTTTCCACAGTTTTTCGATCTGGTATAGCGGTATGGCGCAGTGGAAACTTGCGAGCCACGCACGAGTTACACGGGTTCGCCTGCTCGATGGCGGCTTTGGCCGGGGCTCGGGGATTTTATCGGCGACCCATCACACGATTGGGACAGCCGTCGACTATACAGGAGCCGCCAGTGAGTATGTTGAGTATGATCCGGTTTTGGGCACCAACAAATACCGGGCCTACGGGTGCATTTCTGAGACGGGCGGCGATATGTGGCTTCAAGATCTGGCTGCGACGACATGGATCTACGCCCAGAGTGTAAAGAATGTGGGGGCGGAAGCGCCGGACGTCAAGGTCGGTAGCTTTAATGCGGAATTGAACGCGGCGAAAAACGAGTTGGAAATGACCTATACGCTTCTCTTTTCAGCGGCGGGTCGGGATTTTGAGCAGCCGCAGACCATCCGGGCGGTTTTGCTGAATGTAGAATAAGAGGGGGGTATTATGAAAACACGAAGAAATTCAGATGGATTCGTACTGACGGGCGTTCTCTCGCTTTTGGTCATCGCCTCGGTCGTCGGCGGTTCGTTTCTCTTTTCGGCACGCAACAGTTTGCGCACGGCCGAGCGATGGGAAGATTACGACCAATGTCTGTGGGTGATTCAATCGGCACTTGAGGAGCGGAAGTACGACCTCTATCAGGACTTCCGAGAGGTCTACGACGCGACCCACAGCTGGGATTCGCTCGATGTACTAGAAAATTATAATGCACAAGTGACGATCTCTATAACTAACTTATCAGGTGTGGTGGTGGCCGTTTCGGTGGCGACCACCTCCGGTTCAGCGATCAAAGATGTTGCGACCTATGAGGGGGAAATCACGATTGCCAATGTGGCTCAGGCGACCTATAAAGGGGTGACACGCAAGATTCAGGAAGAGGTCCTGTATCAATATAAAAGTACGGGGAACTCGGGCGGGGACTCGGTCTTCGATTATAGTTTCTTCATTGATAATGCGGGCTATTTTTCCGGGGTCAACTGCGACTTTAACGGCGATGTGCGCGCCAACAAAAATATTGAGCTAAAATATTCTTCGATGATGGTCAACGGCGATGTCTATGCCTCTGGAATCGTCGACAGCAAAAAAGACTATAAACACGATAGTTGGAGCACCTATGAATCAGATGATGTGGCAACGGCGCGGCCAGGGTCGAATACCGATTTCGACACCAGCAACCCCAATACGCTATGGGCACAAGGGTATAACGAAGCCCCCGTCTATTTTGAAGGGGTTGAACCTCTCGAAATGCCCTTTGTCGGCCCGCTCGTAGAGTATGAAGACTATGCGGTGGCCTCTACCGGAACCATTTCACAGGGCGGATCCGTCATCGTCAATGCGGTTTGGGGCGACGATGCCGGTGAGGATATTCCCGGCGTTGAGGGGATCCTTGACGACGGGAGCCTCTTTCTTGACGGCACGGTGGCCCCGATAGAAATTGATGGCATTATTGTCGCGAGGGGCGATATTTACATCAAAGGGAGTTATACGGGGCAGGGCACCCTCTATGCGGGGCGCAACATACACATCATCGCCGATTTGGGGGCTGTTGATCCGCCCAGCTGGCCGAAGCCCGACAGCAATCCGACTGCCACGGTGAATATCAACAAAGATAAGGACTTCCTCGGCCTCTGCGCCAAGGGATCGCTCGTGTTCGGGGACTACAACGATTGGGTCGACGCAGTTGATAAGCAATATTTGGCACCTCCATATACCGCATCGCATGTGACTGACTCGACCGATGCGGCGAATGGCTATGTGACCTCTACGGTGGATGGGATTTCCTATTTTGATGGCGACTATACAAACCAAGATGGTGAGAACCATGACGCGGTTCAAACCGATGGCAGCCCGCGTCTCTATTATGAAGGTGTATTGGGCGAGGCCGACTTTGCGGCGCTGGGCCCGGAGTATAGGGGCTGGATCGGCCAGATGGACGCCGTCCTCTATTCCAACCATCTGCTTATGGGAGTGTTTGATCCCAATTCAACGATAAACGGAGCGGTTGTTTGTCGCGATGAAGCGATAAAACGGCACGGAGATCTGACGATCAACTGGGATATCCGGACCGGTGCGTCTTCTTTGGACGGAGCCGGTTTTACAAGCTCGCTTCCGGGGTCCTTGCCGAGAATCGCATCGGCCACACAAATGGTTCGCTGGATGGAGTTACCGGTCGAATGATGAAAAAAACTTGGATTCCTGTTTTGTTGCTACTATTTGTCGGCGCTGGAACGGCGCGCGCGATGTTGCCGCCGGATGCGTCTGCCCGCGAGCCACAGCTGCGCCGGGAGCGCATAGAGGTCGATCGGAAATATGATAAATATCTCGAAGAGCAGCGCGCGATTGCCATCCAACGCCACAAGGACGTCATGGCCGGGTTGGATTTCCCGCCATGGAAGCGAACGGCCATCGGCACTCCGAAGCCGGGGGCCTCTCTTTCATCACGCTCCAAACCCATCGCGGAAAAAGTTGGGCATAGCTGGCCCATCGGTTTGGCGGGTCTGTTACTAATGGGTGCTTTGTTTTGGTTCATAAAACGGATGACACGCGAGGTCGATAGCAGGTAAGCTCTTTGGCATCCTATGGATTTCTCTCTTAAAAATTTACAGAATAAAGCCGCTGAACAGGGGCAACGCCGCCTCACCAACTTGTTGGGGCTTGATTTTGGTGCCAGCGGAGTAAAAGCCGTTCGCGTCAAGAAAGTCAAAGGGGGTGTGCAATTGCTCGCGGCGGACATCTTGCCCGTGACCGATCTCCACCATCCGGAGCGTCCCGAGATCCCCAAGCCGCTTTCGGCTTATTATGCGGCACTGTGCGCGAGTATCGACGATTCAATCGTGCGCGTTTTCAACCAGCCACTCAAAGAGGACGATTCGATCGAAGAGATCGCACGTGAAAATCTGAGTGTGCCGGCGGATTATCGTGTGGCGTTTAAGGTGCTGGATCGTCAGGCGGGTCGTCGGGATAGTTCCGTGCTCGGCTCGGCGATTTCCGATGAGACGGTGAAGCACTTTCTCGAAATCTTCGCCGGCGGAGCGCCCGCGCTTCATTCGATGGAGATCGCCGGTCTATCCGCTTTTACCGCATTTTGGATGGGGGGTAGCCGTCTGCCGCAGAACGAGACGGTCTGCCTGATCGAAGCGGGTGCCCGTTATACCTACATCGGATTTTTTCATAAGAACCGTTTATTATTGGCCAACCGCTTTGCGGTGGGTTCAGAGACCCTGAGTCAGCAGGTTCAGAAGGATCTTGGCGTGGATGCCGATATGGCCCGCACCGTTCTTTCTGGCGGTTCGGTTGATATCTCGGGGCCGGTTCGTACGGCGCTCGGCCCCTTTTTGAAACAGCTTTCCATTTATCGTGAATTCATTGAGCGGCAAAATAAAACCCAGTTGACAGGGATCTATCTTTCTGGGGGATTGGCCGCGTCGCCGGATTGGCGGAGCGCCTTGGCTGACCTGCTCGACCTGGAGCCCAATGTTTGGAACCCGTTTGATCGGGTGATCGTACCGGATGATTTGGACCTTGCGCGTTTCAAAGGGCAGGAGAGCCGGTTTGCTGCGGCAATGGGCGCGGCGCTGGCGGGCGTGGAGGGCGGTTCATGAACCTTCAAATTAACCTCCTGAAGAAAAACGAGCGCCGCTATCAAGGCATCGTTAGCATGAAAGTGATGGTGATGGGGGCCATCGCCGTTTTTGGCGGAATCTTGCTTCTGTTTTTCATGCTGTCGGGTATTGCAAAAGTGACCGTGCTGGCCAACCTGGATCGAACCCGCAAGGAGTGGATTCTGCAGATGCCGGTGTCAGCGATCATTCGGATGCAGACGGAGGCGGCCGCTTTGAATCGGCGAACAAGCGCTTCCCTAGATGAATGGTCGGAGCGAACCGGTGCGCCGTTGCATAAAATCATGCGCGAACTTCAGGGCAGCGTGCCCGCTCAGGTTCAACTCTCAAGAGTCTACGCAAAAATCATCGAGTCGGGGTCGAGTGGCCAGCCCGAGTGCGTACTCCAGTTGAGCGGATGGGCTGTGGGCGAGGGCGGGGATATGCTGGCGGTCGAATTTAAGCGCAATCTCAACAACAGTAAGGAATTGAGGAGTTTTTGCGACGAGGTGCGTTTGATTTCTTCCCGGCGTGAAACGGATGATAGTTGGGTGTTTTCGCTCGAAGGAAAACGAATGATCGAGGAGGCCCCCTGATGAATTTAAATTGGTCGGCCCTTACCAAACAGCAGCAGAAAATCGTCATCATCATAACCGTTTTGGCGGTGTTGCAGGTGGTGGCTCTCGGCTATTTTATGTTGAAGAACCCAGGGAAATCCGCAGGGGAGGCACGCAAAGAATTACACGAACTCCAAGGTCAGCTCTCTGCTGCAAAAGATATCATTTCGCGCAAGGCCTTGGTGGAGCAGGAACTTCAAAAAAGCGTAGAAGATTTGGAAGCCATGGTGCCCTATGCCCCCGCTGTTTTTGACAGCTATGCGTGGGCCTATGAATATATTTCACGCCGATCCGCGCTGGCTGGCGTGATGATTGATGGGTTACAAGAGGAGATATCGGCTAGATCCTCAACGGGAAATGGAAAAGAGGCTGTTCCGTATGAGGTGAGTGTTGTGACACGCTGTGGGTATAATGAACTTATTCGGTTCCTCTGGTATTTGGAAACGGGAAACCCGTTGATCGTTGTGAAGGAATTGACCATCGATGAATCATCGGATAATCCGGAGCAGCACAGCGTGCGTATTGTAGTGCAGTGGCCACCCTCATTCAAAATTGAGAATGTGGATGAGTGATCCATCTCCTTGGGTGATGAAGGCACAAAACTTGCTTGGAGATAGAACTAGAATGCATAAACCGATCAATTTATTAGCCGCCCGGCAGCCAATAGCCAACGCAACAACGGTAGACGGCAGAAGGGTTCTTTGTCT
>CAYYYX010000030.1:0-27836 GCA_964476065.1 uncultured Verrucomicrobiota bacterium | reverse complement strand
CCGGCAGAGATTGGAGTCTTTGTTCGATCTGAAGCACAACTTGCCCGCGCAGAGTCTGCTGCTCAATCCGCCGGGCAGCAATCAGTCCTGCTCAGCGGGAATGTCGTCAGTAATATGGAGCACGTTTCAATCAGCACCATGCACCTCGCAAAAGGGCTGGAGTTCCGTGCTGTAGCCGTTATGGCCTGTGACGATGAAATTCTCCCGTTACAGGAGCGTATCGAAACTGTTTCCGACACCAGCGATCTTGAAGAGGTTTACAACACCGAGCGCCACTTGCTCTACGTCGCCTGTACCCGCGCCCGTGATCAGCTCCTGATCACCGGCGTTGCCCCTGCCTCCGAATTCCTCGACGATCTCCGTGCATAAATATCCGGTTCTATCGCAAAAAAGTCGCCCTTTGTAGGGCTGGAAAAAAAGAAAAAGCCACGGATATAGGAGCCGTTAGGCACTCACGGCGCGGGGCCGAATTTCATCCGTAGCGATGTGCGTATGGTCATACACACCGCCCTCTCTGTCAACGCCATGTTTTGGATGCCGGGATCGCCTGCACAGGATTCAAAGGCTTCGAATGAAAAAAGCCGCCCCTTCCGGAGCGGCTTTTTTGCTTGCCCGCCAGAGCCTCGGCGGCGGCGGGTTTTTCCAATGTTTGGAAAAAGTAGGGCCAACCAGCCGTCGCCAAAGGCTATGGCGGTCAGGAAAGTTCCAAGGGTTGGAACTTATTTTATTGGCGGGCGCGCCTGCATCCGTCTGAGGCGTTCGCGGGCCTCTTTTTTCTTCGCGGTCATGGTTTTGAGTGGCTTCTCATGTTTGAGCAACTCGCCGCCGACAACGGAGGCCCCGCCATCCACGTAGAGGGTTTGGCCGGTGATTTTCTTGGAGTAGTCCCCGAGGAGGAAGAGAACGGCATTGGCCACTTCCTCCTTGTCGTTGACGGCATCCCAAGGGAGCGGGCTGATTTTTTTCCAGGTGCTCGCCAAGTGCGCAAAGTGGGGGATCGACTTGGCGGCTTTGGTGGCAAGCGGTCCGGCGGAGACGGCGTTCACGCGAACATGTTCGCGGCCGAATTCGCGGGCCAGCGCACGGACGAGTGCTTCGAGTGCGGCTTTGTTGACGCCCATCCAGTTGTAGTAGGGGAAGGCGAGCTGGGAGGCGAACGAGAGGGTGACAATGGAACCCCCGTTGGGCATGTGTTCCTGTGCGAACTGGGAAACGGTCGAGAGCGAAACACAGCTGATATGGAAGCCCAACTTAACATCGTCGTAGGAGCTGGTGTACATTTGATTGCCTAGGCAGGTCTTCGGGTTGGCGAAGGCGACGGAATGAACGAGGCCGTCGATGTCGCCGATGTCGTTAAAGACGTCGCGGACTTCGTCCTCGATGGTGACATCGCAATATTTGATGCTCATGGAATCTTTAATTTCCTGCGGAAGGTCGGGACAGCCGCGGTCGAAGAAAACCTTTTTCATACGTTCATTTTGAACGGTATAGATGACGTTGCCTCCGAGACCTTCGATCATCCTTCCGGTTGCGTACGCAATTGAGTCGGTGTTGAGCAAGCCCATCACCACATAAGTTCCACCTTTTTTAATCATGATCTATCTCCTCCTGAATTAGACGGTAAAAGCGCCGGACAATGCCAGACTCCCCAAGGAAGAAAAGCCTTTATTTGACCAAAAAGCAATCCGTGAGGACGTCGGTCTGTTCATTTTTCCAAGGGTGGGACCTGAGGTATTCCGAACGTGCTTTTTGTGCCTCAAAAAGAAGCGTAGCGGCAAAAAGCAGTAAGCCGCCATGCAATGGCTTCCAAACCTTGGAAGAATTGTGGTAGCGTTTCCCTTGGTTTTAACGCGGGCGGCGTTATAAATTTCCAAGCCTTGGAAAATCGTCGGCATCGGAGCACAGAAAACTTCCAATGGTTGGAAGCCACGGCATGAGAGCGCAGAGCGCAGAGTATGCAGATACGGGATACAGATTTTCTAATTATTGGAAGCGGGCTGGCGGGCCTGACGGCTGCGTTGCGTTTATGTGCGCAGGGGAAGGTTCTGCTGGTTTCCAAACAAGCGGCCGCAGATGGAAACACCCATCACGCGCAAGGCGGTATTTCCTGTGTGGTCGACCCTGCGGACTCCATGGAACGGCATGCCGCGGACACGCTGCAAACCGGCGGCGGCCTCAGCGAAGAGTCTGCCGTACAGGCGATCATCGAAGGCGGGCCCGAACAAATTGCCGAGTTGGAAGCCCTTGGGGTTCATTTTGAGCGTCGCGCGGACAAGCCGGAGGAGTACGACCTTGGACAGGAGGGCGGCCACTCGCGCCGCCGGGTGCTCCACGCCGGCGACATCACCGGAAAGGAATTGATCGAAAAACTGCTCGCCCGTGCCGAGGCCGAACCGAACATTCATATTTCCGAGAACTGGCTTGCGATTGATCTGGTGACAACGGGCTGGATCGGACTTCCCGGCGAGAACGGCTGTGTGGGGTGCTATTTTCTCGATAAAGCCAACGGCGAAATTCTGGCGGTGCGCGCGCCCGTTACGGTTCTTGCGACGGGCGGACTGGGCAAGGTGTATTTGTACACCAGCAACCCGGATGTCGCCACCGGCGACGGCGTGGCAATGGCCTGGCGCGCGGGACTTCCGGTGCGCGACATGGAAATGGTTCAGTTTCATCCGACCTGTTTGTATCACCCGGCCGCAAAATCGTTTCTGATTTCCGAGGCGGTGCGCGGCGAGGGGGCGAAGCTGATCGACCGGCGCGGGCGCGAGTTCGTGTACGATTTCGACGAGCGCGGCGCGCTCGCTCCGCGCGATATCACCGCGCGGGCCATCGACTCGGTGATGAAACGTCACGGCGATCCCTTTGTTTATCTCGATATTTCTCATCGCGACGCCGATTTTTTGCAGAAGCGTTTTCCGACACTCTACAGCATGTGTCTGAGTTTTGGTTTCGATATGGCCCTGACTCCCGTGCCCGTTGTGCCCGCGGCGCACTATTCCTGTGGCGGAGTCGTCGCCGATGTCGATGGGCGCACCGCCATGCCGGGGCTGTACGCCATCGGCGAAGTCGCCAGCACGGGCCTGCACGGCGCGAATCGCTTGGCGAGCAACTCCCTGCTCGAAGCGGCGGTTTGCGGACATCGCGCGGCCGAAGAAATTTCCAAGGGGTGGAGAAACAACGATGTAGCAAAGATTGTGATTCCGCGATGGGAGTGCGGCGATGCGGTTTCAAGCGAAGAGGCGGTTTTGGTGGAACACGACTGGAACGAGGTGCGCTCCGTTATGTGGGATTACGTCGGCATTGTGCGTTCCGACCGGCGGCTCGAGCGTGCGCGACGGCGCATTCGCACCATCCGCGAAGAGATCCGCAGCTACTACAAGGAATATTTAGTGACCGCCGACCTGATTGAATTGCGCAACCTAGCGGCGGTCGCCGAGCTCATCGTTCGATGTGCGCAACAGCGCAAAGAGAGCCGCGGGCTTCATTACAACGAGGATTGGCCCGAAAAAAGCGGTCACGCGGAGCACACCGTTATTCAGGACAAGCCCGGCGGTCCAGTGAATGTGGACTGATTTCCAAGCCTTGGAACCGGCTGCGCCGGATTTCAGGGCTTCCGCCTTCGCATCGCTACGGCGCGACAAGAGGTTTGGAAAACGTGCGGGAAAAAGTTCCATCCGCCGTCGCCAGAAGGCTATGGCGAGACAAGAGGGTTGGAAAACGTAGTAGGGGTTTGGAGGCATCGGAAAGGGGCTGTGCCCGCGGTTTTTAAAGGCCTCCCCATAGCTTGACACCCCTGACCGCTTTGATAGCATGTTCCCTCTTTTTTGAAGAGAAAATTGCATAAAACGCTCAAAGAATTTGAAGAGCGAAACTCAAGGAGAAATCGGATGGCGAAGAACAAACAGTATGTTTATTTCTACGGACACGGTAAGGAAAATACCGAAGGCGACACCACAATGAAGGCCGTTCTTGGCGGCAAGGGCGCTAACCTGGCCGAAATGGCGAACGCCAGCCTGCCCGTTCCTCCAGGGTTTACCGTTTCGACGGAGGCGTGTGCGGTCTACAGCAAAAACGGCGGAAAATATCCCCAAGGGATGGATCTTCAGATGAAGAAAACTCTCGCTAAGCTGGAGAAGTTGGAAGGCAAAAAACTCGGCGACCCCAACGATCCGCTTCTCGTCTCCGTTCGTTCCGGCGCAGCCGTTTCCATGCCCGGTATGATGGATACCGTTTTGAACCTCGGGTTGACCGACAAATCCGTTCACGGGTTCATCAAGCAGACCGGTAATGAACGCACCGCATGGGACTGCTACCGCCGTTTCATCGACATGTTCGGAAATGTGGTGATGGGCCCGACCAGCGGCCTGACCCATGAGGACTTCGAGGAAGAGCTCGAAAAGCTGAAGAAAAAATATAAAGCCGCAGAAGACACCGACCTCACGGCAGAGCAGCTCAAAGAGCTCGTCGGCATCTACAAAAAGATTTACCTCAAAAAGGTTAAAACAGCCTTCCCGCAAGATCCGATGGTGCAGCTCGACCTTTCCATCCGCGCCGTGTTTGGCTCATGGAACTCGGAGCGCGCCGAGAAATACCGTCAGATCAACAAGATCACCGGCCTGCTCGGCACCGCCGTGAACGTTTGCACCATGGTCTTCGGAAACATGGGCGCAGAATCCGGAACCGGCGTGGCGTTCACTCGCGACGGGGGAACGGGCGACAGCGATCCGATGGGTGAATACCTGATCGACGCGCAGGGCGAAGATGTGGTGTCCGGGATTCGTACCCCGAAAAACCTCAAAGACATGCCGAACGAGAAATCCAAGGTGTGGAAAAAAGCGCACAAAGATCTGATGAGGATCATGGATAAGCTCGAAAGGCACTACAAGTACCCGCAGGACGTTGAGTTCACCGTCCAAGAAGGGACGCTTTACATGCTTCAGACCCGCAATGCAAAACGCACCGGTTTGGCCGGCGTTCGCTGGGCGGTTGAAATGGCAACCGGCGAAGACACCTACACCGGAAAGAAACTGTCCAAAATTCTGACACAGAAAGAAGCCTTGCTTACGCTGGAAGGCGAAGACCTCGAACAGTTGCTCTTCCCGATCTTCGATATTGCGGCTGAAAAGAAAGCCACGCTGATCACCACTGCACTTCCGGCCGGGCCGGGCGCGGCGGTGGGGCAGATTGTTTTCGAAGCCAAAGAGGCCGAAGCCATTCTCGCAAAAAACAAAGACGCGAAGCTCATCCTCGTTCGTCACGAAACCAGCCCCGAAGATGTCGGCGGCATGTGGGCCGCGCAGGGGGTTCTCACCTCGACCGGCGGCATGACCTCCCACGCGGCGGTGGTCGCTCGTGGTTGGGGCAAGTGCTGCATCTGCGGCGCGGGCTCACTGATCATCGATTACAAAAAGAAAACCGTTACCGTGGGTAAAAAAACCTACAAAGCGGGTGACTGGATGAGCCTCAACGGCTCGACCGGTAAAGTCTACGAAGGTCAGATCGGCACTCAGGTCAGCCCCGTGGTTGCTGCGGTGGTCGGCGGAAAACCTGCCGCCAAAAAAGACCCGATCTTCAAAATGTACGACCTCGTTTCGAAATGGTCGGACGCCAACCGTAAGATCAACGTGCGCACCAACGCGGACACGCCGAAAGACGCCGTTGCTGCGCGCTCCTTCGGTGCCGAAGGAATTGGCCTTTGCCGCACCGAACATATGTTCTTCGAAGGCGATCGCATCTGGGCGATCCGCGAGTTCATCCTTGCCGATGACGAAGCGGGCCGTAAAGCCGCGCTGGCCAAGCTGCTGAAGCATCAGCAGAAGGACTTCGAAGGCATCTTCAAAGCGATGGACGGCCTGCCCGTCACCGTACGCCTGCTCGACCCGCCGCTGCATGAGTTTGTGCCGCACACCGTTGCGGACCAGAAAGAAATGGCCAAGCGCCTGGGCATCCCTGCCAAGAAAGTTGCGGATCGTGTCAAACAGCTGCACGAGTTCAACCCGATGCTGGGTCATCGCGGTTGCCGTCTGTCGATCACCTATCCGGAGCTCTGCGTGATGCAGACCACCGCGATCATCGCCGCGGCCTGCAAAGTGACCAAAGCGAAAAAGAAAGTCACCGTACTTCCCGAAATCATGATTCCGCTGATCGGAACCAAAGCAGAGCTGGACTTCCTTGAAAAAATTTCCCGCAAAACTGCGGACGAAGTGATCGCCAAAGCGGGCATCAAGCTGAAGTACATGATCGGAACGATGATTGAAATTCCGCGTGCGGCTTTGACTGCCGATGAAGTCGCGGAAACCGCCGAGTTCTTCAGCTTCGGAACCAACGACCTCACACAGATGACCTTCGGGTACAGCCGTGATGACATCGGAACCTTCCTGCCGGATTACCTCGACGAGAAAATTCTTCCGTGCGACCCCTTCCAGCACCTCGACCAAACCGGTGTTGGCCAGTTGGTCAAGATGGGCGTGGAGCGGGGTCGCTCGACTCGTCCGACGCTGAAGTGCGGAATCTGTGGCGAACACGGTGGCGACCCGCAGAGTGTCAAGTTCTGCTGCAAAGTGGGTCTCGACTATGTGAGCTGCTCACCGTTCCGCGTACCGATCGCTCGTTTGGCTGCCGCGCAGGCCGCCATTCAGAGCTAAGAACGTTTGAATATCGAATAATGAACCGAAGAATGAAGAAGTTGTAGAGTTTTCAAACTTCGGAATTCAACATTCGTTGCCGTTCGCTTCGCTCTCTGCTTCCTTCGGAAGCCTCTGCGCGAATACGCTTGTGTTCGATGATCTTCTGTTTAAAAGCACTCCGGAGTTTCCGGAGTGCTTTTGTGTTTTCGGGGCACTTTTATTTTTCCCCGAAAGCGTAGCGATAGATAATTTTTCTGAAAGAAAAATAATGACCAAAGGGAATGGTTCACGGCTGGAAACTCTGCTAGAACTTCTTCCGATCCTTGGAGCAAGGGTTGTTCGCGCGAGGAAACTTGTCCCGCCGGAGCCCTGGCAAAGGAGGAAGCCCTGAAATCCGGCGCAGCCGGTTCCGACTCTTGGAAAATACAATGGCAGAAAACCCCGAAATAGAACCCCGTCCCGAGCTGAGCGATCGCGATCTCATTCGTCGATCGCAGATGGAGGATCTTCACGCCTACGAACAGCTTGTCCGCCGCTATTACGAGAGAATTCATAGCTTCACCTATGGCATGACCGGCAACCGCGAAGCGGCCGAAGAGATCAATCAGATTATCTTTTCAAAGGCCTGGAAGGCACTCGGACACTTCCGTGAACAAATGGAGTTCTCGATTTGGATGGATCGCATTGCCTTGCACCGTACGCTCAAGTTTTGCAAAAAGAGCAAGCGACGGATTCCCGCTCGCTTTGAGGATTTTGATCCAAGCATTAAGCAGTCTGAATCCTACAGGAAATTTTCTGCCAAAGGCTCTGTATTGAGGAAGATGAGCCTGAAAGAATTTCAGCGGGAAATGAATGAAGCCCTTATGGCATTGCCGAATGCGCAGCGGGCTACGTTACTCCTGCACGATATAAAAGGGCCTTCCTCGCTGGAGGTCGCCAGAGTCATGAGTGGCACCGAAGGCCCTGCCCGATCCCGTCTGGCTCATGCGCGGAAAAAGATAAAGAGAGAGTTCACGGCCCTCGAATCGGATCTGGCCGGATTGCTGGCACTCAAAGTCTATGAACGTCCCGGCAAAGACCGTGTAGAAAAAAATATTGAGAACGTGATGCGTGCCGTCCGCACCGCACACAAAAAACCATCCTTGCATCACTTCCCAGACAAGAGCATGGGCTGGATGTTTGCGCAGCCCCGTTACGGCGTAGCCGCACTGTTCCTGCTCTTTTTGGGGCTTCATCTTCTCGACCGGCCTCTGTCGGATGCACCCATCGGAACCACGCCGATCAAAATGGAGGCGTCTACGGAAATGGAGCTTCCACCGCTCTCGACTAATTTGCCACCCGCCATAACTCTTCCGGGAATAACGCCTGTCAATCCCGCGGAAGTCGACGAGCTCTTTCGGCGCTAAATAAGAGATAGCTCTTCAGAGAGCAATGGCGATTCCGCCGTCTTATGCCAGCGGGAAGCGGTTAGAGAAGGCAACGACCTGCTCACGGATTTCCGCCAGCTTCTTCTCGTCGTCCATATTTTCTGTCACCACTTTGACGAAGTCGGCGATGGTTTTCATATCCGCTTCTTTCATGCCACGCGTCGTAACTGCGGGTGTGCCGAGGCGCACGCCGGAGGTAACGAACGGGCTTTTTTTATCGAAGGGAATTCCGTTTTTGTTGGCGGTGATCGATGCTTTATCCAGCGCGTTGGCCACGTCCTTGCCGGTGAAGCCGCTTGCGCCGACATCAACAAGCATCAAGTGGTTATCCGTTCCGTCCGCAACTAAGCGGAAGCCATTGGCTTGTAGGGCCTCTGCGAGTGCGATGGAGTTTTTGACCACCTGTTGCTGATAGGTCTTGAACTCCGGAGTCAGGGCTTCGCCGAAGGCGACCGCCTTGGCGGCGATCACATGCATGAGCGGTCCGCCTTGAATACCGGGGAAGACCTGCCGGTCGAGATCGGCTGCGAATTTTTCTTTGCAGAGAATCATTCCGCCGCGCGGGCCGCGCAGGGTCTTGTGGGTCGTGGTCGTTACAAAATCGGCATACGGAACCGGGCTGGGGTGGCAGCCCGCCGCGACGAGTCCGGCGATGTGCGCCATATCGACGGTGAAGAGTGCGCCGACCGAATCCGCGATTTTGCGCAAGCGCGGGAAGTCGATGATGCGCGAGTACGCGCTGGCTCCGGCCACGAGCATGCGTGGCTTGTGCTCTTCCGCCAGTTTTTGGATGGCATCATAATCGATCTGCTCCGTGTCGGTGCAGACGCCGTAGGGGACAATATTGAAGAAGCGTCCGGAAAAGTTCATCGGGTGGCCGTGGGTGAGGTGTCCGCCTTCGGCGAGGCTCATCGCGAGGATGGTGTCGCCGGGTTCGAGGACGGAGTAGTAGACCGCCATGTTGGCGCCGGAACCGCTGTGCGGCTGAACATTGGCGTGTTCGGCACCAAAGAGTTCTTTGGCGCGATCAATCGCGAGCTGCTCGGCTTCATCGACACAGTCGCACCCGTTGTACCAGCGCTTGCCTGGGTAGCCTTCGGCATACTTGTTGGTCAGGCGCGAGCCCTGCGCTTCGCGGACAGCCTGCGAAACGATGTTTTCCGAGGCGATCAGCTCAATATTGTTTTTCTGGCGGATGTTTTCGTCGCGGATGATTTTATAGATCTCCGGATCGGTTTCGTAGACCGCGATGGCATCGCTGGTGCTCTTGCCGTAGGCCTTCATTTTGTTCACGCGCCGTCCGTGGCGGCCTTCCAGATCCGGCTCGTTGGCCAGCCAGGCTTCGAGGATTTCCAGAGACACTTCGTCGGAGACATTATTGGCACCGAGGCAGAGCACGTTGGAGGCGTTGTGGATGCGGGTGAGCTTAGCCATCTCGGGGGTACAGCAGACGGCGGCGCGCACGCGCGGAAATTTATTAGCAGTAATGCTCATGCCAATACCGGTGTTGCAAATCAGGATGCCCTGATCGGCTTCGGCCTGCGAAACGCGGCGGGCCACTTCCGCGGCGTAATCGGGATAGTCGGTCGACTCCGCGCTGTTGGTTCCGCAGTCTTCCACTTCCACGCCCTTGGCGTTCAGCAGTTCAATCAATTTGGCTTTCAGTTCAAATCCGCCGTGATCGGCACCCAGTGCAATTTTCATTTTTAAGTCCTTTTTTCCATTATATAAAGAATCAGGTCGGGCAACGCGGCGTCAATTTCGTCGCGCACGCGACGGTAGACGTCCAGCGCCTCCCCGACCGGGTCATAAATATCAGTCGCGCATTTTGCGATTCCGAACGATTTAAGCAAGAAAACTTTGCCCTCGCTTTCGGGGACGGCGGCGAGCACTGCCTGTCGGTGGCCCTGCGTCATCGTAACCAGCAGATCGGCGGCTTCAATTAGGTCGGGCGTCAGGGGGGTAGAGGTCAGGCCGGAGCCGTCAATTCCCTTTTCGCGCAAAGCCGCAACGGAATTCTCGCTGGCGGGCCAGCCGTTCGCGGCACAGACGCCCGCCGAAGAAATTTCCCAGCCGCAGTCGTCGGGCAGCAGGGCTTTTAGAAGTCCCTCAGCCATCGGGCTTCGGCAGGTATTTCCAGTGCAGACAAAAATTAGCTTTTTCATGATACTACCTTTTCAATTTCCTCTTTCGAAACCGCTCCCTCGCGCAAAACCTTCGTTTCTGTTTCAGTACAAATCAGAACGGTGCTTGGGCACGGCGACCTGTCCGCCGAAGCCTTGGCGAAGGAGGAAGCCCTGAAATCCGACGCAGTCGGTTCCAAGCCTTGGAAACATTCGAGAAAAAGCGGCACCGCCGCTTCCAGGGTTTGGAAAGCTTCTTGAGCATTGGTTGCGTCGGTGCCGCCGCTTATATTGGCGCTGGTGAGTGCGATGGGTTTCCCGAAGGCGCGCGCGAGCGCCAGGGGTACTTCGTGATCCGGCACGCGGAAGCCGGTGGTTCCCTCGGGAGTTTCGAGCACGAGGGTGAGCGGGCCGGGCCAGTATTTTTTTGCCAGCAGCTTTCCGTGCTTTCCAAACTTCGCGCCGAGCGCTTCGACCTGTTCTAAAGAGGCGGCGAGCCTTGCGATCGGTTTGCCGCGGTCACGCTCCTTGGCGGCGTAGAGTTTTTCAAGATGCGCGGGATCGCAGGCGATGCCGTAGACGGTTTCGGTCGGCACCCCCACCAGTTCGCCCGCCTCTAAAAGCATACAGGCCCGCTGAATGATCTCTGGATCGGGTGTTTTTGGATGGACTTGGATCCGTTCGCTCATCATAAAATCCCTAGTTGGTTTGCTCGAAGAGCCTATGCTATTTTTCTCGCCCTTATGAATGACCATTTTCAACAAATCGTACTCAACGCGACGGGGGCAGAAAGCCTGTCTGACGCCGGGCTGATTCAGAGCCTCTGGAGCGGCTACGGCAAAATCATCCGCTGTCGCCTCCACGGGGCAGAGTTCGATAGCGTCGTGGTCAAACACGTTCATTGGCCTGATGCGACGCACCACCCGCGCGGCTGGAACACCGACTTGTCGCACGAACGCAAGGTGCGCTCCTACCAAGTGGAAACCGCTTTCTATGCCGAATGGGCTGCCCGCTGTTCCGAGGGGTGCCGCGTGCCCAGATGCTACGCGCTCGAAACGCACGGCGACGAAGTGTTCATGGTGCTCGAAGATCTCGACGCCTCCGGCTACGGCGAACGTCGGACGTTTGTGAACGATACGGATATCCGCGCCTGCCTGTCGTGGCTGGCCCATTTTCATGCCGCGTTCATGAATGAGTCGCCCGGTGATCTCTGGCCCATTGGAACCTATTGGCATCTCGCAACGCGGCCCGACGAACTCGCCGCGCTCGACGACCCCAAATTGAAAAATGCGGCGGCGGCCATCGATCGCCGCCTGAACGAAGCCCGCTTCAAAACGCTGGTTCACGGCGATGCCAAGCTCGCAAATTTTTGTTTTAACGCCTCCGGCGTCACAAGTTCCAATGATGGGAACAATGTCGCGGCGGTTGACTTTCAATACGTCGGCGGCGGATGCGGCATGAAGGACGTTGCCTACTTTTTAGGCAGCTGTCTCGACGAAGACGAATGCGAGCGGCAGGAAGAAGAGTTGCTGGATTACTACTTTCAGACTCTGGCAAAATGTATGGGTGGAGGCTCAGCCTCCTTGGAAAAAGAGTGGCGCGAACTCTATCCGGTCGCCTGGACCGACTTTTTTCGTTTTCTGCAGGGCTGGAGCCCGGGCCACTGGAAAAGCAACAGCTATTCACAGCGCCTCGCCCGTCAGATTTTGAAGGAGCTCGCGTGATGAATTTGGATCCGCTTCTCTCGATCGCAATCGAAGCGGCGAAAACCGCCGGGCAGATGATCGCCCGTTCCCGCCCGCAAAACGTGCGGCGCAAAGAAGGCGGTGAGAGTCTCGCCTCGCAGGTGCTGACCGAAGTCGACGAGCAGAGCCAGAAGATCATCCTCGAAATTCTAGAGCCGACATTTTCTGCAATCGGATGCCTTACTGAAGAGAGCGAGGACGACCGTAGCCGCTTCGAAAAGGAATTCTTCTGGTGCATCGACCCGCTTGACGGAACGCTCCCATTCATCGACGCCATTCCCGGCTACGCGGTTTCGATTGCGCTGGTGGCGCGCGACGGCACCCCGCACATCGGCGCGGTCTACGACCCCATTGAGCAGGCCTGCTATCACGCCGTGCGCGGAGGCGGCCTCTATAAAAATTCCAAACCTTGGAAAATGAAAGCACCAGACACCACGCTGCGCCTCATTACGGATCGCAGCTTTGAGGCGCATCCGCGATTTTTCCAAACCTTGGACACGCTCGAGCAGATCGCCGCCGACCTAGGCTTTTCCGGTGGCGTGCAGACCCGTATGACCGGTGGTGCGGCGATGAACGCGATCTGGGTGCTGGAAAATGCACCCGCCTGTTATTTTAAGTTTCCAAAGGTTGGAAAAGGCGGCGGCTCCCTCTGGGACTTTGCCGCAACCGCCTGTTTGTTTGCGGAAGCGGGCGGGGCGGCGTCCGACTTTTTCGGCGATCCGCTCGATCTGAACCGGGCCGACTCCACCTTCATGAACCATCGCGGCATTCTGTTCGCCTCCGACAGCGAACTCGCGTCACAAATCCGCGCGCGCTTCGAGGCATAAAAAAACGTCGCCGAAATCAGGACCAATAAGATCGGGCGGAGGGATTCTCCGTTTTTGGTGAGGCTGTATTCGACTTTGGGCGGAACCTCGGCATAGACGTGCCGCGAAATGACTTCGTCGGCTTTCATTTCCCGGAGTTGTTGAGTCCGCATGCGAACGGATGAAAATAAAAATGGATCGATTCCATCAAGTTCTATAATGACATCAGTGTCATCCTGAAAGATGGAAAAGATAACCAGGGGAATCGCCTTAACAATAGTACCATGAACGTAACGGGCGTGGCCATCGCCTCAGGGGGCTGGTACACGCAGATCGATTACGCGTACGCCAACGGCAACTATTTTGTCGGTGGCGATGGCAATTTTGATGATTTTGGGTCCAATCAGTCCGACGATTGGGAAGGCCGTTTCAACGTGAATATCGGCTATTACTTCTAAGTAAAAATTAAAATCACGAAGGGGCTGCGGTCCCTTTTTTGATATAGGAGGCACACGATGAGCATTATTGAAGTTAAAGGGCTCTTTAAGGTATTCGGGCACGACCCCAAGCGGGTATTCCCGTTACTTGAAAAAGGGCTTAACAAAGATGAGATTCTGAAAAAAACCGGCTGCACGATCGGAATTGATAACGCAACGTTCAGCGTTAACAAAAAAGAAATTTTTGTACTGATGGGCCTGTCCGGAAGCGGAAAATCCACGGTCATTCGTTGTTTGAACCGACTGATTAGTCCGACCTGCGGTGAGGTTCTGGTTAACGGCCAAGATCTGATGAAAATGAACAAGGACGAGTTGCTGAATGTCCGCAGGAGTACGCTTTCGATGGTGTTCCAGAACTTTGGTCTGTTGCCGCACCGTTCTATTATTCGAAACGCGGAATACGGCTTAGAAGTGGCGGGTGTTCCCGCAAAGGAACGCCGCCAGAAAGCCCAAGAATCGCTCGAGCTGGTCGGACTCAATGGCTATGAAGAAAGCTTGCCCCGTGAACTCAGCGGCGGCATGCAACAACGCGTAGGGCTTGCCCGCGCGTTGGCCAGCGACCCGGACGTGCTGCTGATGGACGAGGCGTTCAGCGCCCTAGACCCGCTGATCCGCACGCAGATGCAAGACGAGCTACTGGCGCTGCAGGCACGCATGCACAAAACCATCGTTTTCATTACGCACGATCTGGATGAAGCGTTAAAGCTGGGCGACCGGATTGCCATCATGAAAGATGGCAAAATTGTCCAGATTGGTACCCCAGAAGAAATTCTGACCCACCCCGCGGATGATTATGTAAAACGTTTTGTTCAAAATGTAGATCGCAACAGAGTCATCACCGCCTCCGCCTTGATGCGGAAAACCGAAGTGATTACGATTCCAAAGGACGGGCCGCATGTCGCGGTGCGTTTTATGCAAAAAAGAGGGGTTTCCAGTGTGTTTGCCGTCGATAGCGAACGCCGCCTGGTTGGAATGGTCACGATCGATGCGGTGCTCAAGTTGGAGCGAGCAAAGAAAAAGGATATCCAGCCCGCAGTCAGTACGGATATTTACGTCGCCGGCCCGGATACGCCCATCAGCGACCTGCTGGGCACGGCCATGACGGCGAAATATCCGATTGCCATTCAAGATGAACAGTTCCGCCTGCTCGGCCTGCTGGATCGTGCAACCATTTTGGCAGAAATGTATGACGAAGAGGAGGAGGCGACGACCCCTCTGGATGAAATTCTTTCTGATAACGAAAACTACGCAGAAGAAAAGGAGGATGACTCATGAACATCCCGCAAATTCCCGTTGGGAAATTATTCGAAAACATCATCAACTGGCTGACGACTCATTTCGAGGTGGTGTTTGATGCGATCAGCAACGGCGTGACGGCCATTTTGAACGGGCTGGAGTTCTTGCTGCTTCTGCCGCACCCGATCCTGATGATTGCACTCATGACCGCTCTTGCCTGGTGGTTAGCCAAACGTTCGGTAGCAGTATTTAGCGCCGCCGGTCTGTTGCTTATCTATAACATGGGGTATTGGATCTCTACGATGGAAACGCTCTCCCTCGTGCTGTCTGCAGTGTTTATCTCGTTACTGATCGGGGTTCCGCTCGGCATTTGGGCTGCAAAAAATTCGCTGGCGGAACGAATTATCCGACCCATTCTAGATGTGATGCAGACCTTGCCGGCCTTTGTGTACCTGATTCCTGCGGTTCTGTTCTTTAAACTCGGGCCGGTGCCGGGGGTGATTGCGACCATGATCTTTTCGCTGCCGCCGGCCGTACGCCTCACTTGTCTGGGAATTCAACATGTACCCAAAGAAATACGTGAGGCGGCTCTCTCCTTCGGATCCAACCCGCGTCAGCTGCTCTTCAAAGCCGAACTGCCGGTCGCGTTGCCCTCTATCATGGCGGGGGTCAATCAGACGATTATGTTGGCGCTGTCGATGGTGGTCATCTCTGGGATGATCGGCGCCGGGGGCCTGGGGAACGAGGTGTTGAAAGGAATCACGCAACTAAAAATCGACTTGGGATTTGAGGCAGGAATTTCCATTGTCATTCTGGCCATTTACTTGGACCGGGTGACGCAAAGTTTGGGAAAAAATAAAAAATAATCTTATCAATAGAGGAGTAACAATGAAGTTTAAAACCACCATGACCACACTGACCATCGCCGCTCTGGCAGCCGCCTTAACGGGATGCGACTCAAAGCCAGACGTCAACAATACCAAAACGGCAAAATTAGTTTACCCCAACTGGGCCGAAGGCGTCGCCTTTACTCATTTGGCTCAGGTCGTCCTTGAAGACAAAATGGGCTATGAGGTCGAATTGACTGCCGCCGATGTTGCCCCGGGCTATACGGCCGTGGCACAAGGCAGTCATGATGCCTTTATGGAATGCTGGCCCGCCCTGCATAAAGACTATCTCGATCGCTACAGCGATGACCTGATGAGCCTCGGTACAGTCTATGAAGGCACGCAAGTCGGACTCGCCGTACCCTCTTATGTGACGATTGACCGTATTTCCGAACTGCAAGAGTCTGCCGATAAATTCAAGGGCAGAATCACCGGGGTGGATGCCGGAGCCGGGATGATGAAAAAAATCGAGGACGAGTTGATTCCCCAATATGGCTTAAGTAAAATTGAGCTAATGGCTTCCGGTGGACCGGCCATGACCGCCGCGCTGTCGGATGCCATCAATCATAAGGAGTGGATCGTGGTTGCCGCATGGAAACCGCACTGGATGTTTGGCCGCTGGGACATGAAATTCCTGAAGCAAGATGATGATAAAGCCATTTGGAAAAGCGGTAACATCGAAATCATCGGACAAGCCGACCTAGAAAAAGATAAGCCGGAACTGGCTCAGTTCCTGAAAACCTTTTTCCTAACGGATGTCGAATTGTCCGATCTGATGGTCAAAATCAAAAATTCTGACGAAGACATTCTCGATGTGGCCCGCCAGTGGGCGGCCGACCATTCGGACGCCGTGGCCAAGTGGATTCCGACGGCAGAATGAAACAAAGTAAAACCCGGCGTCGCGCCGGGTTTTACTTTTCAGAATCGAATGTCATGAATATAGGGTGCAGGACTTCCTGCCACGATGCGACTACACTAAGGAGTGCGCGGAAGCCGGTGGTTCCCTCCGGAGTTTCGAGCACGAGGGTGAGCGGGCCGGGCCAGCGCTTTTCCGTGCTTTCCAAACTTCGCGCCGAGCGCTTCGACCTGTTCTAAAGAGGCGGCGAGCCTTGCGATCGGCTTGCCGCGGTCACGCTCCTTGGCCGCGTAGAGTTTTTCATAATGTAGAGCAAGCGTCTCGCTTGCTTTAAACGACCGAGACGGTCGTTCTACTTTCCAATTTGCTTCTGTAGGTCGTCGTTCGATTTGAGCACTTCGTCGTGCATATCCTTTTTGAACTGAACCAGCTTGGCGGCGAGCCTTGCGATCGGTTTGCCGCGGTCACGCTCCTTGGCCGTGTAGAGTTTTTCATAATGTAGAGCAAGCGTCTCGCTTGCTTTAAACGACCGAGACGGTCGTTCTACTTTCCAATTTGCTTCTGTAGGTCGTCGTTCGATTTGAGCACTTCGTCGTGCATATCCTTTTTGAACTGGACCAGCTTTGCGGCGAGCTCGGCATCGGCGAGTGCGAGCATTTGTACGGCGAGGATCGCGGCGTTGACCGCGCCCGCTTTACCAATCGCAACCGTTGCAACCGGAACGCCGCGCGGCATCTGTACGGTGGCGAGCAGGGAGTCCATTCCATCAAGGGCCCATGCGGGCATCGGGATACCGATGACGGGCAGGGTGGTGTGCCCGGCCAGAACCCCGGCCAGATGCGCTGCGCCACCGGCTGCGCCGATGATCACCTTTGTGCCTTTTGCGAGTGCGGTTTCGGCAAACTCACACGCCTCGTACGGGGTGCGGTGCGCGCTCATCACTCGAACGTCGGCTGTGATTCCAAATTTCTTCAGTGTTTCGAAGCAGTGCTCGACGACTTTCCAATCACTGGAACTTCCCATTACGATTGCGACTTTGCTGTTTGCCATAGTTTTCTCCTTTTTTAAATATCTCTCTGTTTGTAGGACACGCTTCCCGTATTCGGGAGCGTGTGTGTTCCTTCTCGTTCAACCCGACACAAGCTCTCTGGGTACAGAGAAGCTCGTCCTACAATTTTAAGTTCTTTTCAATGCTCTGTGGGCAATATCTTTACGGTAAAATGAATCTTTCCACGAGATTTTTTCGACAGCGGCGGTCGCGTTGTCGACGGCGTTTTGCAGATCGCTTCCGAGCGCGGTGACGCCGAGGACGCGGCCGCCGGCAGTGACGACGTTGTCGCCATCGAGCGCGGTGCCCGCGTGGAAAACGGTCGCGCCTTCGTTGGCGGCATCGAGTCCGGAGATGACTTCGCCTTTCGCGTAGTCGCCGGGGTAGCCCCCTGCCGACATCACGATGCAAACCGACGGTTCGGGCTTCCACGAAATCAGATCGTCGGAGAGGGTTCCGTCGACACACGCTTCGAGCGCGGGAAGGATGTCGCCATCCCAGCGGGCGAATACGGCCTGTGTTTCGGGATCGCCGAAGCGACAGTTGAACTCGACGACGCTCGGCTGACCGTTGTCGATCATCAGCCCGGCATAGAGCACCCCCTTATAGGTGATGCCGCGCTTTTTGAGTTCGGCGAGGGTGCGGTCGTAGACTTCGGTGCGGACTTTTTCGAGCACGGCATCGGTGACGATCGGGGCGGGGGAGTAAGCACCCATGCCGCCGGTGTTGGGGCCGGTGTCGCCTTCGTAGGCGCGTTTGTGGTCCTGCGACGAGGCGAGCATCACAACGTGTTCGCCGTCGATCAGTGCGAGGATGGACGCTTCTTCGCCGACGAGGAAATCTTCGATGACCACGCGGCTGCCGGCATCGCCGAATGCTCCGCCGAGCGCGTCGTTGATGGCAATTTCTGCCTCCATCACGGTTTCAGCAACCGTGACGCCTTTGCCGGCGGCGAGTCCGTCGGCTTTAATGACAATCGGTGCGCCCTGTTTGCGAACATATTCGCAGGCGGGCTCGGCTTCGGTGAAGACCGCGTAGCCGGAGGTCGGAACGCCCGCGGCTTTCATGATTTCTTTGGCGAACTCTTTGCTGCCCTCGAGTTCGGCGGCGGCTTTGGAGGGGCCGAAGACGCGGAAGCCTTCGGCTTCGAGGGCGTCGGCCAGTCCGGCGCATAGAGGGGCTTCGGGGCCGATCACGGTGAGGTCGGGCTGATTGGCTTTGGCCCAGGCGGTGATCCCTTCGATGTCGGTGACGCCGAGATCGAGATTGGTGCCGAGCTGTGCGGTTCCCGCGTTGCCGGGGGCGCAGAAAATTTCGGGCGCACGCGAATCATTTTTCAATTTCCAGCAGAGCGTGTGCTCGCGTCCGCCGTTTCCAATCACCAATACGTTCATTCAAAAATCCTTTCATTGAGCCCGAGAATTAAACACGAAACCCGCTTTCCTGCAAGCCTCTGGACAGGTGGCGGGCAAACGGGTAGCGTTCGTCGCATGAAAGAAACCTATTCCAAAGATGATTTGATTAATTTGGTTCCGCAACACGGACTTTTGGTGGCGATCGATTCGGACGGCTGTGTCTTCGATAGCATGGCGATTAAGCAGATGGAGTTCTTTCATCCTGAGATTATTCGGATTTGGGGGCTGGAGGCGCACGCGGACTCGCTTCGTCAGGTGGCTGAGTGGGTTTCGCTCTATTCCCCCTGGCGCGGGCTGAATCGCTTTCAGTTACTGCTCCGGATCTTCCAAACCTTGGAAAAATATTTTCCAGAGGTTGAAAAAATTCCAGAAACGGTTCCTTTGATGGACTTTGTAAACTCCGGAGTTCCTCTCAGTAATGATGAGCTGGCGAAGTTGAATGCTCCCGATTTACAGCGGGTGCTTAATTGGAGCCGAACGGTTAGCGCCGGGATTGCTGGCGTTGAGGAGATGCCGGTGTTTGATGAGGTTGCCGCTTGCGGCGGCATAAATTTCCATCCGCCTTCGCCTGAAGGCTCCGTCGTGACAAGAGGGTTGGAAAAATTGCATGCGGCGGCAGATCTGATTGTGGTTTCGCAGACGACGGAGGATGCGCTGGTTCGGGAATGGCGCCATGCGGGCGTTGAACGTTTTGTAGACGTGATTGCGGGCGCGGAGCTGGGGTCGAAGGCGGAGTCGCTTTCCCTCTCTATGAAGGATCGATATGCACCCGATCATGTTTTGATGGTGGGCGATGCGCCGGGCGATCTGGAAGCCGCCCGTGCGGTTGGCTGTCTTTTCTTCCCGATCATTCCGGGCGACGAAATCGCCAGCTGGGTGGAGCTTCGTGAAGTAGCGCTCGATCGCGTGCTGAACGGAACATTCTTCGGAACCTATCAGGATGATCTCATTGCCCGTTTCAATGCGGTTCTTTCTGACTCGCCGCCTTGGCTCTAAACCCATTCTCCTAGCCTCTTGGCCTTGTTGACGGGGCTTATCCCATACCTCTAGAGGTGTGGGATAATATCACCATTTCAAATGTTTAATTGTTTGGAGCTTAAATGGTTATATAAATTATATTCCCGCACCTTTAAAGGTGCGGGATGTTTTCGTAACAGGCTGAAAAACAAGGGGTTGTGATGTTTTGTAAAAAGGGTGGGATCAGTCCTGTTTGAGCTTCGGGTTGGTCGCCAGTGGTGAGGGGAAGCGGGCGACGACAAGCATCGAGGAGATGATCAGCGAAAAGACGGTGACGAGCTGTACGAGCTGAAAGGCATTTTCACTTAAGAGACCGGCGCGCTGCTCGGCGATCACCAGAATCAATGAAAACTCACTGGCTTGCGCCAGGCGGGCCCCGGTTTCGTGCGAGAAGGCGGCGGATTCTCCGGTTCGTTTGAAGAGCCAGCGGAAGGTGCCGTATTTGGCGGCCATCATGAGCAGGCAGAGCAGGAGGGCGGGCAGGGCGATCGCCCGCATGGCGGCCGGCTCGAATTGTGTGCCGAGCACAAAGAAGAAGAAGACGAGGAAGAAGTCGCGGAAGGGCTTGAGTTGCTCGGAGAGGAAGAAGGAGAGCGGGCTTCGGGCCAGAGCGACTCCGGCAATAAAGGCGCCGATTTCATGAGAGAGACCGATGTGTTTGGCAATTAACGCCAAAACGAGACACCAGCCGAGTGCGAGGAGTTGCAGCGTTTCGTGAAAGCGGTCGCAACGAGCCATGATACGTCGGAGAATGACTTGCTCGAAGGCGAAGGCTGCAGCAATGAGGAGGATTCCTTTGATGGGGAGTAGGAGCCATGTTGCGGCGGTTTCGCCGCGACTGCCGATGAGGATGAGCAGGGCGATGGCGATGATGTCCTGTGCAATGAGAATGGCGATGCAGTAGGCCCCCATTCGTTTGTGGTGCAAGGCGGTGGTGGGGATGAGTTTGAGAACGAGAATGGTGCTGGAGAAGATGAGGGGCAGGCCGATGAGTAGAGAATCGGTCGGGCTGAAGCCCCAGAGCATGGAGAACCCGCCGCAGATGAGGACGGCAACGAGGGAGTTGATGAGGGTGAGCAAGATCGTTTGTCGAAAGAGCTCGCTGATACGTCTTGGGTGAAGGACGATTCCGGCAAGGAAGAGCAGGAGGGTGATGCCGAGGTCGGAAATGCCATTGAGGATGGCCGTGTCGTGAATGAGCCCGAGGCCGGAGGAGCCAAAGAGAAGGCCACCAGCAATGTAGGCAATGATGATGGGTTGGCGAAGCAGGAGTGCGACCCACGACAGGACGGCGCAGGCAATGAGGATCAGGCTGATTTCAATAAAAACTGTTTCGCCCATGGATCGTCTCCCCGTTGGTCCGAAAAAGATTGCGCCGGACTCCGAGATACTCTTTATTATCCCCCTCATTTTCAAGGAAAAAACCGGATAGGTAAAACGAATGCAATTTGTACACATCACATTATGGGCTGGGGTTGCGGGCTGGACCGTGGCCCAGTTGATCAAGATGCTGATCTGTTTGGTGGAGAGCCGCCGGCTGGATTTTCGTTATCTTGCGAGTACGGGCGGGATGCCCAGTGCGCACACCTCGCTGGTGAGTGCGTTGACGACCGCCATTGGACTGACGGAGGGGTTTTCCTCCCCGCTCTTTGCCTTGAGTTTTATTTTTGCTTCGGTGGTGATGTTTGACGCGCAGACGGTGCGTGCGGCATCGGGGAAGCAGGCTCGCTTGCTCAATCAGATCGTGGATGAACTATTTAAGGAGCACCACCTGTCGGAAAACAAACTCAAAGAGCTGCTGGGTCATACGCGGCTCGAGGTATTTTTTGGTATGTTGACCGGGATGGCAACCACGCTGGCCCTATTCCGCTTTGTATCGTGGTAGTGGTTTTGTTTTTTATCCGCCTCTGCCCGGCTACGGCGCGACACGATGTTTGGAAACGGCGGCAAACAAAAAAAGCCTCGGCGAAATTCGCCGAGGCTTTTTCTGCGATTGCAGAGTACGCTTAGGCCGCGCTGATTGCTTCTACCGGGCAGGTAGATTCGCAGGCGCCACAATCGGTGCAAAGGTTTGCGTCGATTACATAGAGGCCATCGCCAGCGCTAATTGCTTCTACCGGGCAGGAACTTTCGCACGCGCCGCACATGGTACAATCTTCTGAAATTTTATAAGCCATGATATTTCTCCTTCATTAATGTTGGGCAAGAGCGCCCTTCAACAGGAGGGAAGATACCATCTTCATTTTTAGTTTCATTCCTAAAAGGAGCTGTGTTACACATTATATAAGGATTAAGTCTAAAAAGCGGGGGGCAATAGAATGAGCGCAAACGAAGGAAAATTTGGGGAGGCCAGCCATTGCGATGAGGATCGGTCTGTGGAAGAGGCCTGGCCTTTGTTTGTGGCGTTTCTGAAAAGTAGCGCATCGCGAATTACACAGGCGCGGCGGATTGTTTTTGATCGGGTTTTTGCGAGGCATGATCACTTTCGGGCCGACGACCTTGCTGGGGAGTTGGCTTCCGGAGCAAACCGCGTGAGTCGCGGAACGGTTTATCGGACTCTAGATTTGATGACCGAGGCGGGGTTTGTGCAGAAGATCCGCGATCAGGATGTTCATGCGCATTATGAACATATTTATGGACACGGTCGGCATCATCACTTGATTTGTGAGGAGACGGGGGAGTTTATCGAGTTCTCTAGCAAGGTGATTTCGGCGGAAATCGAACGGATCTGCAAGGAACATAATTTTTCAGAGCGGTTTCACCGCATTGTGGTGTTCGGTTCGAGCAAGGATTCTTAGTGCGTGTTCAACTTTCTGAAGGCTCAGGAAACCTCTGAGGAGCCCTCGACCAGCTCCACTTGTTCGATTTTCCCGAAACGACTCGTGATTTTTCTGGCCGATTTGCTGACGTCGAGGACGTCGCGGTTGGCTTGGTCGATGTGGGTTGCGAGCTTATCCATTCGAGTTTGGAATCGACCGAAGTCCTGTGAGAGCGCCACGAGATGCTCCTGAATCTGGTGGACCTGTTCGCGGGTTGCCGCATCCTTTAGTACCGCTCTGGCGGTTGTTAATACCGCCATCATTGTGGTGGGGGAGACCAACCAGACACGAGCACGTTGAGCGTCTTCCACGAGGTCGCGATAGTGCGCGTGAATTTCGGCAAACACCGCTTCGGCCGGAATAAACATCATGGCGCCATCAGAGGTCTTGCCCGGAATAATATATTTGGCGGCAATGTCCTTGATGTGTTTTTTGATGTCCTGCCGGAACTGTCTCTCGGCGGTTGTGCGATCCGCATCCCCCAGGGAGATGTCGGTCATTCGCTGGTAGCTTTCCAGAGGAAACTTGGAATCCACACAGATGGTTCCGGTCGGCTCTGGAAGAAAGAGAACGCAGTCGGGGCGTACGGGGCCTTTCTCCGTTTCAAAAGTGTGCTGAAGCGAATAGCTGTTTTCCGGCATCATGTTGGCGATTAAGGCCGCGAGCTGAATTTCGCCAAAGGCGCCGCGCGAGCGTTTATCGGAGAGGACTTCTTGCAGGCTGACGACGTTGCCGGAAAGTTCTGCGATCTTTTCCTGGGCTTTGTCGATTAGAGCGAGGCGTTTGAGGACATCGCTGAATACGGTTGTGGTTTCCTTAAAGCCCTTATCGAGGCGTTGCTCGACTTTTTCGCCAATTTTTTCAAGGCGCTGGTTGTTGGTTGTGATGAGTTTTTCGACCTGTGTCTGTATAACCTCCTCGCTTTTTCGTGCGCGAGTATCGGTCTGTTCTGTTAGGGTGTTGAGGCTTTGCGTTAGCATTTGGAGGCGCGTTTCCTGCTGTACGGATCCGCGTTGGGTTAGGACTAGCTGAATGATGACCAGAGAGGCCAAGAACAGCAGTGCGATAAAAATGAAAATGGACATGAGATTCCTTCCGCAGTTACTTGGGATGTGAATTGAGCATGCTTGACACTTTACGCCCCCCGTTTGATACTGCAAATGTTTTGTAATCTAGAGGAGCCTCCGTAAAAAAATGAAATTTTTTGGTAAAAAAAAACCATCTGTAGAGGTGGAACCCTTGCCCGCGGGAACGCCGGATTCTGAACAGAGCTTTTATACGCAACATGTCGGAGAGGCGCCGCTCAACGAATTTTCAGGTGAGTATGAACGGGATACTCGTCGCACGTCACTTCATAGCCCCGCTCGCCGTCGCGAGACCAGTAACCGCGTTAATAACCGAGAGATTTTCTTCCTGTTCGCCTGCACGGGATTGATCATCTTTCTCCTCGTAGTGGGGTTTCTTGTGCTAAAGATCGGTTTAGAAAAGTTCGTGGATCCCTCGGAAAAAGATCAGGAGCAGTGGGTGGCTAATGCCGCGCTTATGGAAGGCGGGCCCTCCATGGAGAGCCCCTCCGTGGAGGCTGTTTCTGTATCGTCTCTGGCGGCTACGGAGGAAATCATCGGCAAGCGGATGCGGCAGTGGGGCGAGGCGGAGCGGCACTTGCGCGCTGCAGAAATGCGAGAGCGCGATGGAATGGACGAGGAGGCGGCATTGCGTTTGGAGCAGGCGTTGCGATCCGCACCGGAGCATCGAGTCGCACAGCAGCTCTTGATAAAAATTTATATGCGTGACGAGAAGTATGCAGAGGTGGCTCTCCTGTGCGTTCGCTTGCTGGATCAGGACAGTCAGCAGTGGGGCGTAAAAGTGAACTTGTTGCATGCCCTGCAAAAGCTGGGTCAGACGGAGGCCTGTTTGGTTTTGGCAGACCCAATGCTGGAACAGGAGCCCAATAATCTTGAGCTTCTGGAGGTCGCCGCGTTGGCGCAGTGGACTGCCGGGAATGGCGAAGAGGCTCTAGCGCTGTTCGATCGCATCCTCCAAAATAATGGGCGGCATTTGGCGGCTTTGGCGGGGTCCGGCGCGATCTGTCAAGAGCGCGGGGATTGGGAGAAAGCGACGCCCTATTATCTGGAACTGGTGAGAACACATCCGGAAAAGGAACACTATCACAATCTGGTTCGCTGCTATGCTCGGAGGGAGGAGGCCGGCAAGGCGGTTATCTTTATGGGGCAGGCCGTTAGCCTTTATGGAGAGTCTGAAGTTTCCAGTTGGTTGCGGCACGACCTGGAGGCTTTTGATTTGATCCTCGAAACGGCGGAGTTGCGTTCTTTTGTTGACCGAGTCGTAGGGGTAGAAACTCGCAAGGCGATTGAAGATATTCGTCGCCGTGAAATTGAGAAGAAAGAACCGAAAATTCCTGGCGGACTAGACAGCCCGACTCAGCCTGAACTGAAGATCAGCCGTTAAAATCTAATTATGTCCGCAACTCAACAGGTGCGCCGACCTCTTGTTGGGATCGCCCTGTCACTGGCCTCTGGGCTTTATGCGCATCACCTTTTCGGGGGCGCTCCTCTTTTGTTTCTGGGGATGGGTGCGCTTGTTATCTCTTGGGCCTGCTGGATGCATGGACATGGCAGATCGACTATTTCTTTTTATCTAGTTTGCGCCCTTTTGGGTGCGGCACTCCATGCGGTTGAAAAAATAGAACCTCCGGCTTGTTCCATTCTCCCGATAGCGGAGGTGTTATTTCAAGAGCAGGAAGTGGTTGGAACAATTGATGATTCCCCGGCGATTTCTTCTCGAGACGGAACACAATCTTTTCGTTTTCGAGCAGAGGCTGTTCGTTTGGGCACGGAGTGGTTTCGTTCAGATGCGAGATTCCGCGTGTACATCAAAAGGCCGCAGGGAGAGGTGGCGTATGGCGAGCGCTGGCGACTGAAAGGTCGCTACAGAAGTTATGAAGAAGCACACGCGGGGATCAAAGGTTCTTTGCGTGTAAGCGATGCGGCCCGACTTCAGGAAGCGGCCCTCTCGCTCAAGGCGTTTTGCTATAAAACCCGCCAGCACGCCTCGCGAATCCTTTGTGTGGGCATGGAGTCTTTTTCAGAGCAAACTCAGCTACTGCGGGCATTACTTCTGGGCTATCGAGAGGCGCTATCTCCCGCCTTTTATCAGCGGGTCGCTCATACGGGCACCCTTCATATTTTTGCTATCTCGGGCCTGCATGTCGGAGTCTTGGCTTCAATTTTGGTTGCGGCACTGAAGATGGTGGGTGTTCCTAGAACAATCTGGGGAGTTTTTCTGGTTCCCGTTCTCTTGTTCTACGTTGTTTCGACCGGCATGAAACCGAGCGCTCTCCGGGCATTTACGATGGCGACGGTTTATTTTTCCGCGCCGCTATTCGGACGTCGCCCAGATTCCGTTTCTGCTATTGCGCTGGCCGCAATTATTTTGTTGGCCATGGATCCGTTGCAGATCACGAACCCCGGATTTCTTCTCTCCTTTACGGTTGTGAGCGGAATTGTGATGGTTCATGGATATGCAATGCGTCGGCTCACAGGCTTTTCTCGTCCAAGTTGGGCGATCCCGCTGGCCCAGCTCAGTGGCCCTCGCCCGCTTGTTGCGCTGGTTCGATTCTTCGGATTGCTCGCGCTTACGTCGGTCGCCGCGTGGATTTTTTCGGCCCCGCTGACCGCAAGATTTTTTAATACTCTTTCCCCCGTGGCGCTCGCAGGAAATCTGGCGGTTATTCCTCTGACATTTTTAATTGTTCTCACCGGGACCCTCGCTCTGGTGGCCGCGCCCGTTTCTCTTTTTGTGACCTTAGTCTTTAATCATGCCAACCGAGTGTTTGTGGGGCTATTGATTTCCGTGATTCGGGTCATGAGCACGCTCCCGGGGGCCTATGTGTTTATTCGTTCGCCGCCGGGGAGTGTTCTGGCGCTTTGGTATGCGGGCTTGATCTTGTTTTTCACCGGAACGGCTCGGATGCGTAAGCCAGCAATTTTTCTTCTCCTGGGCTCATTGCTTTTCTGGTTCGGCGGATCCTTTCGGCCTTTTTCAGAAATGGAAGTGCACAAAGAGGGCTCCGCGACGACCCTCATCCGGAGCGAGTCTGCACGCTGGATATTGGTGACGGACGGTAGCCCCTATAGTATGGGTCAGGCGGCTCGTTGTTTGCGGAGAGAAGGGGTGAATCGGTTGCATGCGCTAGTCATAAGCGACCGCCGGGCGGAGGCAGAGGCCGTAGAGCAACTCTCTAAAATATTTTTGCCGAAAGAGGTGTGGATGAGTCCGAAGGCTCAAGGCGGGGTTGCTGCCGAAACACTGAGGAGGGCAGGGGTTCCCATTTGTTTTTCATCGCAACCGGAATGGGACGTCGAGGGTGGGGTTCTCAGCGTTTCACTAGACTAGTCAAGGTTGCCGGGCATCATCCAGAGATACTGCGGCGATTTCCAGTTCATCCACGAGGGACTTAAATTCGTGGGACTCACGAACGTCATTGAACTCTGTGCGCGACATCCACGCCATGGCAAGATCGGGGTCGACCAGCTGAATGCCGCGTTGCAGGGCCGCCATCGCCAGATCCTGTTGGTCGTTTTGAACCTGAACCTGCGCCAACAGGAAGTAGAGTGGCGCCACATCGGTTACTTCCTGCGTCAGCGTCGTCAGAAATGCGGCGGCCTGCTTCCAGCGTGCCAGCTTCGCGAGATAGAGCGCATACGTTTGAAGAGTGTCCAGGTCATTAGGCCTCAAATCAATATACTTCTCAAAATGGAAGATCGCGGATTCTTCCCGCTTCATTTTTCGATAGAGCACGGCCAGGTTTTTATGGGAGATGGGGCTTCCCGGCTGTATCTCGAGCGCCCGCAGGAGGTTTTTTTCGGCTTTGTCATATTCTTGAGTGCCGATATAGGCGGTGCCCAGATTATTTACGACATCAAAAAGTTCTTCTTCCTGAAGGGCGACTTCAAGATGTTCTGCCGCTTTTTCATATTCTTCACGCTCGATATAAAGCATTCCCAGAGAGCGGTGGAGACCCTCGATTTCAGGGTAGATTACAACCACCTCCTGAAAGTGCTCCAGCGCGCTATCGACTTCTTGAAGAGCAAGCGCCTGCTGCCCCATGATAATATGATAAGCTGCCTTTTTCACCCATTTGGTTGATAGCGGCTTTTCCGCCAATTTTTCGTTTGGGTCTGTTTGATCCATCACCCGTTGATAATCCATCACCCAAGCGGCCTCCGTGGGGAGTGTGTGGCGCGGGATGAATGCGACCTCCTTTTCCAAAACCTTTTTGGAGACCCCCCGTTCACCTGTGAAGTCCCGGAT
>CAYYYX010000029.1:0-28117 GCA_964476065.1 uncultured Verrucomicrobiota bacterium | reverse complement strand
AGACAAAGAACCCTTCTGCCGTCTACCGTTGTTGCGTTGGCTATTGGCTGCCGGGGCGCGAGCTGATGGGCCATCTACTCGAATCCTTTGCCGTACAGCAGGTTATCGCTCAGGCCGCATGGACCGACCCCGACCTCCGCTTTTGGCATTACCGCGATAAAGATCAAGTCGAAGTAGATCTCGTCATCACACGGGGTCGAAAAACCTGGGGCATCGGAATCAAAGCCGCCGCATCCGCAACGCCCGGAGACGCCAAGGGCCTGGCCCGCCTCGCAGACCGGTGTGGCCAAGACTTCCAAGCCGGAATCGTACTCTACAACGGAACCGACATCCTACCGCTCGGAAGCACGCCGTTTCTGGCCGTCCCCCTGCGCAAACTCTGGGAACTATAATATGAAACATAAAATCGTCATCACCGCCTGCGTCGTAGCTCTACTCTCCTCCTTTATTACGAATGCGCAGATTACGACTCACCCTCCAAAACTCCACTCGGCCACTTCTCGGATTGATATTCGCAAACATGACATCAAACCCGACTGTAAAAATGCCTGCGCGCACTGCGCCCTCCGATATCCAACTTCAATGGACACCGAAATGGAGCGGATCATCTCCAAGCCTATTCTAGGCGAAGTCGCAACTCGATTGGATCTTGCGACGAAATGGAACCTTTCCTCAGATGAAGTGTATACAACGCTCAAAGAAAAGCTTCGAGTGACACAGTTCCGAAACACGTCCCTGATTTCCATTAGAGCAACGAGTCAGGATATCGCCGAGGCGGTGGCGATTGCAAACGAGGTGGCCAGTGCATCCAAAAATGCCCTCGACGAAGAAAACCTCAAAGCACAAAAAACCGCACAAAAAGAGGCTAACATGGCGCTGAAAAAGCAAGAGGCCATCGTCAAGCAGCTCAAACTGAAGCTTCAAGCGTTGCGTAAAGAACACGGATATTCCGTGTCCCTGACCACGGATACAGGTGCCAACATTGAGAAACTCCGGATGGAGCAACTGAAAAACGATCTGGTGAGGGCCAAAAAAAAATCGGTTTTGACCGAGACCAGACTCAAAAAGTTCTCAGAGGCCAGAGATCAATCTCTGGATGAATTCGTAGTACTACTAGCCAATGGCCCATTCATCGAAAGTATGAGCAAACAGATTCAGCAATATGAAAAGGAGCTGAGCGAAAAGACTCCAATCCTTGGGCAAGATCATCTTGAAGTAAAAATGGCGCAAGCCGCTTTGGATGAGCTGAACAAAAAACAGGAACAAGCCTGCAGGGGAATCTTAAAAGGGATGGAGGCGCAAGACATCGCCGCGAAGGCAAGGCGCGATGCACTTGAAGAGGAAATCACAAAAATAAAAGTCACAAAAAGCCCTGAACTGATAAAAGCTCAAGCTGAATATAAAACTCAGCAAGCCGAGCTTACAGCTCAACAGGCCATCCTCGAACAGCTCAAAGAACAAGCCTTTATGGTGAAATACCAACGGCAAAACCGCTCCATCTCCAACGTCGATTTTGCCCATCCGAAACCGAAGCCTAAACCGCTGTCGGAATTTAAAACAGCCCTCTTCGCCAAACAAACTGAGGCCGCAAAAGCGAATTCCCAACAGGAACGTCACCGAGCCACGTCACGGATTTCGGTGCTAAAAAATGAGGAACCACTACTCACGTGCGAACATCCATGTGAGCATTGTTTTCTAAATGTCACCCCGTCTTCTTCCCTCCTAACTGAAGCGGCAATCATCGTATCAAGGCCCATTCTAACGAAGGTGGCAGAGAAACTAAACCTAGCCGAAAAATGGGCGCTGAATGAAACCAAGCCTTCTCTGAAGGAGATGTGCTCGATGCTCAGCGGCAAACTGCGAGTGAAACAGATCGGCGACACCTCTTTCATTGAAATAACAGCAACCAGCGACGACGCGGATGAAGCCGTGGCGCTTGCCAACGAATTGGCTCGTGCATACCAACGCCACATTGAAAAACAAAGTTTAATAGAAAAACAGGCCACAGACAAGTCACGGGCACGAATGTTACAGGAACAGGAAAATGGGGTCCGGCAGGCCGAGCTGAAATATAAGGAACTCCGCAAAAAACAGGGCCTCTCCGAAACACCGCTTGTGCTGGATAAAGACACCCAAAAGCTTCAGCTCCAGCAACTAGCAGGAGATCGGATTCAAGCCCGAGTTGCGATGTTGGGAGCAAAAGCTAAGCTAGAACAGTGGTCAAAAATGGAAAAGAAACCCTTATTGAATTGGTCGGCCTACGTGAACGACCCCGCCATTAAATCGATCCGATCCGAGATTAAAACCACCGAGAAAATATTGATTGAAACAGATCCAAACTCCTCTGCCTTCCAGAAGGAACGAGCCGCCCTGAACGCACTGAATGAGCGCCTAAAAAACGCACTCGAAGAAATCCACAAGCAGTTGGAGGAAACATACGCAGCTCAGAAGAACACGTTTGAAGAGCTGGATCAGAAACGTGCATCAAATTCTGGGCAGGACGAAAACCCCGAAACGAAAAGGGCTCGAATTCATCTTGAAGTCAAAAAATCGATCCTTGAGGCGCTCAAGCGCAGAATTTCAGAAATGCCGGCGCCTCCAGAAAAACCGCCGCGCCGCACGGTCGAAATCATTTCTCTTGCCACAGAAGCTCAGACTTCCAATTAAAAGCGCCAGGGTGAGTCTGGAAAGAAAGGAAGATTTCGGCTCATAGAGCCGACGCTACATAACCCTCCCTATCTGCGGGACAAACTGCCGATTATTTAGCAGGAATACGGTTGGGAATGAGGCTTGAACTGGAAGCAACGGAAACGCACTCTTAACGTTATGTCTGACCAAAAACAACCTTTCCATCTGATGGCCAAGCCGGCGGGGCCGGACTGCAACCTGAACTGCACTTATTGCTTCTACCTCGAAAAAGAGGCGATCTTTCAAGAGCAGAAGGTTCACCGCATGAGCGACGAGGTGCTCGAGGCCTACATCAAGCAATACTGCGAATCGCAAAACACACCGGAGATTATCTTCGCGTGGCAGGGCGGCGAACCCACCCTGATGGGAATTGAATTTTTCCAAAAAGCGGTGCTGCTTCAGAAAAAGTATTCGGCGGGCCGCCCCGTGCAGAATGCGTTTCAAACCAACGGAACGCTGATCGATAACGACTGGTGCAAATTTCTGGCGAAAGAAAAATTCCTGATTGGGCTGAGTCTCGATGGACCTCGCCATATTCACGATAAATTCCGCGTCGACCGCGGCGGAAAGCCGACCTTTAATCGCGTAATGAAAGCCCTAAAGCTGATGAAGTCGCATCGGGTGGAATTCAACACCCTCACCTGCGTGACCCGTCAGAATGCAAAACACGCGGTCGAAATTTACGACTTCCTCAAAAGCACCGGCAGCACCTTCCTGCAGTTCATTCCGATCATCGAGCGCAAGCCCAACGATGAAGCCACGCGTCTCGGCCTCAAGCTCGCCCTTCCCCCCGACCTCGTCGCCGACGACACCGACGAACACGTGATGCCGTGGACCGTTCAACCCAAGCAGTATGGACAGTTCCTGATCGACATCTTTGACGAATGGGTCCGGCGTGATGTTGGCACTATTTTCGTTCAGATGTTCGATGTGATGCTCAACGCGTGGATGGGGATGCCGCCCCCCCTCTGCATCTTTTCCGAAAAATGCGGCAGCGCGATGATCATTGAGTACAACGGCGACATCTACTCCTGCGACCACTTTGTCTATCCGGACCACAACCTCGGCAACATTCTCGAAACGCCGATGAGTGAGCTGGCCTCTCAAGAAAAGCAGATTCAATTCGGCAGCGACAAACTCGATAAACTGCCGAAGCAGTGCCTCCACTGCGATGTGCGCTTTGCCTGCAACGGCGATTGCCCGAAGCACCGCTTCATGCACACCGCCGATGGCGATCCCGGCCTCAGCTGGCTCTGCGAAGGCTATAAAATGTTCATGCACCACATTGATCCAACCATGAAAACGATGACCCAGTTGCTTCGCGAGCAACGTCCGTGCGCCGACATCATGGGCATGATCCCACCCAAAGAAGGCTGAGCCTTCACCCTTGTTTTTCCAAGGTTCGGAGAACGTATTGCTTGAGCATCGCGAAGCGCTGAAATCCAACGAAGTGGGTTCCAAGGTTTGGAAATAATTACTCTGCGTACCCACAGGCGGGTCTTACTGATCTTCCGTACGAAGGCGGGGGTCGAGAGCATCGCGGAGGGCATCGCCGAGCAGGTTGAAGGCGAGAACCAGTAAGAAAATCGCGAGGGTCACAAAGGTCATTTCCCACCAGACGCCCTGCCAGAGGCGCATGCGCGCACTATTGATCATGACCCCCCACGAGGGTTCGTTCTGAACGCCGATCCCAAGGAAGCTCATAAAAATTTCGGTGCCGACCGCGGCGGGGAAGCGCAGCGTGAAGGTGACGATAATGATGTGAAAGACATTGGGAAGGATGTGGCGAAAAAGAATGCGCCACCAGCTGAAGCCGAGCGCGTGAGCCGCCTGCACGTAGGCCTGCTCCTTGTGCTTAATCACTTCACCGCGAATGAGGCGGCAAAGCCCCACCCATGTCGTGAGGCCAATTCCTAGGTAGACCCCAAGCAGCCCCCTCCCCACGACCATGGCGATGGCGAGAATGAACAAAAGACCGGGAATAGAAGCAAAAGTGGAGTAGAGCCAAACGACAAAGTCGTCGACCCGCCCGCCGAAGTAGCCCGCCAAACAGCCGAAGAAGACGCCGATGGGAATGGCAATCAGTGCCGTGATGATGCCGACCTTATAGGCAATGCGCGTGCCCTGGATCAGTCGCGCCGACACATCACGCCCGAGGGCATCCGTTCCCATCCAATGTTCGGAAGACGGCGGCTGATAGGCCGCGTCGAGGTCGGTGTTCTGATAAAACGGAGTCTGGTCTGTAATCTGGTAATACTGATGCACCGCCTCGCCATAGAGTGCGCCGATCGTATAGAGCACAACGATACCAAGACAAACCATGGCAATACGGTTTTTCCTCAACCGCTTCCATGCATCGCTCCAAAGCGAGTTGCCTCGCTTTGGAGTTCTCTGTTCAGAGTTATCAGTTGTCAGTTCGTTGCTCATTCAGTTTTTCTTTTGTAGGGTGGGGTCCGAGACCCCGCCACCGAGGACACGGGCCTCGGCTACAACTATTTTCCTATGGTCTAAAGTCTAATGCCTAAAGCCTTATTTTAATTTAACGCGGGGGTCGACTAATGCGTAGCAGATGTCGGTCAGCAGGTTCGCGATCACAAAGATAAAGGCACCGATCAAAACGATGGCGCGGACAACATCGACATCGGATGAATTAATGGCGTTGATGCCGAGATAGCCGAGGCCGGGAATTCCAAAAAAGCTTTCGAGTAGCAGGCTGCCCGTATAAAGGAACGGGATGGCGATGACGACGTTGGTGATGATGGGAATCATCGCGTTTTTCAAAACGTGTTTGAACAGCACGCTGCTCTGGCTGACGCCTTTGGCGCGCGCGGTGCGGACGTAGTCGCGGTGCGCCTCGTCGAGCATGATGGTGCGATAGAAACGCAGACTGCCGCCCAACCCGCTGACGACCCCAATCAGAATCGGAAGCGCAAGATAACGGAAATCTTCAAAACCCCAGACGGGGAACCACCCGAGCTTGAAACCGAGAAAATACTGCCCAGCCACAATGTAGACCAAATAGTTAATGCTCATCAGCGCAACGGAGAGGATCACAAAAAAGCGATCCACCCAGGTGTCGCGCCAAAAGGCACAGAACAGTGAGAGCGCGATGGAAGTGAACAGGCCAATGATAAATACCGGCACGGTGAGCATCAGCGACGGGACGATTCCATCGGCCAACAGTTTAGACACCCGCTGATTGGTACTGTGCGAAACCCCGAAATCCCAATGGAAAAGCCGGTTGAAGTAAAAAACGATCTGCGAGTCGAACGGGTTACGCATCACTCGCCGCAGTTTGATTGAGCGAATCTCGACCGGCGCGTCGACCGGAACAATCTCTGCCAAGCTCTGCCCTTCGACTCCGCCACAGGCGTCGCTCAGGACGGGCGTCGCCCGAAACTTTATAGTCTTTTTTTTCCAAACGTTGGAAAGTTTCAGGTCGTTTTTTCCAAGGGTTGGAAACCCATCGGTACGGCCTTCAATTTCCAGCTCGTATTCGCAGTCGGTGCGCAGATCGAATTTAAGCGGGAGTGCATATTCGCCGCCCTCGGCCAAACTGATCATTCCATTCGTGTAGGTGATGCCATTGATCGTTCCCCAATCGCCCGCGCTTCGTTCAAAGTCTGAATCCGCATAGGCGCGGGTTCGGGTTCGGGTTCCGAAAAACAGCGGCTTGTTGAACCCGCGCTGTTCATCGAATGCTTCGAGCGTTTTGGCCTGCGCATGCGGGCCGAGCACGCTTTTGGCGGGGCTACCACCGACCACGTTAAACAGTACAAATGTAATCAGGATCACCCCGAACACCGTCGGGATCATCTGCACCATTCGTTTTAAAATATAGCGAATCATGAGAATCAGGAATGTTGGAATACGGAAACAGTGGAATATTGGTAAGCATTCCAAAACCGTTCTCTTACAACATCATTCCATCCTTCCTCCCTTTCCATTATTCCGCTTCCAATTTTCCCAAAAGGCATTGTCAACGCGGTGGTATTGGGTCATGCCGTAGGGAAAGTCGTGCAGCTTATAATTTCTGAGCCAGTTGTGAACGAGCGCGTAGCTCATCGGCTGATACATAAAGATCCACGGACAATCTTCGATGACGAGGTCGGCCATCTGCTCGCACAACCGATCTTTTTCTTCGCCGGGCAATAGAACGCGGATTTGATCGTAGAGCGCATCAAAGTCCGCGCTGACATAGTTGGCGTGATTGGGGCCGGGCGACACATTGTCGCTATGGAAGAGCTGAAGGAAGTTTTCAGGATCGGGATAGTCGGCCACCCAGCCGAGCATGAAGAGCTGCGCCTGCCGGCGATCCATTTTGTCGAGGAAGCTGGGCCAGTTATTGTAGCTGGCTTTAAGCACCACCCCGGCCTTTTCAACCATGTTGGCGATCAGGTCAACCCTCTGGCGAACTTCGGGGGTTGCACCGCCAAGTTCAATCGTCAGTTCCAGGCGGCGCCCGGTTGCGGGGTCGATGCCTTCGGGATAGCCCGCTTCCGCCAGTAGACGTTTGGCTTTTTCGAGATCGTGGGAATAGGCGGTCGGCTCCGGCTTGAATCCGGCGAGCGGGTCGGGAACCGGGCCATACACAGGGGTGACTTGCCCGTTGTTGTATTGCACTAAGATCTCGGGATCGAACGCGCAGGAAAGCGCCTGTCGAAGGATTTTATTTTCCCCGACGACCGGGTCGTCCATGTTAAAGCCGATGTAATAAAGATCGAGTGTCGGACTGGCGAACAGTTCAATTTTCTGTTCTTTGAGTTTCTCGACCAATCCACTATCCGGTGTGATGACCGCATCCCAGTTATCGCGGGAAATCTCGCTAAGGCTGAAGTGCCCCGAAAGAAACATCATCCACTGCGTGGCGGAGTCGTCGACGACGTATTGCACAATGCGGTCGAGGAACGGAAGTTGTTTGCCCGCATCGGCGAGCCGTCCGGCTGCGCGATCTTCGTCGGAGCCTTCCGATGGATAAAGCTCCACCCGGCCCGTCTCGGCCCATTTGGGGTTGCGGACGAATTCGATGCGATAGTTTCGCTTCCACGCGGAGAGAATGTGCGGGCCGGTTCCGACCGGATGGTTGACGAACTGCTCGCCGTAGAACTCAACCGCTTCGCGCGGCACGGCGAAGCTGTAGTGCATGGCCAGTACCCAAAGGAGCTGCGGATAGGCTCCGGTTAGCTGAATCTGCAGGGTGTGGTCGTCGAGCGCGCGAAGCCCTTCGACGACGGTGTCGTAATCCGTGGGTGCGTCGCCTTCGGTGGCGGCGCGGAATTCATCGAGCCCGACAATCCGCCCGTTAAAGGCCCAGTAGCCGGATGAGGCCATCTTGAGGTCGGCAACGCGCTTCATGGAGTAGGCAAAGTCCTCGGCGGTCAGCTCGCGCCCCTTCCCGTCAGGGAAACAGGGATCGTCCTGAAAGAAAATGCCCTTGCGGATTGTGAAGGTGTAGGTGAGACCGTCTTCGGACAGCTCGGGCATTGCCGAAGCCAGAGCAGGCTCAACCTGATAGGGACGTTCTAGATAGGAATACTGGAGGAGGCCTTCATACATCCGGCCAATCACCATCGATGAGGCGACATCTCCGGACTTTGCGGGGTCGAATCCCTGGATTCGGGAGGTCTGGCCGTAGAGCACCTGTTCGTCTTCAAAGCGAAGAGTGTCGAGTTCCTGCCGTCCGCAAGCCGAAAGAAGTAGAATAGAACAGAAGAATATCGAACAAGGAATATTGAATGACGAAGTGAACTTACGCATGGCCCACCTTCATGATTCGGAGTTTCTTGTTCGATATTCGATATTCCCTTCCTTTACTGTACAGGGGGGATCGGTGCCGACTGATTCACAGGAGCCGGTACGTCCAGTACCGCCTGACCCATCAGCGACTCGTTCGCGCTACCGGAAAAAAGAATGCCGAGCAACAAGGTGTTCGCGATGAATATAACAAAGATGCCGATGGTCGCTTTGGTGAGGACGTTGCCGGCGCGTGCACCGAACAGCGAATCATTACCGCCGCCGCCAAAGGCCATGCCGAGGCCTTCGCTCTTCGACTTCTGCAACAGAACCAGCCCGATCAGCGAGAGACAGCAGGCGGCTTCCAAAATAATTAATAAAGTGCGGATTACGTTCATAATATTAAACCTCCAAGGCTTTAAGGGATTAGACTTTAGGCTTTAGGAAGATCGGTTGCCAAACAAATTCACCGATCCAAAGCCTAAAGTCTATGGTCTAAGGCCTTTTCCCTTACTTCCCCGCGTTAACGATACCTGCAAAGGAAGCCGCGTCGAGTGCCGCGCCACCGATAAGTCCGCCGTCGATATCCGGCTGCGAGAGAAGTTCTTTAGCATTGGCTGGCTTCATGCTGCCACCGTACTGAATACGAAGGCCATCCGCCGCTTCCTGGCCGACCATGTCGGCGATGATGCCGCGAATGAAAGCGTGCACGTCCTGTGCCTGCTCAGAGGTCGCCGTTTTACCGGTACCGATGGCCCAGACGGGCTCGTAGGCAACCACCACATCTTCAAACTGTGCGGCGGTGATGTCAGCGAGGCTTCCGCGCACTTGCGCTTCAACCACAGCTTCGGTGTTTCCGGCTTCGCGGTCTTCGAGTTTTTCACCGACACACACGATCGGGCGCAGGTTTTTCTCGAGGGCCTTTTTGACCTTCTTATTCACCCAGAAATCAGTTTCCTTGTAGTACTCGCGGCGTTCGCTGTGGCCAAGAATGACATATTTAACGAACAACTCTTTGAGCATAGTGTGGGAGACTTCGCCGGTGTAGGCACCGTCATCTTCCGAGCTCATATTTTGGCAGCCCAGTTTGATCTGGGTGTCGGCAATCAGATCGCTAACGGTTTTAAGCGCCGTGAACGGAGGGCACACAACAGCTTCCACTTCCACGCAATCGGCGAGTTCAAGTTTCAGACCTTCGACGAGCGCTACGGCTTCTTCGATGGTTTTGTTCATCTTCCAGTTTCCAGCAATAATTTTTTTTCTCATCGGCGTCTCCATTCGGTTATAAATCTCAAAAAAAATGAGGGGAGAATCTACCGAACCCTCCCCCAATACGCAACGTTCAAACTCGGGATAAATCTATGCCAACACCGGACTCCGAGCCCCGCGTTGATAGCCCCCAACCCCCCAATGGATTCACGACCGACACGATTCCGCCTCGTCTGTTGTCTTGTATGAACTTCAAGCTATTTGATACAATACTTTAACACCCTTTCAAATAGACGAACGGATCGGGAAAGCCACACAAGGCCGCATCAATGAAACAAGTTGATCATTTTGCAAAACAAAAGGCCGTCCTGCTGTTTCTGATGCTGGGGTTTCTGTGGATGGCCTACCGACAGTGGAAAAGCATCATTTATGACCGCGATCAGCTGGAGACTATTCTCGAAAGTATCGGTCCGGATGTGATCATTGCCATTGACCGTAACAACCGGATTCTTCGTTGCGGCGAAGCGGTGGAACAGATGTCCGGCTACAAGCCGGAGGAACTGATCGGACAAAAGACGGATTTGTTGTATCACGACCGGCGAATTGACGGACAAAGCTATGAAATCCAATCGGCGATCCAGCAGACCGGGTTTCATTTGGGTTATGCCACCGGACGAACCAAAGATGACAAAGACTATCTCCTTGAAATTCAGACCTCCGTCATGCGCAGCCAGGCCGGCGGAGCTGTGCTGATTATGCATAATCTCGATGAGAGACAGCATTCCCAGGTTCAGTCACAGCGACGAATCCGAATGCTCGAAACCTTTACCGCCATTTCAGCTGCATTTCTGAACGCAAAACCGAACCTGTTCGGAAATGCCTGTGAGAGCGCTCTCCGTCAAATCGCCGAAATATTCGACCACGAGACGGCAAGTGTTGGCTTTTTTGACCTGCAAAGCGGATCCATACGCGACATCTGGACCGGACAACAACCTCCGGAGCCATCGACCTAGATTTCGATGCCGCGCTGGCTAACGCGGCGACATCTATCGAGACGAACATTCCAGTCGCATACACGTTCCCGCAGGATTTAAAGAAGGCTCCCCCCCGGCGAACCGAAGGATTTCAAACACCCGCTTCGCTCAAGACACCAAGAACACGAAGCTTTGTGAACTTCGTGCATTAGTGTTTAAAGCAGTTAATACGAATTAAATTAATTTCGTATTACTTATCGGTCAGGGCAACAATCCCGGGAAGCTGTTTGCCCTCCATGAATTCAAGGGAAGCACCGCCGCCGGTAGAAACATGGCTCATCTGATCTGCCACACCCGACTTGTTGACCGCAGCCACGCTGTCGCCACCGCCGATGATGCTGATGCTGTCGGACTTGGCAACCGCTTCGCAAACGGAAAAGGTTCCGGCAGCGAACGGAGCCATTTCAAAGCAACCCATCGGGCCGTTCCAAACCACGGTTTTGGCTCCGGCCACTTCTGCGCAGTAGAGTTCGATTGTTCTCGGACCAATATCGAGAGCCATCCAGCCGTCCTCGATGCTGTCGCCCACCACCTTCGTGTTCGCCTCAGCGGAGAAAGCATCAGCCGCCATGTTGTCGACCGGAAGCATGAGCTTCACGCCTTTGGCTTCGGCCTGCGCGAGGATTTCGCCCGCGAGTTGCACTTTGTCGTCTTCCACGAGGGAGCCGCCGATGGCTTTTCCCTGCGCTTTGTAGAAGGTATACGCCATGCCGCCACCGATTAAAATCGCATCGCACTTGTCCATGAGCTTCGTGACCACATCGATTTTGCCGGAGATTTTGGCTCCGCCGATGATCGCGACGAATGGTTTTTCCGGTGCTTCGAGTACTTTTCCGAGATATTCGATTTCCTTGGAGAGCAGGAAGCCGGCGGCGCACTGGTCGATGTGTTTGGTGACGACGGCCATAGAGGCGTGTGCGCGGTGCGCGGTGCCGAAGGCGTCGGAAACATAAACGTCACCAAAAGAGGCGAGTTCTTTAGCAAACGCATCCTGCTCTTCAGCGGTGCATCCCTTGCCCTCTTCTTCTTTATAGAAGCGGACGTTTTCGAGAACGAGAATTTCGCCAGCCTTCAGTTCGTCGACGAGGCCTTTCACTTCCGGGCCGATCACGTCGGGAGCCAGAGTAACTTTGGCGTCAACCAGCTCAGCGAGACGGTTGGCCGCGGGCTTGAGAGTGAACGCCATATTCTTTTCGCCTTTGGGGCGTCCGCAATGGCTCATCAGGATGAGCGAACCGCCGTTTTCGAGAACATAGTTGATCGACGGAAGCGCCGCTGTGATGCGGGTATCGTCGCCCACTACGCCGTCTTTGACCGGCACATTAAAGTCTACGCGCATGAGCACTTTTTTGCCCTGCACATCCAGATCGCGAATTGTCATTTTATTCATGAGGTTCCCTTTCAAGGTTTAAAATAAGCCCCGAATCATAGAGAAAAGAAACGGAGGTACAAGTTTCCAATGTTTGGAACTTTTTAGGGACTTTTTTCCAAACATTGGAAAAAGTGGATGAAAAGTTCCAAACACATTGGAACCTTCGTCGCCAAAGGCTATGCAAGTCAGGAAACAAAAAAGCCGCCCCGGAGACCGGAGCGGCTTGTCCTGAGCCCCGTCGAAGAGGCTTTCGAATCAATGTGATCGGGCAATTAGCCAACGATAACGTTGATCAGGTCGAGAACTTTGCAGGAGTAACCCCACTCGTTGTCGTACCAGGAAACCACTTTGACGAACGTGCCGTCAAGTTGGATGCCGGCTTTGGCATCGAAGACCGAGGTGCACTCTTCGTCGCGGAAGTCAGTGGAAACAACCATTTCTTCGGTGTAACCAAGGATGCCCTTCATGGATCCTTCGGAAGCTTCTTTCATCGCTGCGCAAATGGCTTCATAGGAAGCTTCTTTGTCGAGGCAGACGGTGAGGTCAACAACAGACACGTCTGAGGTAGGAACGCGGAAGGCCATTCCAGTCAGTTTGCCGTTGAGTTCCGGAATCACTTTACCAACTGCTTTCGCAGCACCGGTAGAGGACGGGATGATATTTTCGAGGATACCGCGACCGCCGCGCCAGTCTTTCATGGAAGGACCGTCAACGGTTTTCTGAGTTGCAGTCGCCGCATGAATGGTGGTCATCAGACCTTTAGCGATGCCGAATTTGTCGTTCAGAACCTTAGCAACCGGAGCCAGGCAGTTGGTGGTGCAGGACGCGTTAGAAACGATGTCTTGGCCAGCATAGCTGTCGGTGTTTACGCCGCAGACGAACATCGGAGTCGCGTCTTTGGACGGAGCGGAAAGAACTACTTTCTTTGCACCCGCGGTGATGTGTTTACGAGCGGTTTCGTCGGTGAGGAAGAATCCAGTGGACTCAACAACCACTTCAGCGCCAACAGCATCCCATTTGAGATTCGCCGGGTCACGTTCAGCCGTGATGCGGATTTCTTTGCCGTTTACAACGAGCGCACCCTCTTTCGCTTCAACGGTACCGTCGAAACGACCGTGTACGGAGTCGTATTTGAGCATGTATGCGAGGTAATCAACGTCCAGCAGGTCATTGATTCCAACCACTTCAATATCTTCACGGGCAGCAGCGGCACGGAACACCATGCGACCGATTCGTCCGAAACCATTAATACCAATCTTTGTAGCCATAATCTATTTCTCCTTATATACGCCCCAGTCTGGAGCTGTTTACTTAAAAATTTCGCACACCCTACCTAAACCCCTCTGGAGCGTCAATCCATTGCGAAGCGAAACTTGACAGGCTCCGGCCCAGCCCCGAAACTCTGCCAAAACTGTGAGATTTTTCTATGATTAAACGTTCCTATAAACTGACGACCGTGATGGGCATCCCGATTCGGATGCACCTGACGCTGGTGATCCTTCTCCTATATGTCGCCTTTACCCGCGGATTGACGGGCGCTCTAATTGCGGTCGGCGTATTCGCCAGCGTGGCTCTGCATGAGCTGGGCCACTCCTGGGTGGCCATCCGCAAAGGATGCCATGTCCGGGAAATCATGCTGCTGCCGATCGGCGGAATCGCTAAAATGAGTCACATTCCCTCGCGTCCGCGGGATGAATTCCTGGTTGCAGCGGCTGGGCCGCTCGTCAGCTTCCTGCTGGCGGTGCTCTTCTGGGGGCTGACGTTCACCGGATTTTTCGCCCTGCTGTTCATCAACCTGTTAGTCATCAACCTGATGCTCTGCCTGTTCAACCTGCTGCCGTCGTTCCCAATGGATGGCGGACGAATTTTCCGCGCCTTCATGACCCCACGGCTCGGCCGTCTTAAAGCCACGGCTCTCGCCGCCCGCATCGGCCGCATCATGGCCGTGGCCTTTGGAATCTTTGGACTATTCAACGGGCAGTTCATGCTGATTCTGATCGCCATTTTCATCTACAACGCGGCGGGTGCAGAATATCGCGCGGTCTATGCGCAGCACCGAAGTGAGGAATGGTTTACGATTGAGCAGCAAGCCGATGTATCGGTGAGTCCCCCGCCCTACGCGCAAAAGGCGCCGCCGATCTGGAAGGCATGGACAAAGAAAACCAACGCGTTTTTCAACGACCTGTTTAAAAACTGGAATTAACAATTCTGGAGTGCGGACGCAAGCGGAGCGCGAGACCGCTTTTTCTACCTTCGGAAAATCACCTATACGAAGGAAAGCTCCGTCGCACTCCGTTTGCCGGAGCACTCCAAAAAAGATTTACTTCACAACCGTGCGGTAGCTATTCGGCGAATAATCAATTTTCTCGTTTGGGTACCGGAAAAACAGATCCCAAACAAGAAGCACCAACAGAATGAGTCCGCCAACCGACAGCGTGATCGTCCAGAATTTTTTACTAAACTCCGGCTTCCTCATTAAGTGCTGAAAGCGTCGGAGCCCGGAATTATGACGACGCCGGCGATTCGTCTTAGAAACATCCTTGTTCATCACCTCATCAAACGTCTCGGGGGAGTGGCGATGGCGACGACGCTGAGAGGTCGGCGACCCATCCTCTTTCTTCGCCCCTAGCGATTCTTTGACACCGTAAATATCTGATGAGGCCATGAAATGAGTTTCCTTATTTGTCGAGAACCCTAGCGAATCGAAGAGAAAGCAACAATTACAAATCGCGCACAAAAGAGGCCGCAACGGCATCCACACCTCGCGACCCGAAGGGGTTCCTTTAAACGAATCGAGTGCCCGTACGATCCTTACTGAACTTCCTTCACCATTTTATGAATGACCCCGCGGCGGCTTTCCACCACCGCCTGCGCCGCTGCGCCGAGCTGCTCGCGGGCCACGGAATCGCCCAAAAGCTTTTCAATTATTTTTTCCAGCGCCGGAACATCCTGTACCTGCGACAAGGCTCCGTTCAGCAAGAAGTCCTCCATCACCGACGGGAAGTTTTCCATATTCGGACCCACGACAATCGCCTTGCCAAATAATGCCGGCTCAATCGGGTTCTGCCCGCCGTGCTCGCAGAGACTCTTGCCGATGAATACAACATCCGAAACGGCATAGAAACTCATCAGTTCGCCCGTGGTATCCACCATCAACACATCGGGGTTTTCGAGAAGCGGTCCGGTCAGCGTGCTGCGGCGGACACAGAAAAGGTCGTGGGCCTCGGCAATCTCCTGCACCTCCTCGCGCCGCTCAGCGTGGCGAGGAACCAGCACGAGAAACAGATTGGGATTGTCCGCTTTCAGGGTTTTATAAAGTTGGCAGAGAACCGCCTCCTCGCCGGGCCAGGTGGAACCGCCCAAAAGAATCTGTGCATCCTGCGGAACCAACACCTTGTCCAAAATCGCGCGCGCGGCGGCGGCAGGCGCGATCCCGGGCGGCGGCAAATCATATTTGGCCGTGCCGAGCAACTGCACGGTTTCGGGCCGTGCTCCCATCGCAATCATCCGCTCGGCATCCTGCCGGCTCTGTACGCAGATTGGGTCAATCATCTCCAACAGGCGGTGGGTAAGGGCACGCAATTTCATATACCCGCGGAATGACGAATCAGAGATCCGCCCGTTAATCAGCGAAACGGGAATGTCCCGCTGATGAGCCTGCCGAACCAGATTTGGCCAAAATTCACACTCCACCAGAACCAACTTCAGCGGACGGATCGCATCAAACGCGCGCTTCATCACAAGCGGCAGATCGACGGGGAAGTAGATCAACACATCGCGGCGGTCGAGCTTCTCCTGACCGATCGCATGCGCAGTGGAGGTATTGGTGCTGAGAACAAAACGCGCATCCAGATTCTCTTTGCGATAGGCCTCGATAAACTGGAGCGCAATATGGATTTCGCCAACACTCACCGCGTGGATCCAAATACGCTGCGCCTCCCCCATTCGAGCCGCGGTTCCCTTCCCGTAGATGCCAAGGCGCTGCTCGAAATGCTTTCTATAACCACCGCGCCGCGCCATACGCGAAAGAAACTTCGGCAGAAGGAGTAAAAATCCTATTGGAAAGAGTAAATTATAGAAAAACCAAATCATTTTTTAGAGTTCGGGGTTCAGAGTTAAGGGTTCGGAGTGTCCAATTTCAAGTTTCCAATTTCAAGGTTCATCTTTCTTATTACGCGCGCGGATGCGCCTCCTCATAGACGCGCTTGAGCTTTTCGATGGAAACATGCGTGTAGATTTGCGTGGTCGAGAGGCTGGCGTGACCGAGCAGTTCCTGCACACTTCTCAGGTCAGCCCCGCAATCGAGCAGGTGCGTCGCAAAACTATGGCGAAGCGCATGCGGCGAAATTCCCGGATTGAGCCCGCAATAGGCCACCCCCTTCTTCATCATCCGCTCCACCGAGCGCGCGGTGATCGCTCCGCCGTTCTTGTTGAGGAAAATTACATTTCTCGGATCGCCCTTTTGCCCCAACGAGTTCCAAACCTCGGAACGCATCGAAAGCGCATTTTGAAGTGCAATCTCGGCGGGACGCCCCAGCGGACAAAGCCGCTCCTTCTTGCCCTTCCCCAACACGCTGACAATGCCAGAGAGAATATCGATCTGTCGTTCGGCCATCCCAATCAACTCACCGATTCGCATACCCGTGCTGTAGAGCACTTCTAGAATCGCGGTATCGCGCACCGGAGCATACTCCTGAAAAATAGAGGTCGGCTTTTTCGCCGCCGCCATCTGATGCGGTGCCTCGAGAAGTTGTGTCACCTCGTTCACCGAAAGAACCGTCGGCAGATAGTGTCCCTTCTTCGGAAGAGGGAGTCCAACAAACGGATTGTCCGGAACATATTCCTCGCGAACCAAAAATTTATAGAACGACCGCAATGCCGAAAGCTTACGGCCCGTCGTCGTCGGGGCCATCTCCAGCTTTTGAAAAAAGACGATGAATTTACGAGCCGTAAACCGGTCGGCCTCACTCCAGCGATACGGTGGCTTCGCCTCGTCGCCCCACGTCAGCTCTACAAACTGACGAATATCCATCAGGTAATTGGAAACCGTATGCTCCGAGGCGTTCTTCTCCCCTCGCAAATACAGCACAAAATGGTCAATACAGGGGTCCATTCTACTTCTTGGATTCAATTTTCTTCAGTTCAGCTTCGAGCTCGAGGAAGTCGGTTTCCGCACGAGTCGGAAGCTCTAGCTGCGCGGCGTGGAATTTTTCATACTCCGCATGAACTTTCAGCATCGCCTCGTCGTGAGTGATGAAACCGGCATGAGTAAGAATATCCCGTCCGGACAACCGTAGAAAATCATCCAGCTTATCAATCCAATCCTGCATGCTCATTTCCGTTCGGTTCAGAGCTTGAAGCTCTGCGAACTCCAAATACATCGTCACAACCCGGTTGAGCAAATTCAGCTCGTCTTCCATCAAATAGTTTTTGGCAATCTCGATCTCGCTTTTACGAATGTTCGATCCAACCCAGTTCGTCAGCCCCATATTGGGTTTCGAGGCCGCCGCCCGCTCCGCAATCACCTCTGCCGCCGTTTGACCGTGCGCCGCCCAGTGCATCTTATTTTGAATGATTTTGAAAAAGTCCCACGAAACCTCTGAACGCGGATCGTAATCGATACTGGTTGCATAAATATCGAGCACCTTACGCCAGAACACCTTTTCAGAAGAACGGATATCGCGAATGCGCCCCAACAACTCCTCAAAATATTGACCCCCGCCCAACTCCTTCAAGCGATCATCATCCATCGTAAAACCCTTCACGATGTATTCGCGCAACCGTTCCGTCGCCCAGATACGGAAACGGGTAGCGACCAAGCTTTTCACGCGGTAACCAACCGAAATAATCATATCGAGATTATAATACTCAAGGTCGCGCTTAACCTGCCGCGCGCCCTCCTGCCGAACTGACAAGTATTTCTTGTGAGTTGCCTCCGCCACCAACTCACCCTCGTCATAAACATTTAATATATGCTGACTTATATTCTGCTGGGTTGTCTGAAATAGCTCCGCCATTAGGGGTTGTGTCAACCAAAGCGACTCATTTTCCAGTCGCACATCCAGCTTCACCTGACCGTCATCGGTCTGATAGACCAGCAGCTCGCCCTGCGGCGGCAAATGTTGTTTTTCTTCGGTCATTACATACTCTCCCAAATCATTCAAATGGCCCCGCCTGAAGAGCATCGCCCAAAAAAGCGTCTTCGAGAACTCGCAAATACAGCACAAAATGGTCAACACACGGATCCATCTTCTACTCCCCGCTCTGCACCTTCAACAACCTGATGATTTGCACGCACCGGTTCGTTCCGGCCTGAAGGTGCGACTTGGTAACTGCACCATACTGTTGCTGTCTTAGGGTGGAGGAAACCGACCGAAGCTTCCCATCCAGCATGTTTTCGGCCCATTCAAGCGGAGTAAATCCGTGGTTCTTATCTTCAAGTTCCGTATCAGCTCCGTTTTCCAAAAGAAAACGAACACTTTCGAGCCTCAGCTGCTGAACAGCCAGCACCAGCGGCGGTCCCGAGTTGCTCCGATTTCGAATATTCACATTCGCGCCCCGATCCAGCAGATATCGGGCAGCATCCAGGTGCTCGGCCGAACAGGCCCAGCTGAATGCCGAATTGCGGCACCATGCCGGATATTCAACATCCATATCTTCATCCGGAGAATCGACATACGCCATCAACAGCTCAACAAAGTTCATGCGGCCGGATGCCGCTGCAACCTGCAACGGTGTTCGATACACCCCGGCAAACCGGAACGGAATCGATGGATCCGCCCCCTGCTCCAGAAGAAATTTCGCAACCTCATGTTGCCGCCACCGGACGGCACAGCCCAGAGCAGTGCATTTCGCGGAACGGCTGCGCTGATTGATGTCCGCCCCTTTTTTTAGGTAGTACTCCAGTTTCTTCATGTCGCCCACTTTGGCGGCATCGTGAAATCTGGTGTAGCCCTCATAGCAGTCTTTCCGCAAATCGCTCCACCAGCCAGCGTCAGAAGAAAGCACTGCTGCGAAAAAAAGTACGACGAACAATATACAGGGTCTGAGTTTTCCAATCATTGGAAACGTTTCTACCGGATTTTCCAATGCTTGGAAAGCAACCGCGTTACGGCACAAAAATTTTCCAATGCTTGGAAGTCAAAGCAGGACGGCTTTTGTTCTTTTTCCAATGTCTGGAAAAACAAATACGGCACACCTGTGTAGGTGTGCCGTATTTTCCGATGCTCGGAAACCCTTTATGCCGTCACGTTATGCCTTTTTGGCCTTGGGTTCGGGGAGACCGAGGTCTTCGCGAACCTGCTCGTAGGTTGGGATCTGGTCAATGTAGCGGCTCATCATTTTCTTGAGTGCGGCAACCTGACGGTCAGAGAGGGATCCCTTCCCTTTGAACTGCATGGAGAGCGATTCGTAAAAATCGGCATCGTTGAATTCGCGTTTCCCGCGTTTGACGGGCGGGTTCCACGTTTCGATGGTTTTGCACAGTTCGATCAGCCGGGTGATTTCCTCGGCGTTTTCAGCCGGAGCTTTGGCTTCGAGGCCGAGGTCTTTTTGAACCTGCTCGAAATTGTCGATCTGACTGGAATATTTAACCAATAGCGTATCGAGCGCACCGACCTGACGGTCGGTCAGGCGACGTCCACCCTCCACCTGTTCTTTAAGCGAGGTGATGAACTTGCCGTCATCGTAGGTTCGCTTGCCGACCTTGCGCGCCTCGTCAAACTCGAGGGTTTCGAGCAGTTCGATTTTTTTATTGGTTTCGGCGCGGGGGGCTTCCGGGGCTTCCAGCTTTAATGCCGTGACGGTTTCCGAAGAAATCTGCGCCATGTATTTGCAGGCGAGGCGGAAGAGCATTTGCTGCTGGCGGGAGGTGATCTTTCCAACCTCCGCAAATTTTTCACGAACGGATCCGACGATTTCCTGGTCGTCGAAGGTGCGGCGTCCGCGCTTAACGGGTTCGGCCCACTCGCTGACCTGTTCGAGCGCTTTCAACACGCCGTCGGTCTCAGTCGGCTCGGCCATGTCTTTGGCCCCTTCGAGCCATACGAGAAAGTTTGTGTAAAACTCCTGCATCATGTCGGTCCACTCGACGGCTCCCTCTTCGATCTGGTCGAGTTTCTCTTCCATCTCGGCCGTGAACTTGACGTTGAAGAGCGGGTCGAGCGATTTGACGAGAAAATCGTTTACGCGCATTCCGGCTTCCGTTGGGGCGAGCGAGCGTTTTTCTTTGCTCACGTACTCGCGCTTTTCAATGGTCGAAAGGGTTTGTGCATAGGTAGACGGACGGCCCACGCCATTTTCTTCGAGCGTTTTAATGAGCGACGGCTCGGAATAGCGCGCGGGTGGCTTGGTGAATTTTTGTTCGCCGAGCCATTCGAGGCAGTCGAGGTTTTCCCCTTCGGTCAATGGCGGCAAGGCCACGTTAGCATCCTCGTCTTCGCCCTCTTTCTTTTTGTCGGCGGCAGCTTCAATTCCGCTGGCACGCATGTAACCGGGAAAGATCACTTCGGAAGCGGTGGCGCGGAACATATAGGTGTTCTCACCATCGGTTTCGACTTCTGCGGTGCGGCGGGCGATTTTGGCCGGCATCATCTGACTGGCGACAAAGCGCTCCCAAATCAGTTTGTAGAGCTTGGCTTCATCCTTTTCGAGGCCGCTGAGGGACTGCGGAGTTTTGGCAACTTCGGTCGGTCGGATGGCTTCATGCGCTTCCTGCGCGCCTTTCTTTCCTTTATAGAAATTCGGTTTTTCGGGGAGGTATTCCGCGCCGTACTCAGCGGTGACAAATGCGAAACATTCCTCCTGTGCGCTTTTGGCAATGTTGAACGAGTCGGTTCGCATGTAGGTAATCAGTCCACCTTCATACAACTTCTGCGCGATGCCCATGGTGCGCGAGGGCGAGAACCCGCAAAAGCTAGAGGCCGCCTGCTGAATGGTACTGGTAATAAACGGAGCACGCGCTTTGCGCTGAACCTGTTTTTCAATCACACGGGCCACGTGCAACGTGCTGGCATCGAGTTCCGCACGGATGGTGTCGGCCTGTTCGCCGCCTTTGACTTCGGCTTTTTCACCGTTGATCTTCGCGAGTTTCACTCCGAACGGATCGACAGGTGCAACCTGTTTGCGCACATTGGCACCGAGCACCCAATACTCTTCGGGGTTGAAATCGTTAATCAGCTGTTCGCGCTCACAGACGAGGCGAAGCGCAACGGATTGCACACGACCGGCACTGACACCGCCCTTGACCTGACGCCAGAGGAGTGGGCTGACCTTGAAGCCGACCAAACGGTCGAGAACACGACGGGCCTGCTGTGCATTCACACGGTCCATCGCCATCTTCGTGGGGTTCGCAAACGCCGCCGTGATGGCCGGCTTGGTAATCTCGTTATAGGTGACGCGACTGAAGTTTTCTTCTGGAATGATGCCTTTCAGCAATTCCTGAAGATGCCACGCGATGGCCTCCCCTTCACGGTCGGGGTCGGGTGCGAGAAAGACATGGTCACACTTTTTGGCCGCGGCCTTGAGTTCGGTGATCGTTTTGGCGCGACCTTTACTGTTCACGTATTCCGGTTTAAATCCGTCCTTCACATCCACGCCGAGCTTTTTCGGCGGCAGATCGCGCACATGGCCCATGGAGGCTTTGACGATATAGTCGTCGCCCAGATATTTATTAATCGTCTTCGCTTTTGCGGGAGACTCAACAATCACCAATTTTTTCATCAAAATTCCTTTTTTCTCAACCGCGAATGAACGCGAATGTACGCTAATAAATTTAAATTCACCGAGCTATATCCAACACGACCCGCTCCCATTCAAGTTTCGAGTGTTTAAAATTAATAAGAAGACCGACCTTTAAACCCGTAATTCTCAGATAATTCAACATCTGCCCTCGCTCATTGTCCCCAATCGCTTCTATTGTTTTGGTGTCAACAACCACCCGTTCCTCCACGACAAGATCGGGTATGTAGTCATCGCTCTTCTCACCTTTATAAAAAACGGGATAAACAGCCCGTTGATTACAAGAAATATTCTGCAAATCAAATTCGCGACAAAGAGCCCTCTCATAGGTTTTCTCACGCAACCCATACCCGAGTTCGTTATGAACCTCTATAGCACAGCCGATAACTTTGAAAACTAACTCTTTTTCTATTAGCTTCACATCTTCCCCATTCGCGCCCATTCGCGTTCATTCGCGGTTCAGGTTCTCAGGTCTTCGGCCAATTCCACGATGCGGCCCGGCAACATCTTTATCACGCGCTTCATTTCAAGCCCGAGCAATAGACCGCTGATTTTCGCAGGGGTCAGCCCGGCGGCTCTCGCCAGACTATCGACATCCAGCGCCTCCTGCCAAAGCACCTCTACTAGCTTCTTTTCCTCCTCTGAAAGCGGAATTTCCGGTCGTGCCGAAGCGCGTTTTTCGGGTTCTTCCATGGCCCCCGGAGGAATTAAAAGCTCGAACTCTTCTAATATATCGCCGACGTTGTCCACCAATTTCGCCCCGTTTTTTATTAAACGGTTCGTTCCTTTGGCCGATGGATGGTCAATTCGGCCCGGCACGGCGAAGACACTTCGACCCTGTTCCAGCGCCGAATCAGCAGTGTGCAACGACCCGCTTTTGAAGCCTGCCTCAACCACAATCACGCCCATCGAAAGTCCGCTGATAATCCGGTTGCGGTATGGAAATGTCATCCGATCAGCGGGTCGTCCAAGCGGGTATTCACTGATCACCGCACCACTAGCGGCAATGGCATCGGCCAGCTCTGCATTTTCCGGCGGATAAAGCTGATCGATCGCCGCGCCCAGCACCGCGATGGTGCGGCCCTTCCCTTTGAGCGCGCCTTGGTGGGCCGCGGTATCAATCCCGCGTGCCAGCCCACTGACAATGGTGAACCCAGTTTGCGCCAGTTGGTAGGCCAGCCGATCCGCAATGTTCAGCCCGTAATGCGTTGCCTTGCGCGACCCGACGATTCCAAGCATGTGCTCTTCACCAGGCAAAAAAGAACCTCGCACATAGAGAGCGAGCGGTGGATCGTGAATGGTTTTCAGCGCCGAGGGATACTCGTTGTCGAGCGGCGTGAGAATGCGGATGCCCAGCTCAGCGGCCTGCGCGATCTCCGCCTGCGGATCAATCTCGCCGCGTTGCGACAAAATGGAAGAGCAAAGCTTTTGCCCAATACCATGCACGCGAAGAAGATCATTTCCCTCGACCTCAAAAACATCCTGAGGTGAACCCAGAACGTCAACAAGGGCTCGAACCTTGATCGGCCCGAGCCCCTCCATCATGTTCAGAGCAATGTACGCTTCGCGATCGGTCATTGTTTAATTCTTTCCTTACGGCAACGAAACCGTACAGGGGGAACACCCCTTTGCCGACTTGATGAAAGCGCGGTCAAATGTGGCCAGCGTGTCGCAATGGCTACACCCCGCTAAATGAAGAGCATCTGCGAAATCCATTCCGTCGCTAAACCAACTCAATGCGTCGTGGACGACCAAAGGCCGATCCACTTTTGTGTTCCCCAGCCCCAAAACGCATGTGAACAGATTGTGGATTTGTACACGATCCAGCTTATAGGCGTGACGCAAAACCCATTCGGTTTCCAGCAGAACTGTTTCTGGAATGAACACAACCCCGTTTTTAATAAGTCGTTCTGCTCTAACAAACTGAGCCTCATCATCGTGCGTCACCAACCGAACTAGAACATTCGTATCAATCGAGACCATTCATCACCTCCCGAGCGCCTTTGGCAACCGCTGCATCCATCTCTTCGATTGATTTTGCCGGGCCTTTCCATTTCAAACAGTTGGCCAAATCGGTCAGCGTCGTTCGTTTAAATACAGAAACAGGCCGAAGTAAAACCCCATCAGCAGTATCCTCTACCACGAGGCGCTCCCCCGCATCCCAGTGATGCGCTGAACGGATCGGCTTGGGAATAATCACCTGTCCCTTACTGGATAAAACTGTTGTTGTCATAAAATCACCCCTTCTGTAAGACAAATGTAAGACTACGGCGTAGTCGCAGGGCAGTCAACGAGAATCTACTTCTGCCCACCCGTCTTCCTTTTCCGCTTCTTATCGGAAAACAAATCAAGCTGGGCGTCTTTGAGCAGGTCGTAGGTTTTGAGAATTCGAAGGGTCTGGATCAGGTTGGATTTTTCGTAATTTTTAGAAACATCCAAATGATCGATCAGTTCGAGAAGCATCGTGCGGAACGAGAGCACGCCATCGATCCCGTTTTCGCGCATGATCGAAAGTGCCTCTTCCTGCGGGGCCGCACCCGCGGCCAGATCGGAGACGCAAAGAATTTTAGTAACCGACCCCGGGCCGAGAACTTTGCGGGCCTCTTTAATGACCGGTAGCTCGGTGAAACGAAAAATTTCGGGATTCTTTTTGAGCGTCGCCGGACTGAAGCGGTCGGTATGCCATCCGCGAATGCTAACGACCGCGCGCTGCACCTTGGCCAACTCCTTCGCGCCCCACACAACCGCCTTCGGCGGATTGGAAACTCCGGCTGGGCCGGGCCGGGCAATCAGCAGGTCGATTTCTTCGGCATCATGCTTGTGACGTGCCGCCACCTGATGCTTGTTGGGCTGGATGATGAAAAACCCGAGGGTTTCAAAATATTCGCGGACGATTTGTTCATTTACCGATGCCATTCTAGACCTCCTTAAAACTTTCTTCGGGAATCTCGCAACCGATCTCGGCGTGACCCATCCGGTCGACCAGCACGAACTTCACCCGTCCGTCGCGGGTCTTCTTATCGACCGCCATGGCGGCGCGGAGATCTTTCCACGCCAAGCCTGGCGCATCGACCGGCAGTCCGAGAGTCGTGAGCAGTTTTTCGATCCGTTCCGATTCTTCGACGGAAAGCCCCTTGAGTTGAGTGGAGAGGCGCGCGGCATAAATCATGCCGATGGCGACCGCTTCACCGTGGAGATATTCACCGTAGCCCGCGACATTTTCAATCGCGTGAGCCAAGGTGTGTCCAAAATTTAAAATGCCGCGCAGGCCGCCTTCGCGCTCGTCCTGACGGACGACCTCGGCCTTGATTTCGCAGCAACGGGCGATGATCTCGCCCATCCAACTCGTAGACGCGGTGTCCAAGCATTGGAAACAAAACCGCCCGCCGGCGCTGCCAGCTTCCAATGTTTGGAAAAACTCAGAATCCCAGATAATGCCATACTTAACGACCTCAGACATCCCTGCGGCAAATTCACGGGCTGGTAGCGTCTGAAGCGTTTCGAGGTCCATCAGAACGAGTTCGGGTTGATGGAATGCGCCGACGAGGTTTTTGCCCTCGGCAATGTTGATGCCGGTTTTTCCGCCGACAGAACTATCGACCATCGCAAGTAGCGAGGTTGGCACTTGGACAAAACGAATGCCGCGCAACCAGCTGGCGGCGGCGTAGCCGGTCAAATCGCCGATCACCCCGCCACCGAGCGCGACCATGAAGTGGCCGCGATCCAGATTGAGTTCAGCGGCTTTACTGTAGAGGCGGATCAATTGCTCGTGGCATTTGGTCGGCTCCCCCGCCGGAAGCACTTCGAGGGTCGGAGAAAATCCCGCTTTTCCCAAGGATTGGAAAACTTTCTCGGCGTAGAGCGGTGCGACGTTTTCGTCGGAGACCAGAAGGCAGCGGCCTTTCAGTCCGGCGGCTTTGCAGGCCTCGCCAAGTGTATCGAGAATTCCCGAACCAATGTGGATGGGATAAGAGCGTTCGCCTAGGTCTACCGTTACATTGTGCGTCATAATTTTTTGACGCTACGCAAAGGCGGGAAGCGGTTCAATCTTTTCTTTTACGGCAGAGTGACCCAAACGCGATAAAAGACGGTGTCTTCAAGATTGGTGATGGAGATTTCAGTGCCCACACCCGTGCCCCAGATTGGAGTTCTGTTGGTTATCCACGTCAAACCGGGGTCGGCCAAATTGTTGGTGGTGTAGAGCAGTTGATACTGCCGCGCGGTGCTTCCATCAAACGTAAAGGTTTGATTCGTGAAAGAAAAGGTTCCGCTCGCCTGCCAAACCGCATTGCTGTCGGTCGGATCGGTATCGGCAATATATTCATCCGTACCGATTGCTCCATCACCATCCTGATCAACAGAAGAAATGACTCCCGTTGTTGAGCCATATTGGTCTTCCCACCAGTTCGGAATGCCATCGGAATCATCGTCGCCATCTTCCGCCGCAATCGTCTGTGCAACCCACGATCCATAGTCCGGCATCGCTATCGAAAAAGAATAATTATACCCCTGAACAGCATCCGTGGTTAACCGGATCGTATTGATTCCGGCGAGTTTCCATACTCCGTCCGACTCAACAAATGTTCCGCCACCCGAATCGTAAATTCCGACCCCCGCCTCTGTTCCCCCCGCATCAAACTTCATCAAGAAGCCACTGTTCGTGGTCCAACCGGTTAGACCTCCCACATCATAGTCCGTGTCGTACAGCTGTGTGATTTGGTTGCTACCCCATCGCTCAGTTCCACGACCGCTACCGCTATCCTGAAAAAAATAATTGGGTCCGACTTTGGTCACGGTCCCGGTATTTCCATATCCGACCATAAGTGTACTTTCACCGACCAACACACCCGTATGAAGCGGATAATACCCTGGAAGGGCTTTATCATAACGAATCAATGCTAAGTCAGCAGCAACGTGATAAATGATATCCTGCTGAAAATAGTTTGTTCCACCCATCGACAACGTGCCAGATCCACCATAATCCGCCACATGAGCAGCCGTAAGAACCCAATGCGTTCCTACCGCCACAGCAGATCCATCAGGATGCTCATAAACATAGTCCCAATTCAACCCAACAGGGTCCTGTTCTGCAGCTGTATTATCTGCAGTAATGAGAGCCGAAGACGGCAGACAGAAACTGATTAGGATAAGAAATAAGAGTCCATACTTAAGGGGGTTTTTCATAAGTGAGAAATAATAGAGAAACCCCTGCGAATTCTCAAGAATATTTCGGCTTAATGAATACGGGCGGATGCATATAGAGCGGATCCAAAGACAAGACAGGGCTCCCTTTTCGAAGATATGCTCCGACTACGGAAGCGTTACCTGAAGCCGATAAAAGACGATTTTCTCGCTATTGGTGACGACAATCGAGGAGTTCGTTCCTGTGCCCCAAACCTTATTCGTGTGCGAGGCAAACCATGTGAGGTTGGTGGAAGCCAAATCATTAGTGGTGTGAAGAAGCTGATATTGCCGCGCCGTACTTCCGTCGAACGTGACGGTCTGATTGCCAAAAACAACAAAATCATCCATCTCGAAAAAGTCATCGCCATCCGTCGGGTCGGTATCGGCAACGTACTCATCCAACCCGTTCACCCCATCGCCGTCCTGATCGGTCGTCGTAACCACATTCGTCCCCGCCTGCTCTTCCCACCAGTTCGGAATGCCGTCGGAATCCGCATCACCGGTTACGGCATCCATCGTCTGCGTAATCCATGTCGCGTACGCGGGGACAGAAACTGCGAAGGTTCCCGTGTAATCCGTATCCGTTCCGTAACGAATGGTATTAATCCCCGCCAACTTCCAGATTCCACCCTCTTCAACAAACGTCCCGCCGCCGGAATCATATGCGCCGACTCCGGCTTCATAGGCTGTGTCACCCTGATCAAAGTCCATTTTGATGCCAACAGGATTTGTAAACATACCAACAGAGCCGCCACCATCATAATCGATAGAATCACCACCATCAATCCGCTGACTGCCCCACCGTCGCACACCTTTCGAAGTGTCGGTGTAAGGTCTCGAAGTATAGTACGTGCTGTAAACCGTTCCGGTTACCCCGTAACCGACCAAAACCGCATTCAACTTGGAGCTCGAAGGGCGTGTCGGGAAAAACTCGGTATAAAGCGGGTAATGCTCGGGAAACGGTTTATCAAAGCGAACCAGTGCTAAATCCGTGTTATAGGAATGCTCCGAATCATCAACCGCCGCATGAAAGACAATCTGTTGCTGATAATAGCTGATTCCATCCATCACGACAGTACCGGTTCCGCCATCGTCCGCCACGTGCGCAGCGGTCAATAGCCAATGAGAACCGACAGCAACAGAAGAACTATTTTTGTAA
>CAYYYX010000028.1:0-28167 GCA_964476065.1 uncultured Verrucomicrobiota bacterium | reverse complement strand
CGGGGCGCGGGCAATGTCGCTGATGCGGATTTCGTCGATGGCTCCGTCAAACACGTTTGCGGTAGCACCATTGCCGGCAAATTGTGCGACTTGTGTCCCGCCGTCAAAATCGGTGGTCCAGGTGCCGGTTTGAGCCAAGGACATGGTTCCGTCATAGTCCGAAAGATTGGTCCAGTAGAGTTTAACCTCTCCTGCGCCATCATAGGTTACGGCCAGATGATGCCATTCGTTGGTCGTGTAGTTTCCGGTATTGAGACCAAACGAAATGGTTCCCGATTCGCCTGCGGAGTCTTTATACAGAGAAAGAGAAGCGGTTCCGTCTGCGGCATAAACGATTTTGAGCTGCAGGGTGATGTCGGCTCCCGACGTTGCCATAATCATGTCTGTTTTTGTGGAAGCACCTCCCAAATTGGAATCGATGGCCTTGTTCGGTTTTAGCGCCATTTCCCAAGTAAAGGCACCGTTTGCGCCCATCATCTGATTGGTCCACACAAAGGTGTTTTGCGACTGGATCCGACCGGTAGCGGCCGTGTCCATTTCACAGGCATTCGAAAGCCCATCCGGGCCGGTGGCGGCGCGATCCGGCAATCCGGCGGCCCAGGGAGTGATCTGTTCGGTCGATGCGTCTGCAGAATTGACGTACCACCCGCTCGCTACCTCCAGATGCCAGAGCTGAAGCGTATTGGCATCGGATGAATAAGGCAGAACTTTTGCCTGTGCGGTAAGGGCCGCCAGCGCGGCTATCAGTGTCACTTTGATGAATGCTCTCATGTTTCCTCCATTTGGTTATGTGTCCAATAAAAGACAACGTTTGCTGTGTAACGCAATAAACGTATTCCGATTCAGGGTTTATGTCAAGAGTCGGTGGATGGAATATATTTTTAGCTTGTGAATGATAACGTTATCCGCGAAATTGTTCTCATGAATGATCAAAACAAAAAAGCAACCCTGACTTGCGTTGCGAAGGCCGCCGGGGTTTCCGTTTCCACCGCCTCGCGGGTGCTGAACCAAAACGACAAAACCATTCCAATATCCCAAAAAACCAAGGATAAGGTGCTGGGCGTAGCCCGGGAACTCGGCTACATGCCCAGTATGGCCGCGCGGGCATTGCGTTCCGGATCCACCAAAACCATCGGTGTGCTGGGATCGTCACCCACCTTTTTCCTGCGCGAAGGCGACCTGTCGGACCAGCACGTCAGCTTTGTGAACGAAATTATGCGGGGGCTGATCAACTCGACCGTCGAGCGGGGTTACAACCTGACCCTGCTGACCGGGGCCGAGCTGAAGAACGTGACCGAGATGGATCTGCTGGCCAGCTTCGGAATGGTGGACGGCATGATTGTGCTCAACCGCGATCTCAGCGCCGAGGATCTGCTCGCCCATACGCTCGACCGCTATCCCAAGCCGCTGGTCTATGCACTCGACTACCAGGATGACGACGAATTTGTGACGGCTGCTGATGATATCGCCGGCGGTGCGCTGGCAACAAAAACTCTATTGGAGCGCGGGCACAAAAAAATCGCGTTTGTTTCTGCGCCGATGTTTGAAGATATCTTTGGGCGTCGCCGTGCCGGATGGGAAAAGGCCCTGCGTGCGGCCGGAATCAATCCGGACGATCAATTGATCGTCGATGATGTTTCCAAACTCAACGTGGCCAGCTTTATGGCCTCCGGCAGTACGGCGGCCGTTTGTGCCAACATGCCGTGTGCCGAAGAGTTCGGGGCGCTGCTTCAAGCCGCTGGAATAGATGTTCCGAAACAGATCGAGTTGATTGCTTTCTATCATGAAACGGATGTCCAGACCGGTTGGTGTACGAATTGTAAAACCGAAACGGTTCCGTCCAGTGCATCATCCAACCTGCCGCGCTATGCCAGCGTCGTCATGCCGCTTGCCGATATGATCGGCGATGGCATTCACCGTCTGATCGACCGCATCGAAGGCAAAGAGGATGTTCAGCTCAAAAAGCTCTTTCCCTGCCGTATGCAATACGGCCATTCCTGCCCAAAACAGAAACGCCTTGATTAAGGCATTTCTGTTTTGGGAATTTCGAATGTCGAACAAGGAATATTGAATGCAGAAGGTTGGAATAAATCTGTACAGCATTCGGGACGAGCTGGCATGCGATCCGGAAGGGTCGCTTGAGAAAATCGCGGAAGCTGGGTTCGATGCGGTCGAACTCTATCTCAGCCCCGACCTTCCATCACCGGAAACCATGAAACAGCTGTGCGACGGCCAGGGTCTTGCCATCTGCGGCATGCACGACATCCATGCGCTCGATCATCCCGAAGCCGCGCTGAAAACAGCCGAAATGGTCGGCAGCAGTTTTATCACCTATCCCTACCCGGAAGGGCGTGATCTTTCCGACCCCGTGCAGGTTCAAAAGCTGGTTGAGGATTTGAACCGTGCGGGAGCGTTCTTCGCGCAAAACGGCAAAACGCTGACCTATCATAATCATCATCTCGAATTCATGCGCACCGGCGGCACGCCCGTGCTCGAACAGCTGCTGGAAAAAACCGATCCCCAATTCGTGCAGTTCCAACTCGATATCTATTGGGTGCAATATGGCGGCTGCGATCCGCTCGACTGGTGCCGCAAGCTAGGTAACCGTCTCGCCCAGTTGCACATTCGCGATTATACAGTCGGCGCAGATGGAACGCCGCGCACCTGCATCATTGGGCAAGGCAACCTTGATATTCCCGCGATTCTCGCCGCGGCCGGTGATGTCCAGCTGATCCTTGAACAGGAAGAGGTTCTGGCAGATCCGTTCGAGGAACTCGCAGCCGGTGTTCATTTTTTGAATGCTCTCTGTGCTGCTGAGGGGGGATAAAAATCTGCATGAGGTGTTGTTTTTTTAGCCTAGTGTTTCTCATCGGTGCATCTGGGTGGCGATTTGGGGCGAAGCCGATCCCTGAACCAAAGTGACCGTCGAGTTTGCCCCTTCGGCAGGATCGGGACAGGCGGGCCAAAAGAATGAGGTGACGGCAAACGGCAGTGGCAAATGACCCTCGATCGTTTCCATGAAACCGGCAAAGATAAGGTCGACTTTGAACACAACACAAGCCTTCGAGGTTTGGAAGTCGTTGTTGAGAATCACAGAAGTACGGTATCCGTAAAATAATCTAAGAAGAACGTGTCTAAGCACATTGAATGAAATATGAAGTACGAAATTAAACAGCTTATGAAGCAGACCGGCGTGGCCTTCGGCACAAGCGGTGCCCGTGGTCTGGCCACGGAAATGACCGACTTAGTCTGCTATGCCTACACCCGCGGATTTCTCCAATATCTGGAAGAAGTCGGCGAATTGACAAAGGCGGGAACCGAAGTGGCGATTGCCGGTGATTTGCGCCCGAGCACCGGTCGGATCATGGCGGCCGTGGCAAAGGCTGCTGCAGAAATGGGATATGCACCGTTGAACTGTGGACGTATTCCGAGTCCGGCCGTGGCACTTTACGGCATCAACAATTCCTGTCCGGCGATCATGGTGACTGGCAGCCATATTCCGGCAGACCGGAACGGGATCAAATTTAATAAAGCGTCTGGTGAAGTGCTCAAAACCGACGAAACCGGCATTACTTCACAAATCGTGGAATTGAATGACGCTCTATTTAATGAGGATGGTTCTTTTATAACGGATGCCATTCTTCCGGCCGAAGATGAACGTGCGGTTAAAACCTATGTAGATCGTTATCTGAATACGTTTCCTTCCGATTGCCTGGTCGGGAAACAGATCGGCATCTATCAGCACTCGGCCGTAGGACGCGAACAGCTGGTAGAAATCTTCAAAGGGCTGGGGGCCGAAGTAACTCCCCTTGGGTTTTCCGATACCTTTATTCCTGTAGATACGGAAGCGATCCGCGATGAAGATGTTGAGCTGGCACGGCAGTGGGCGGCTGAATACGGGTTTGATGCGATACTCTCGACCGACTGTATATATGAAGTGGCGGGAGACGGACAGGAAGAGTTCGGTGAGCAACGCCTGCTCGCCGCGGCCCAACAACACAAGGATCTGCTCTTGCGGGACCTTTTCCCCGCCTTGCTTAATGAAGCTCGCCAGTTTGCAAAGGATGGAGCCTTCGACGACGATGTATGCCTTGTCGGTTTCCGCTTGCGCGAGCTACTGAACCCCTAATCTTGTCGATATTGTTTCGGGGTTTGTTCCATCACTTTTCGGAAGCAACGGGTGAAATAGTTGCTGTCTGAAAACCCGCAGTCGAAGGCGATGTCGGTGATGGTACGAGTGGTTCCCTTCAATAACTCTGCTGCTTGCTGGCAACGCACGTGCATCAAGTGGTCAATGGGTGATCGGCCGATGCATTCCTGAAAAATCCGTTGGAAGTGCCGGGTGGAGAGGTGGGCTTTTTTTGCCAGATCGTCGAGGGTTGTTTTTTCAGTGTAGTGCGTTTCAATGTGGGCAATGGCGTCGCCTAGCCGCAGCAGATCGGTCGATTCTGCTTTCGGCATTTCGGAGTAGCAGCGTGATAGGAAGACCGCCAGTTGCATAAAGAGGCCTTTTGCCATCACGCGGTAGCCTGGGTTGTGGGTGTTTATTTCCCGGTGCAACTCGTGAAGCAGTTCATGGGTGCGGTTGAGCTGGCGCTCGGAAAGGTGCAGCCGGCTGTTGAATTTCTGCTGGCCGCGCAGGAGCGGCTCCAGGGCGAACAGGGCGTGGAAGCCGGGCAGGGCGCGAATGTCCCACTGGTTCATCAGCAGGGCGCCAGAGTCGAACAGGATGTTGGCCAGGGCGAGCCCGTGCATGTCTTGATATTTATGTTTGTGCGATCCGGCCACGACAAATACCTCGCCGCTTTTAACTGGAATTTCCTGTCCGTCAATCACGTGCAGGGCGGTGCCTTTTAAGATGATGACCAGTTCGTCAAACCCGTGGGAGTGGAGCGGGAATTCCGGTTGCGGGTCACGGATGTGCACGTGCAACGGGAGGGTTGGATCTTCAAAGTAGTCCCGCTTCTGGAGTTTCTCAGTCATGGCGTGATCGTGCTGGACAAAGTCCGAATCGTCAAGGTAAGTAGGGCGAGTTTGTACTACATTGTTGTTTTCTGAATTTACAAGAAGGAGAGCGAAATGAGTGTACAAAAAGCATATGAACTGGCGAAGGAGCGTTACGCGGCCTTCGGAATTGATACCGACGCGATGATTGAAAGAGCTCTGGAGCTCCCCATTTCCCTGCACTGTTGGCAGAGCGATGACGTGGGCGGATTTGAAACCAAGCCCGAAGGATTGTCTGGCGGCGGCATTATGGCCACCGGCAACTATCCCGGCCGCGCAACGAATGGAGAAGAGGCCCGCGCTGATATCTCTAAGGCGATGTCGCTTATCCCCGGAACGCAACGTTGCAACGTGCATGCTTGTTATTCTGAAACCGATCACTATGTCGATCGCGATGAGATGGATCCGGCTTGTTTCCAGAAATGGATGGACTGGGCCAAGCAGAAGGGCATCAAGCTCGATTTCAACCCGACCTTCTTCTCTCACCCGAAAGCGGAAGACGGGTTTACTCTCTCCAACCGCGACGAAAAAATCCGCGCCTTCTGGGTCAAGCACGGTAAAGCCGCTCGCAAGATCGCCGAAGCGATGGCCGACGCGCAGGGCTCGCCCTGTTTCGTCAACTGGTGGACGCCCGACGGGGCCAAAGACATTCCGGCTGACCGTTTCGGTCCCCGCGCCCGCATGGCGAAATCCTACGATGAAATCATGGCGGACGATTCCGTCGACAAAACCAAGTGCGTTGATTTTATCGAAAGCAAACTCTTCGGGATCGGTTCCGAAGAATACGTGGTCAGCTCGGGAGAGTTCTGCGCGGACTACGCCATCAGCCGCAAGATGGGGCTGTGCCTGGATATGGGTCATTTCCATCCGACCGAAACCATCCATGGTAAGATTTCCAGCCACCTCCAGTTCTTGGATCAGATTCTTCTGCACGTCAGTCGCCCGATCCGCTGGGACTCCGACCACGTCACGCTGTTCAATGACGACCTGAAAAACGTCTTCCTCGAAATCCAACGCGGCAATGTCTGGGACCGCGTGGTCATCGCGCTCGACTTCTTCGATGCCTCGATCAACCGCATTGGCGCCTACGTGACCGGCACTCGCGCCGCGCGCAAGGGCATCCTTTACGCACTGCTCGACCCGACCGCTCAGCTGCAGTCCTATGAAGCCGAAGGAAAGAACGCCCAGCGACTGGGCCTGATGGAAGAGTTCAAGACCATGCCGTTCGCGGCAGTTTGGGACAGGCTCTGCGAAAAGGCCGGTGTGCCGGTCGGTGCTGACTGGCTTGCTGATATGGAAGCCTACGAAACCGACGTGCTGTCAAAGAGGGCGTAATGATTCGTAATGCATTTAAAATGAAACTCAAGTCGGGGTGCGTCGAGGAATACAAAAATCGCCACGCCGAAATCTGGCCGGAGCTCGCCAAGGCCCACACCGACGCGGGAATCTTCGACTATTCGATCTATTTCGACGAGGAGTCGCTAACGCTGTTTGCCTTCCAGAAGCTGACCGATAACAATACGGCTGCCGAAATGAAGGATCTCGAAATTGTGAAGAAATGGTGGGATCACATGGCGGGCCTGATGGAGGTTCATCCGGACAATATGCCGGTATTCAAGCCGCTTGTTGAAGTTTTTCACATGGACTAAGAGGAGTTGAAATGAATGATTTAAAAACGATTGTTGAGCTGTCGCACGAATTCGGAGGCGTCGACTATGTCAAAGGAGGGGGCGGAAACACCTCTGTCAAAGATGAGTCAACCTTGTGGGTGAAGCCCTCCGGTACCACGCTGGGCGGACTGAAGGAAGAAACCTTTGTGCAGATGAACCGCGCGAAAATCAACGAGTTGTACGAAGTCGAAACGCCAGCTGTCGCCGCCGAGCGCGAAGAACTGGTGAAAAACATGATGGCCGATGCGGTGGAAAACGATGCAGGCCGCCCGTCGGTGGAAGCCCCGCTTCACAACGTGTTCGAGGCGAAGTTCGTTGTGCACACCCATCCGTGTGCTGTCAACGGACTCACCTGTGCTAAAGAGGGCGAAGCCGCCTGCAAGCGACTCTTCCCAGATGCGCTGTGGGTGGAATATATCGACCCCGGCTACACCCTTTGTATGGAAGTGCGCGAGCGTATCGAAGACTATAAAGCGGCCAATGGAAAAGAGCCGTCGCTGCTGGTGCTTCAAAACCACGGCATCTTCATTTCTGCGGACACGGCCGATGAAATCCGCGCGCTCTACGCCCGTGTGATGGATGCGATTACCGAGGCGTATTCCAATGCTGGGATTTTCCAAACATTGGAAGCCTGTGCCGCCGAAGGCGGTATTTCTGAACCGTCCGAGGGTCCTGAAACAGAAGTGAAAATCAAGCAGCTGTTCGGTGACGATGCGGCCTTCGTTGCTCCGTCCGGGCTGTTCAACGTTGCGCCGGGGCCGATCACGCCCGACCACTTGGTGTACTCCAAAGCCTTTCCCTTCACCGCCGAGTTGACGGCTGAGAATGTCGCGGCTTACCCAGCCGAACGCGGGTACGCGCCGAAGGTTGTTGTTAGCGGTGAGCGGGTGTGCGGCATCGGAACTTCTCAGGCCAATGCCGATCTCGCCCTGGAGTTGGCGCAGGACGGTGCGCTCGTGATGCAGCTGGCGGAAGCCTTCGGCGGCATCAGCTACATGACCGATGTCGCGCGTGAATTCATCGAAAACTGGGAAGTCGAATCCTATCGTTCAAAGCAGGTGTAATAAAATGGCAAAGCATTATTTAGCAGTGGATCTGGGTGCGTCCAGTGGGCGCACGATTGTCGGTACGCTCGATAACGGTAAGCTGACACTTAAGGAAATGAACCGGTTCTGGAACGGACCGACAGAAATTAACGGGAGGCTCTTCTGGGATTTTGTTCATCTGTTTCGGAATATTCAGGAAGGGATCGCCCTCGCGAAAAAGGAATATGGCGACGGCCTTGTTTCGATGGGAATCGACACTTGGGGGGTCGACTCCGGCCTTCTCGATGCCAATGGGAAGCTGCTTTGTAATCCCGTCAACTATCGCGACAGCCGAACCGTCGGCATGTTCGAAAAGGTGTTTGAAAAAGTTCCGAAAGAAGAGGTGTTTGCCCAGACCGGTATTCAGTTTATGGAGCTCAACTCGCTCTATCAATACATGGCGATGTCTTTAGAGGGTTCTGTCCAGTATCAGGTGGCTGACAAGATGTTGTTCTCTCCGGATCTTCTGAGCTATTGGCTGACTGGGAAAATGGTGGCGGAACGTACCATTGCGAGCACCTCGCAGTTCTACAACCCGGTCACCAAAGATTGGGCATTCGACCTGCTCGAAAAATTGGGTATTCGCACGGACCTGTTTGCGGAGCTGGTTGATCCAGGCACCGTCATTGGCGAAACCAGCGGCTTGTCCGTTGTCGCTGTCGGCGGACACGATACAGCAAGCGCTTTTGCCTCCGTGCCGGTCATGCCGAATGAGCACTGTGCCTTCCTCAGCTCCGGCACCTGGTCGCTGCTCGGTACCGAGTTGCCGGAACCGATCATCAATGACGATGTGCTGGCCGCCAACTTCACCAATGAAGTCGGAGTGTGCGACACGATCCGCTTCCTTAAAAACCTCTCCGGACTCTGGATCATTCAGGAGCTGCGTCGTGTCTGGGCGGAGCAGGGGTTTGATTACACATGGGATGAGATGGCGGAGATGGCACTGCTGTCCAAACCGTTTGAATTCCTGATCGACCCGAGCGATGATGCCTTCTTGTCACCGGGCGATATGGCGGCCCGCATCCAAGATGCCTGCGTCCGCACCGGGCAGGGCAAGCCTGAGAAACACGGGCAAATTCTACGGGCTGCGTACGAAGGTCTCGCATTGCTGTATGCGGATACGTTCGAAACGCTTGAGCGAGTGAGCGGCCGGACGTTGCATGTGCTGCGGATTGTCGGCGGCGGATGCAAAAACATGACCCTTAACCAATTTGCGGCCGATGCAACGGGGCGCAAGGTGATTACCGGCCCGATTGAGGCCACCACCATCGGCAACATCATCATGCAGATGTTCGCCATGGGCGATATCGCCTCGCTGGCCGAAGGCCGCGAAATCATCCGCAACTCCTTTGCCGACGAGTCGAAGGTCTATGAGCCGCAGGATGTCGAAGCCTGGCAGGCGGCACTCGAAAAATGGATATCCATTTGTAAGAAGTAAACCAAACAAGAGATAGTAAAATGACAACCAATTCAATCGGAAAAGGCACCCAAACCATCGGAATCAACATGCCGAAAAAAATGGCCAATGAGCTGGAGCGCCGCTCCTCCTCTATGTCCATTTCAAAAAGCAAATACTGCAAAATCATTCTTCAGCAGTGGTTTGATTCCGGTAACAAACTGACGCTTTCCGAATAGGAAAACGCAGATTTATCGAAAGCGCGGAGTTGTCCTTTTAAATATACCGCTCAATTTGATCGGACAGAACAGGGATGTGGTTGATGACAACGTCCCAGACGACCATGGGATCCACAACGTCATAGCCATGGGCGATGATATTTCGCAGTCCGACGATAGAGCGATACTCCGGGATGATTTCTTCGAGCTTTTCTTCGTCGATTCGAATCAGGCGATTCAGGACCTCTCCGATGATTTCCATTTCTCGCTCAATGGCGCGTTGGAGCAACGGGGCGGACTCAAAGTCGCTGAACTTTTTCCCGTCGCAAAATCATTGATTTCGCGAATGGAGATACGGATATCTTCAATGAGCTTTTGCGGGTCATGCGGCATAGATACATTGCCTTGTTTGATTCAATGTGCGCAGAAAAACTTGGTTCCGAATACTGCCTAGAGGGACAAGGTCCACATGCCGGTGGAAAATTTCTTCCAGAGTATTTTTGAAGTTCAAAAATTGAAGAAAACTTCCCTCGAAACTATCCCGATCAAAATCAACAGCCAGGTCCACATCGCTTTTCTCGTTGAAGCGGTCGGATAGCACGGAGCCAAAGGCGTACAGTTTTTTTACCTTATAGGTGCTGCAGGCTTGCGCAAGCTCACTCTGGTGTTGGTCAATTAATGTCATACGGGAAGGGTCGCAGATTGTGTTAGATGGGTCAATTTTGTTTCTTCTCCCTGAAGCAGGTCTTGCCTGGTTTTTCGCTTTTCGTATTTCTATCCCGTTCGGTACCTGCGGGGATGTGGCGAACGGAGAATGGGTTCGTATTTCCATCCCGCTCGGTGCACCAAACTTTCTTAAGGCGACCTGAGCCGCAGGCGAAAGTGCTTTTCGTATTTCCGAAAAGAAGAGACCAGCGGGAACGGCAACTCGTTCCGGGTTCGCCTTTTGATTTTTTACGCCCATTCGCACCGAAAGTTGGCCCGGCATCCTGACTGTCTGCAGAGAGCCGATCTTGCGACAGGCTTCTGTGTTCGACAGCAAAAAAGTGGAAATTGGGAGAGGTTGGCCGCGCACACTATAAAGAAATCTTCGGGCAGGCCGATCATTTCAAAAAGTATCCGTCTCGATGATCGGCGGCTCGTTTTCCAAGCATTGGAAAAATGTGAAGCGGGGTTTCTAAGGGTTGGAAAACCGCCGCCCAGCTCTTCCAAGCATTGGAAAAGAGAAACCCGCCCTCCGCTTGCTTATGAACGGGATGCCTCGCAAAACAATGCGCTGCGCCGACCGTACAGAATTTACTTGAGATCAATGGCCTGTTGAGTTCGACGCCCGTCAGCGGTGTTGTCGGTGAGGTGGGGAAATCACGCGGTTTGGCGCACGATCAGTTGGCCGGGCAGGAGGATTTCCTGCGGCTGGACGGGCTGAATCACGGTCGCAAAGGCCTGTTTTACAATCTGTTCGATGGGCTGACTGATGGTGGTGATTGAGGGGATGAACTGCCCAGCGGCGGCGATGCCATCAAAGCCGGTCACGACGATGTCTTCCGGCACAGCGATTCCCGCATCGTGCAGGGCGTGCAGTGCGCCCATGGCGACCTGGTCGGTCGCGCAAATCAGCGCGTCGGCGTCACGATGCAGGCCGGCGAGTTGCGCCCCGGCCTCGAAGGCCTCCCATCCAGAGAATTGTTCAGTGAGCAGTTCGATGTTGCGAGCCGAGGCGGCCCGCTTGAGGGCTTGCTGGCGGATGCGGTGGGCGGGCAGATTTGCAGAAACATAGAGCGGGCGCTTCCGTCCGCTTTCGATGATGTGGCCGATCAGCAGGCGGGCCGCCTGGTCCTCATCCACCGTCACGCGGACGCTCCGTTCGTCGGGGCCGCCGTGCCCGATGCGTGCGACCGGCATGTTTTGAAAGTTACTCAACCACTCGGCATTTAGATCGGTTCCGATCACGATCAGTCCGTCGAGCGCGTATTTGTGGAGCGACTGCAAATCCTGCTCGTCGGGGATACGGTTAAGAAACCCGGCCAGAATCAGTGAATAGTTATGCTCGTGGGCCTGAATCTGGAGTTGTTCAATGATGGCTCCGAAGAAAGGATCTTTAAAGTCGTAGACCACAACGCCAATCGTGCGGGTGGATTTTCCTTTTAAGGAGAGGGCGGCGGCGCTGGGAACGTAGCCCATTTCCTGTGCGGCACTCATAACCCGCTCAATGGTGTCGGGCGCGATGCCGATTTCGGCCGCTTTGCCCGAAAGCACTCGGGAAACCAGAGCGATCGATACGCCCAGCTTCTCTGCAATCTGTTTTTGACTAACTGCCATAGGAACACCTCTGGAATGTTGGAATACTGGAAGGATGGAGTGTTGAAGAGGGAGAACGCTTCCAGGCATTGGAAAATCATTACTCCATTATTCCAGTTTTCCACTATTCCATTCTTTTTCTCTCCTCAATTGTTTGAGATAGTGGTTTTTTGATCAAAAAATAGCAAGTTTTCGCTTGCGGAAATGTGATGAAAGGTTTATCTCAAACCATTGAGGCAATAACAAAAGGAGAGCTCATGAACCATCTTTTCGACATATCGGACAAAGTGATTGCGGTGACCGGCGCTGCCGGCGTACTGGCAGGCGGGACGGCTAAATACCTGCAGGAGCAGGGCGCGTATGTAATCTATCTGGATCTCCGGCAGGAGCGGGTCGATGAAGTTGTTGCAGAGGCAAAGCAGATTTCAGATAATTGCTGCGGCTATGCCTGTAACGTGCTTGATCAGGACGCGCTCGACAGTGTGTACAAAAAAATCATGACTGACATCGGCCGCATCGATGTGCTCATCAACGGCGCCGGAGGCAATATGCCCGGCGCGACCATCGGCCCCGATCAGGATGTATTCGATCTGAAAATCGACGATTACTCCAAAGTACTCGACCTCAACCTGAAGGGAACGGTCATGCCAACGATGACCTTCGCCAAGGCATTTAAAGCTCAGGGTTTCGGTTGTGTCATCAACTTTTCCTCGATGTCCGCCGCGCAGTGCCTTACTCGCGTACTCGGCTATTCCAACGCCAAGGCCGCGGTCGACAACTTCACCAAATGGATGGCCACCGAGATGGCGCTCAAGTACGGCGATAAAATCCGCGTCTGTGCGCTGGCTCCCGGTTTCTTTGTCAGCAACCAGAACCGCGCGCTGCTCATCAACGAAGACGGCACCTACACCGAACGCGGCCAGCAGGTCATCAACAAAACCCCGTTCCGCCGCTTCGGCGAACAGGACGAGGTTTATGGCACCATTCACTATCTGCTCTCCGATGCCGCCAAATTCGTCACCGGCGTTATCGTCCCTGTCGACGGCGGGTTTTCAGCATATACAGGAGTCTAAACATGACAAAAAACACATCAAAAAAATATTCCCTGATCGTTCCCACCAGCATGGGGGTTCGGCTGACGCCGGTTGCATCTCAACCTTTTCATAGCAGCGACACCTTTAAGATGCAGGCCACCAGCGCGGAAAGCAACGTAGCCAGTGTTGCCTCCTATTTGGGCATGCCGGTCAACGTGCTGACTGCGTTTGTCAAAGACAGTCCGGTGGCACATTTCATTAAGGACAACCTTGGAAGCCGCCGGATGGATTTTGAAGGGCCGGAGTTCGAGCAGGATAATCCCTGGGGTTTCCGCCATCAGATCAACATGGCCGATAGCGGATGGGGATCGCGCGGGCCGCGAGTTCAGAACGACCGCGCCGGCGAAGTCGGCCGCGAGCTTTGTGTGGATGATTTCGACCTGGATCGAATCTTCGGTGAAGAAGGCGCCACGATTGTTCATCTATCGGGACTCATCGCCGCACTATCGCCCAAGACCAGTCAGTTCTGTCTAGATATTGCACGGGTCGCCAAAAAACACGGCTCGTTGATTTCGTTCGACCTCAACCACCGCGCGAGTTTTTGGAAGGGTCGGGAAACAGAACTGGCCGACGCGTTTGCTGAGATCGCTTCCCTGAGCGACATCCTGATCGGTAACGAAGAGGACTTTCAGCTCTGCCTCGGCATTGAAGGACCGGCGGCCGGAGGGAGCGGACTCGATGAAAAAATTGACGGCTTCAAAGAAATGATTGGCCGGGTTCAATCCGCTTATCCCAATGCGACCTATTTCGGAACAACGCTTCGTGAAGTGGTTTCTGCTAATAGCCATATGTGGGGCGCGTTGGTTACCGACGGCAAGGAGTGGGAGGTCATCAAACCGCGTGAAATCGGCGTGCTCGACCGCATCGGCGGCGGCGACGGATTTGTCGGCGGTCTCCTTTATGGAATTCTCAAAGGATGGGATGTCAAAAAGTGTGCCCGCTTCGGCTGGGCCAGCGGGGCGCTTGCCGCCACCATGCTGACCGACTACGCTCAGCCCGCAGATGAGGATCAGCTTTGGAGCATTTGGGACGGCAACGCACGAGTTAAGAGATAGGGAACGATGGAGTAGTGGAGTATGGGAGTGGTGGAGTAGGGGAGTCGGCATGCACAGCGCAGAGCCAATACTCCATTACTCCCGCACTCCAACACTCCATAGAAAAACAACGAAGGAGTTTTGATTATGAAAGCAGATATCGGATTGATTGGATTGGCCGTGATGGGCGAAAACCTCGTTCTCAACATGGAAAGCAAGGGGTTCACCGTAGCGGTGTTTAACCGCACGGTCGAAAAAGTAGATAAATTTATCGCCGGCCGCGGTGCGGATAAAAACTTCATCGGTGCGCACAGCATCGAAGAGTTATGCGCCTCGCTCGAACGCCCGCGCAAAGTGATGATGCTCGTTAAAGCCGGTGCGCCGGTCGACAGTTTTATTGATCAGGTGATCCCGTACCTCGAAGAGGGCGACATCATCATCGATGGCGGCAACTCGCACTTCCCCGACACCATCCGCCGCACCGAGTACGTCGAAAGTAAAGGACTGCTCTACATTGGCACCGGGGTTTCTGGTGGCGAAGAGGGCGCACTGCTCGGCCCATCCATCATGCCCGGCGGTTCGCCCGCCGCGTGGGAGGCTGTGAAGCCGATTTTCCAGAAGATTTCCGCACAGACCGATGCGGGTGAACCCTGCTGCGAATGGGTCGGTTCCGATGGCGCAGGCCACTTTGTGAAGATGGTTCACAACGGCATCGAGTATGGCGACATGCAGATGATCTGCGAAACCTACCAGATGATGAAAGAGGGCCTCGGTCTCTCCAATGAAGAGATGCACGAGGTGCTCACCGAGTGGAACACCAGTGAGCTCGATAGCTATCTCATTGAAATCACCCGCGATATCCTCGGCTACAAAACCGAAGCCGGCGAAGCCGTGATCGATCAGATTCTCGATACCGCCGGGCAGAAGGGAACCGGCAAATGGACCGCCGTTTCCGCTCTAGATTTGGGTCAACCACTGACCCTCATCGGCGAAGCCGTTTTTGCACGCTGCCTCTCTGCGCTCAAAGACGAACGCGTTGAAGCCTCCAAGGTGCTCAGCGGCCCGAATGTGAAATTCGACGGCGACAAGGCCGCGCTGATCGCCGATCTCAAGCAGGCGCTCTATGCCTCCAAAATCGTTTCCTATGCACAGGGTTATCAGCTCATGCGCGAAGCAGCCAAAGAGTACAACTGGGAACTAAAAAACGGCGAAATCGCACTGATGTGGCGCGGCGGTTGCATTATTCGTTCGGTTTTCCTCGGAAACATAAAAGAGGCGTTCGACACCAATCCCGACCTCGTCAACCTGCTGCTCGCTCCGTTCTTTAAAGACGCGGTTGAAAATGCACAAGCGGCTTGGCGCCGTGTCATCATGACCTCCGTAGAACTCGGTATTCCGATGCCCGCCATCAGCGCAGCGCTGGCCTACTTTGATGGCTACCGCGCCGCCCGCCTGCCCGCGAACCTGCTGCAGGCGCAGCGCGACTATTTCGGTGCACACACCTACGAGCGCGTCGACAAACCGCGCGGCGAATTCTTTCACACCAACTGGACCGGCCGTGGCGGCGACACCGCAGCCTCTACGTATATTGTGTAGTGTAGACGAGGCTTCCAGCCTCGTTGGCAAGAGCGAAACGTATTGTGAAACCGAACGAGGCTGGAAGCCTCGTCTACGTTAGGGAAAACATGATCAGTCAATTCGGAGAGAACGTTTCGATCACGCAGGACGAACTGCGTGATTTAGTTTTCCAATGCTTGGAAGAAAAGTTTCCAAACATTGGAAGAAAATCTGTGCCGCAACGCAGTTGCCTTATTCTGCCGCCGGATCATACGCGGCTGAATTCAATGGCCGGGCCGATTACGGCGATGGTCTACGAAAAGTTGACCGCCGAAGGCGTGCAGGTCGACATTCTTCCAACCCTTGGAACGCATAATCCGATGACGGAGAAGCAGCTCCGTATGATGTACGGCAACACCATTCCGCTCGATGCCTTCAAGGTACATGACTGGCGTAATGGAGTGGTTCATAAAGGCGAGGTGTCTGGCGAGATGCTCTCCGAACTTTCCGGCGGCAAAGTGGATTACACGGTCGGGGTCGAAGTGAACAAAATGCTGTTCGACGGCTACGACTTGATTTTGTCAGTCGGGCAGGTGGTCCCGCATGAAGTGGTCGGCATGGCCAATTACACCAAGAACATCGTCGTTGGCGCGGGCGGGTCGGACATTATCAACAAGTCGCATTTTCTCGGCGCGGTTTGCAACATGGAGACGATTCTCGGGCGGACTGATACGCCGGTTCGGAAGCTGTTCAATCACGCGGTCGATACCTATCTGAGTGATCTGCCGATTACTTATATCCTGACCGTGATGGAGCAGGACTACAGTACCGGTAAAATGCACATGCGCGGGTTTTATGCCAGTGACGATGTGGAGTGCTACAACGAAGCCTGCAAGCTGGCGCGCGCGGTGAACATTACGCTGCTTGATCGTGAGCCGAAGAAGGTGGTGGTTTATCTGGATCCGCACGAATTTCAGAGCACCTGGCTCGGCAACAAATCGGTTTATCGCACCCGCATGGCGATTGCCGACGGCGGCGAGCTGATTGTGTTGGCCCCCGCGCTTAAGGAGTTCGGGGAAGATCCGACGATTGACAAGTTGATCCGTAAATTTGGATACAAAGGAACGCCCGCGACCTTGAAGTCCGTCGAGGACGACGAGGAGCTACGTTCGAATCTCGGTGCGGCGGCTCATTTGATTCACGGTTCGTCCGAGGGCCGTTTCTCAATTACGTATTGTCCCGGTCCGGACATGAGTTTGGAAGAAATCCGCTCGGTCGGGTTTGAGGCCGCGCCGTATGATGAGATGGTCGCGCGCTATAATCCGGAAATGCTTAAGAACGGTTTCAACACGATGCCGGATGGCGAAGAGGTTTTCTATATCTCCAATCCCGCGCTCGGCCTGTGGGCAGCCCGGGAAAAGTTTAGTGACTGAGCCCCATATTGGCGGAGATTTCCGACGCGGCAACTTTTAGTTTTTTTAACCTGCTGGGAATTTTGCTTTTTGGGAACGTGCTGGTGGAGGCGGTGATGCCGACGGCTGCGATGGTTTTGGAAGCGTTTTTCCGAAGGCATTAAACACCGATGCGGCAATGCAGCGGACTCCGAGGATATATTCTTCATCGTCGATCGCGTAACCGAGTTTGCGGGTTTTCTCGATACTCCTCATCAGCGCCATTGGCGGATCGTGGCTCGCCACCAAGCAGCAGATCGCTGGCAAGCAGTGGGATGTGATTACCGCTTTGGCAAAAGCCGCTGAACTGTAGTTTCCAGACCTTGTGAAAAAAGAGGCCGGAGTTTCCAATGTTTGGAAATTCCGGATTTTTTGTGGTGCAAGTGTGGGTGTTGCCCTTATAAAAGGGGTTTTGGAGGGCGTTATGGCAAGCAATAAGGTTAAGGGGACGCCGCGGATGGTGGATGTGGCGCAGGCGGCAGGCGTGTCGGTTCCGACCGCGTCGCTGGTTTTGTCTGGTAAGGGCGAACGCTATAGCCGCGATACGCAGAAGCGGGTGAAGGCGAGTGCGGAAAATTTAGGCTGGCGCCCGAATGCGCTTATCAAAGGCATTCAGTCGGGAAAGTCGAATATGATTGGCGTGTTGGTTCCACCGTATGACTCCTACTACACCAAGATCCTGGCGGGAATTCATATGGAGCTCGCGGCAAACGACTATGTGCCTATTACACTGTGGATTGGCCAGAACGAGGAAAACTTTTTTCATTCCGAGAAAGCGACAGACGATGGCTTGCAGCAAATCCACCGCTTGATCGACCGTCGCGTAGAGGGCTTCATTCTATGGCCGGTGATCGCAGATACCTATGCTCGCCATTTTAAGGAGTGGCTGGATCGTGAGTTGCCTGCGGTCGTAATCGACGCAGAACTGCCCGGGGGAGTGGGCGACACGGTGGAGACCGATGAGGCGCAGGGCGGGGGGTTGGTCGCGGAGCATCTGGCTTCGCGTGGACATCGTCGAGTTGTGGTCTTGTCCCGCAAGACGCAGAATCTGGATGATTGGTCTGGTCAGCGCACTAGCGCAGCAGTTTCCGGTCTGGAAGAGCGGGGGGTCGAGGTGCGCGTTTGTAAACCCGAGGATCACCCGGATGCGATTTATGCCTCTTGCGTTGAAATTCTGGAGGGCGATTATAAGCCGACTGCCGTTTTCTGCATTACGGATGCAATGGCCGCCATTTTCTATTCTGTCGCTCTTGAAAAGGGAGTGTCCATTCCTGAGGATATTTCGGTTATGGGTTATGCAGATTTGCTGAAGACGAGCGAGTTGCGTCCCGGATTGACCACCATTCGGCAGCAGCCGCTGGAAATTGGCCGGGCCGCCGCTCGCCTTTTGGTCGGCAGAATCAACGGCACTGTTTCGGTTGAGCGCCAGGTTTTGCGCTTCGGTTGCGAACTGGTCGAGCGGGGGTCGATTGCTCAAGTATAATTAAACATGCCTTCTGTTGAGAGCGCCGGTTGATATATTTGTAAAAATACTTTTACAAAGGATTTTGGTGGTGGTATACCCGTTCCACTCAATGAGAGATAGGGGTTTTATTTGAGCGAGAAAAGGCAGGAAAATCAGTTGAAGCGCAGCCAGAAAGTGATTTGGGGAAGCGGTGCATTGGCGGATTGTTTTATGAATAATTCGCTGAACATGTTGGCGATGCCGATCTACAACATGGCGCTGGGTGTGCCCGCCACTGTGATCGGGTGGGCGATGGGGATTCCGCGTTTGTGGGATGCTTTCTCCGACCCTCTGATGGGGCATATTTCTGATAATGCCCGCACCCGGTTTGGCCGCCGTCGACCGTTCATTTTTCTGGGCACATTGCTTTGTACGATTTTTTTCGCATTGATGTGGATGCCACCTGCCTGCTTTTCTCCAAAGGCTCTCGGGCACTATTTTCTTATTCTCGCGCTTTGTTACTACACGGCTTACACCATTTTTAGTGTGCCGTGGATTTCGCTCGGGCTGGAGCTTTCGCCGGACTACAACGAACGGACCCGCGTGCAGGCCTGGCGATCGTTTTTTAACAACATCGGCGGGTTGCTGGTGGCCAGCATGTGGTGGCTGTCATTTAAGCTTGGCGGCGGCGACCAGATGCGTGGGTTGCGTATTGAAACGTTGATTCTTGGCGGTGTGATTCTGGTGAGCGGTTTAATTCCGGCAATTTTTGCCAAGGAGCGGGTGCGCGAAGAGGGCAAGGAAAAGGTCAAGTTGGTCAGCGGGTTTATGACCACGATTAAAAACCGCTCTTTCCTGCTGCTTGCCGGACTGACGCTGACGGTGATTCTCGGGATTTACCTGACCGGCCCGTTCGAGGGCTATTTGCTGTCGTGTTATGTCTACGAAACGCAAGAGGCGGCCTCGAAACTGCATATGTTCGGAAACTGGTTTTATCAGATTTTGAGCCTGCTGCTGATTCCGGTGGTGTCCGGCGTAGCGACGCGGATCGGCAAAAAGCAGACGTTGCTGATCGGGATCGGGCTGGCGGTCTGCTCCTATCTGGCCACCTGGATTGCTTACAATCCGCAGTGGCCGTATATGTTCCTGCTTTGCAAACTGTTTGCCGCGCCGGGATTGGCCTGCGTGTGGATTCTGGTCAACGCGATGCTGGCCGATGTGTGCGATGAGGATGAGCTGACAACCGGTCATCGCCGCGAAGGAATGTACACCGCAGTTTATGGGTGGCTGGTCAAACTCGGCTTTTCGTTGGTCTTTATTCTATGCGGCTATATGGCGACGTTTTCCGGATACGACCCGGCGCTGAAAGGCGACCAACCCGCCGCCGTTATTTTTAAAATGCGCGTGTTGTTGACCGTTGTCCCGACCGTCATTCTGCTGATCGCCGGCGTGATGACCGCCCTGTATTCCATTACGGAAAAGAAAGCCGGGGAAAATCGAGCCGAACTCGAACGGCGCCGCGGCCAAATTTAAAAACCCTGGAGAGAAAAATGAGTGTGCAAATTTTTGGAGAGCAGAATCTGCCGGATATGCCGTGGGAAGAGCGTCCTAGCGGTAGCAACGAGCCGGTCTGGCGCTACAGTGCCAACCCGGTGATCGCCCGGAACCCGATCCCGTCGGCCCCGACCGTCTACAACAGTGCGATCGTGCCGTACGAAGGGGGCTATGTCGGCGTGTTCCGTGCCGACCACAAATGTAATATGCCATATCTTCATTTTGGTCGCAGCGCGGATGCACTGAACTGGGACATTGACGACGATCCGATTCAGTTTGAGGGGGCTCCAGAGGCGTTGCGCCACATTGAATACGCCTATGATCCGCGCGTTTGTAAAATCGAAGACACCTATTACGTTTCGTGGTGCAATCACTACCACGGTCCGACTATTGGGCTGGCATCGACAAAGGATTTCAAAACCTTCACGCAGCTCGAAAATGCCTTTCTTCCCTATAACCGCAATGGCGTGCTTTTCCCGCGCAAGAGCAACGGAAATTTTGCGTTGCTGAGCCGTCCGAGCGACGCCGGCCACACGCCGTTCGGCGACATCTATTTGAGTGAAAGCCCGGACATGTGCTTCTGGGGCAAACATCGCTATGTGATGGGCGTCGGTGAAAAGTGGTGGGAAGCCGTTAAAATCGGAGCCGGTCCGGTTCCGATTGAAACTTCGGAAGGCTGGCTGGTTTTCTATCATGGTGTGATCGGCACCTGTAACGGGTTCATCTACAGCATGGGGGTCGCTCTGCTCGACCGTGACAATCCGTCTAAGGTGTTGGCGCGCCTGCAGGAGCCGTTGCTCTGCCCTGAAATGGATTATGAAGTGACCGGAAAAGTCTCCAACGTAATTTTCCCCTGCGCGGCGCTGTGCGATGCCAAAAGCGGCCGTCTGGCCATCTACTACGGCGCGGCCGACACCGTGACCGCGCTGTGCTTTACCACCGTTGATGAAATGATCAGTCTGCTCAAATAAGGGAGAAACCCATGTGCTTCATCAAACAGATTTTTATTGCCGGCCTGCTCCTGTCAGGGTTTGCACAGGCGGCGATTACAGTGGATGTTCAAAAAGAGAAACAGGAGTTTCTCGGCTTCGGTACCCAGATGTGGCTGGGGCATGAAGAGCTCGAGAGTGCTTTTCCAGAGCTTGGAATTCGCTGGGTGCGGCTGGGCATGACGGGCATGAAAGAGTGCACGGTCGAAGAGCCGAGCCTGCCTGCGTTCTATCGCTATTTCCGCAAAGCGGTTGCAAAAGAAGACCTCGCTGCGGCGGGTGCAATGCTCAACCGCAACGGCGCGCAAGCCATCCTGACCGGCTTCGGCGTTCCCGATGTCTGGCTCGATGCGGAGAAAAAACTGCCATCTGACAAGCTTGAAGCCTTCGCCCAAATGTGGGCTGGCGCGGTTCGTTATGCTGTGAAAAGCGGCCTAAAACCGCGTTATCTGGAACTGTTTAATGAGCCGGATGGCGATTGGAACGGCGGCTGCCGCCCGAGTGATTACAACGTCGTTGTCAAACTGGTGCGCAAAGAGTTGGATGCGCTTGGCTACACGGATATTGAAATCTGCGGCCCGGGGTTGGCGCACGTCGACCTTCACGGTCCGGACAAGTGGGCAGAAAGCCTCGACGCCGATGGCGCGGCCGCGCTCGGCGCGTGGTCGCTGCACGGCTTTGAGTGGCATCGCACCGAATCCGCTGCCGCCGTGCGCGATGAATTTAAAAACGGATTTATGGCCTCGGTTAAAAAGCAGGACGCGCTGAACGAAAAGCCGATTCTCATCACCGAATTCGCCACGTTCTGCAAAACATTTCATGACACAGAGTATGTATCTCCGCGTGATGCCTATCGCGGAAAAACTGCAGCGCAGCATCCGGCGTGGTGTACTCGCGTGATCGAAAACGCGCTGTCGTTTTTGAATGAAGGCGCACATGTGCTGGTCTACTGGCAGCTGGCAGATATTCCATGGGAGGAAACCAATTTTGGTGCGTACACCCGCCTCGAAGACGGCGCTCGGGAGCAGATGATTTATAAAGCGCTCAAAGGCTTTTTCCCGGAAGTTGCCGCAGGGTTCCGAACATTGGAAACCGTGCAGGAAGCGGGCAGTCCGTTGTATGCCGCGGCACTGAAAAACGGCAGCCGGACGGTGGTCTGCGTGGCGAATCATTCGGATGAGACCTCTGCCACGAAGCTGGTTTTGAATAACAGTGCCGCTGTGCGCCTGGTTCGCCGCCATGAATTCTCAGACGGGGAGCTCTGCACAACGACCCCGAAAACAACCATTGGAACAACCATGGAGCTGACGATTCCGGGCGACGGGTTTGTGACGCTTGTTTTTGATCCAGTTGTACTGGAGCCGACCGGCGAGTCGACGGTGCATCTCGACCAGCCGCTGTACGCCGTGGAAGGGTTTGGTGTGAATGCCTGGACGGGCGACCCCGGTGCGCTGTCGGTGATGGACGAACTCGGAATGAAATGGGTGCGCCTGAATCTGGAAGGCGTTCGCACGTTCGACCAGCCCGACCTGTCAGCCGAACAGATTGTCGATTATTTTACCGAAGTCACGCAGTGGGATCGCATTAAATACGTGTGGGCGATCAAGAAGGCGCAGGGCCTGAAGTTCATGATGGTCAGCTACGGCGCGCCGGAGATCTGGATGGGAGACGGTAAAAAGTTCAAGGAAAAGCATGCCGGGGATGTCGCCCGTCTGTGGGCCGCCGGAATGAAGGCGTATGCCGACCAGGGTTTTGTGCCGGACGGCATTGAGCTGTTCAACGAACCCGATGGCAATTGGGATTCTTATATCTCTCCGAAAACCTATAACCAGATCGTTAAGGTGGTGCGGGAAGAACTGGATCGTTACGGGCTGGACGGCGTACAGATTGTCGGGCCGGGCCGCGCACATATTGACGTCGGGGGATCCGACGAGTGGGTCGATGCGCTCGACGAAGAGGCCGTCGATGCGCTGGGCGCGTTTTCTATTCATAGCTGGACCTGGAACGGACCCGATTCGCACAGTTCGGACTATGTGCGGGAGTCGAGCGGCGGCTTCATGAAGTCAGCCAATGCCAAAGATCCGAAACGCAAAAAGCTGCGGATACTGACGGAGTTTCTGGCGAAGGATTTTGTGATCGATGGAGTGGAATACGGCGACCACGCGAAGAATTTTTATAATACGGCGGTGGATACGGTTCCGTATGCCGTGCATGTGATCGAAGATCTGCTGTCGCACCTGAACGCCGGGTTCAACACCGTGCTGGTCTGGCAGATGGCCGACCAGTGGTGGGAGTCCGCTGGCTGGGGGCTGATGGGTAAAATGGAAGACGGTTATCCGCGCAAGCCGATCTTTAACGCGCTCAAAATTCTGCTGCCGGAACTGACATCCGGCTTTTGGACGCTACAGACGGAAAACAGGTCGGGCGCGTATGTGGCGGCGTTTGTGAACCGTAAAAAGGTGGTGGTCGCCGTAGTCAACGCATCGCAGGAGCGACAGGTTCAGCGCATTCAGCTGGCCGGTGCAGATCAGGCCGTGCTCTTCAGAACGCAGTGTTTTGATGCGATCGGTATTTCTGAAGAGCTGCCGCGCGAAACGGTTCGGGGCGAATGGATGGCTGAGCTTCCAGCATCCAGTGTGACGGTTGCTGTATTTGATTTGATGAAGTAGGTAAAAGGGGCTGAGAGAATGAAAAAAGAGATGATTGGATGCGTAGCACTTTGCCTGGTGATTCTGGTTTTGGCCGGTCGGGCAGATGAAAAAACCGATCAAGCCATTGAGGCGCTGGTATTAGATCAGGTGATTCTGTGCGACCACGGTCATATTAATTCGATGGCCTGGGAAAGCGTGAGCTCCTGGGAAGGTGAGAAATACGAGTGGCAGAAGGAGCGTCTTCTGCAGGACCGTGAAATCACCATGGTGGTGGTCTACGACGATGAAAACACCTGTACCGATGAGTTGTTTAAGAATATTCCGTCCTACCTGAAGCTGGAGTCCGAGCTGGAGCTGGATGGAAAACCCGTGCGGTTTTATCGTGTCGATGCATCCATCAGTGAGCTCGGACAAGAGTCGGGCGGCGTGACGGTTACGCCGGGCGCATGGGTCTGGGTGAAGGGCGAGCGCGACAACTATTGGATCGGTGACAAGCGCCTGAAGGCGGGACTTTATCCGTCGCTGAATTTCCAACTGTCGGAAAACGTGCGAATCTTTGTTCAGGGTGAATTTGTTTATGTGACGAATAATGACCGAGAGGATCGCTACGCCGGTCTCAACCGCGCGTATCTCGAAATCAACAATCTCGCCGACCGGCCGCTGTCGCTCAAGGTCGGACGCCAGACCATCACGTCCGGACGCGCCTTTCTGATGGGGGAGTGGGAAAAAGCTTATGATGCGGTGCGCCTGCGCTACGGGGATAAAGAGGGGCTCTATGTTGACGTGTTCGCCGGAACCCGTGACGACAGCGTGTTCGGCTATCATCCGGATCTGTCGCTCAATAAAGATGACGTTGTTATTGCGAAAGGTGAGGATGACTATTTCAGCTCTGTGGCCGGCGTGATTGTCGGCTGGCGCTCCAATCCGTGGTTTCTGGAGGGGTACACGTTTTTAAGAGATGAGGCCTATCCGTTTCTGCAGACGACCTCAGTCGGGATGCGCGGCGGGTTGAGTTACGACAACGGGTTCAGCCTGCAGGGGGAAATTGTTACTCAGTTCAGCGACGAAGAGGTTCAGGATATGGAAGGGTACGGGCCGGGCGATCCCGAACGTCATGACCGCAATGAGCTGGGCGGGTATCTTGCCGCAAAACAGAAGTTTAACGACGCGCCGCTGAAGCCGGAGTTCCGGCTGGAGTATGGATATCTTTCCGAAAACTTCGACACCATGGACGGCGATCTTCTTTACAGTGACATCAAATGGGGCCGTGTTCGCGGCCCGCGCAGAAACCTGCATGTCCTTCACGGCGGTGTCACCATTCGTCCGCTCAAAAAACTCCAACTGGGCGCTTTCTATTCGTATTTTCGCCGAATCGAAAAAGAATTCGGCTGGCAACCCAACCCATATTTTGCCGCTCACCCGGAATGGGGCGATGCCTGGTGGGAGTTGCAACGTTCCGACGAGCTGGGCGAAGGATCTGAGCTTGACCTGGAGGCGGTTTATTTTATTTCTGACAACAAATATCTCTCAATCAATTTGGGGCAGTTCTGGCCGGGCAAGGCCTACGACACTTATACCGACAACGGGCAGAAAAAACGCTACCTGCTGGAGATTGGCCTGAATATGACGTTCTAGAGAAAAAGGAAAGCAACAACCAAAGGAGGAGAAATCATGAAGACGAATCGGATTCTTATGTTGGCGGCGGGGTGCGCATTACTGGGCGGTGCGGTTATGGCGGAAGATGTTATTCAGGACTTTGAGGGATTTGGTAGTACCCCGGCGCTGATGCAGGCGGTTTCCCACATTAAAGCCGGCTCCGAAGTGGAGCTTGAGTTCGACACCGGCATGGATGAGGGCAACTCAATGAACCTGGCTCTCAGCACGGCAAAAGATACGTGGTACACACAGGTGGAGTTTGATGTGACTCCGGTGAGTCTCTTTGATGTGGACTCGGTCGTTATCTACCTAAAGCTGCTTCCAGACTCTTCCAACGAAAATCTAGACATTCAGCTGAAAGACAAACATGGCTCCACGATCGCCAAAGGTAAAAAGATCGGAACCCAGTCGATTAGCCGCGACTCGTTCATGGCCTATACCATCGACACTTCAAATGTCAAAAATGAGCTGGCTCGCATTTCATTCAATGTCGCGTGCGCGGATGGCGGCACTGCCAATCTGGCGGTTGATAACATTTCCATCATTCGGAAATAACGGGGTTACATAGCAATTTTGAAGAGAGATAATAAGGAGGGTGTGATGAAAGAAAGAAAGAACATATGGTCAATAGTATGTGTCGGCCTGCTGGGTGCAGGCCTTGTGCAGGCCGCTGATTCCGAGTGGCAAGGCAACGATGGCAACTGGTTCGCAGGCACGAACTGGAGCGCCGGAGTTCCCAATGAAGTCAATGGACTGACTCCGGCCATCAAAGGATCGGGAACGATTACACTGGATAGCGACCTCACCGGCACCAATGCCGTGGTCGGTTGGTATCAGGAAACCGGCGGAAGTACGTTCCAGGCAACCGACCGTTACATTGAAGTTCAGGGCGATCTCAATCTGGTCGCCACGTGGGGCAGTTCCGCTGCGTTCAACCTTTACGGGCCCTCTTGGAGTGAGTTGTTCGTGAACGGCCACCTGAATTTTTCTACGCCCACCTGGGCACAGCGCGGTTACGCCACGATGGAGGTCAACGGGGGCGGCGCCCGGGCGTACTTCATGGGCAACATTAATTTTACAAGCGATAACCTCGCCAACCAGGGAGCCAACAGCGAACAAAAACTGTCCCTCTATCAGTCGCCGGAGGTGTACACGCTGACGGGTCTCTACATGAATATGGTCAGCGGAATCGGTCAGGGTGATGTCTCCGTGACCAACAAAGGAATCCTCGCGTTCAGCGGGTGGGACAACCAGCATTATGGTTCTATTATTGTTGGAACCGCAAAAAATGCGGAAAACGTCTGGTCCACCAATCAGAACACCTATGTGACGCTGACCTCCGGAGCCTACCTTCAGGTCGATCAATGCGCCAATGAACCGGTTGCAAATTTTTCTAAAACCCTGATTCACGATATGGGAACCAACTACTGGAGCGGCGCGTTCGAGGAAATTTTGCTGACCGGCGACAGTGTGGAGCTGGGTGAATGGGTGGTGGAGGACACCTATGACCAGAACGACACCGATGCCGTCTGGTACTACCGGCTCGAACGCACCGCATTTGATGCGGACGGCATTCCGAATGACCTCGTATTGAACGTAAACAGCAATCCGCCGCCGGAGGCGTATAGCCTCTCGATTTTAGGCGGATCGGATGCCGTAACAGTTATGGCTGACGGGATTCCGGCCTACGGCACCAATTACCTGCAGTCGTGCATCAATTTGGTAAGTCCTGTCTGGACCAACATTGCAGAGGTGGGCGGTGTCACCTCAAACAGCTGGGTGGTAACCCCGCTGGTGAACACGCAGTCCTACTATCGCGTGCAGACCGTTTATTAATCAGAAACGAGGTTGTTCCGTGTTGAGCTTGAGGCATAGAAAAACAGAAGCCTGCCTGATGGCGCTTTGCGTCAGCGCGGCGGTTGCGGGAGCTTCGGAGTGGAATGGCGGAACCGCCATCTGGTCGGATGCTGCCAGTTGGAGCTCCGGAGCTCCTGGTGCGACCGATATTGCCGAGCTCAAAAAAGACGGACACATTACGCTTGATGCCGACGTGTCGATTGATCGTTGGTATCAGGCCATCTCATACGGCCAGCCCGACGGATGGTGGTGGAACAAGCTGTTTAGTGACGGCTTTGGAATGACCGTTGCCACCAGTTTTGATGTTAACCTCGGCTGGGGCGGTTCTGCATTTGTTTTTATCAAGCACGCAACCCTGACGGTCGGCACCGACATGAGGCTTTCCGCGTCGGGCGGCGGTGGGCAGGGCACCGTGGAGATCGCGTTCAGCGACGCGGCCACGGCAGATATTGCCGGCGGTATCACCCTCAACAATGCGGACAATATCCAGCCGGGCGACAACAGCCACACGCTTCAGCTGGACAGCGGCGCAGCTGTTTATGCGGTCGGCGGCATGTCGGTCAACATGACCGACGGCACTACAGGCGCAAACCGGGGCATTCTCCGATTCAGTGCCACGAACTCGAATGTGTACGGCTCAGTTTTTCTCGGCCGGAGCGCCGATGGGGCAACAACCAATACAATGGCAGCTCTCACGCTGACCAGCGGCGCCCGCCTGGAAGTAGAGGCGGCCACCCGCCTGCCGGTGGCCAAAACCTATCCGCTGATTCATGTGGTTTCTCCGACGGCGTGGAGTGGAGCTTTCGAAGAGGTCACGCTGTTCGGCAGCCTGGTCGTTTTCGGGGATACAGTTGTCACCAATGATCAGATGTACACGTTGCAACGAACCGCACTGGATGGCGATAGCGTGACCAACGACCTCGTGTTGGCGGTCAGCCTGCCCGATGTGCCGGACGGCGAGTGGAGCTACAAAATCATGCAGGCGTCTGAAAACGAAACAGGAACCGCATTCGGGTTCTGGGCCAACTATTCACTAATGTGGAAAGTCGTGGAAGTTTTCGGCCGTAGCCCGATCGACCGGGTAGGCTTCCATAAGTGGGAGCAGTTTGAGATATCCGCAGGCGGTTACGTATTTGATTCCGAAGATTTTTTCAAAAACGACAAGCTGTCGCATCGGTGCGGAAGCACCACCATCGCCAGCATCAATTT
>CAYYYX010000027.1:0-28554 GCA_964476065.1 uncultured Verrucomicrobiota bacterium | reverse complement strand
AAAGTTTTTTAAAACTGCGCTTAACATTCAAAAAAGCCCAGTTCTTTCATAAGGTATTTTTGGGGTGCTCCGCGCTTACGCCCGATGTCGATACAGATCGCCCGAAACAACAGCAGCCATCGCCGCCTCATCGAGAGTTCCGCCGAGAAAACGATTCATGCGTTCTGCCTGTCCCGCCGGATCTTCGATACAATCGCGGTGCGAAACGTAGAGCACCGGGATGTTGGCGGCGGAAATAAACTTCTGAACCATGCGGAGCTGTTTGGCGAACGTTTCTTCGAGCTGTTCATCGGTCTGCCGCGAACCGGTCTTACCGAGCCGCTCAATCATGGTGTGCTGCGAAGCAATCACCTCTTTCAAATCGCGCTCCATGAAGATGATGCGATATTTCAACCCCTTCGGTGGCGGCAGACGACGCAGAAGCGGCGCGACCACTTTCAGAGATTTTCCTTTGGCCTCGGCCATCCATTGGACCTGACGGCTCAGCGCCTTGACCGGCTCATACTCGAAATAGCCTTTTCGGTTATCGTCGTCGGCAGTGCGGTTGTCGTCGGTCAGCGCGGCGAGGCCGCCGGCGGTGAGCATCTGCATCATCATCGACGTGCCGGAGCGCGGCATGCCGGAAACCAGTACGACGGTCTCGTCGAGCGAACCGGTCATTTCCGGAACGGCATCGCTGTGAACGGGAAGCATTTCTTCATCGGAGGCGAGCACTCCTTTGCGCGGCGGGTGAATTTTAGGAATCCACTCTCCGGATTTCATCGCTTTAGCCTGCTTGCGAGCGGCTTTGGCGCGCGCACGGTAGTCGTCGGCTTTTTCCAAATCGTGGAAGCGGTTTTTATGAATAAATGCTAGCCGGTCGAGCGCGACGGGGAAGTTGGGGTTCTGCGCCAGCGCCACGTTAAGCGCCTCAATGGCGGGGACGAGTCGCCCCATCCGGTGGAGCGCGGTGCCGAGCAGATAGTGAGCAATCGGCATATCATATTTCAGGCCGATCGCATTGAGCGCTTCGCCTGCCGCCTGCATATTCTGCCGGCGTTTTAGATAGGAACGACACAGCCCCAGATGCGTTTCCGCATTGACCGGATCGATCACCTGCGCCGCTTTGAACGCGTCCTCCGCCTCTTCATAGCGTTTAAGCTGAAGCAGGGCCTTTCCTTTAAGTAGTAATAGGCTCGGCACATCCTTTTTCATTTTTTCGGCATTCTCAATGTGAAGAAGCGCATTCTCGGCATCCTCCTCAGAAAGGAACTGTTCGGCCATGGCATATTCAAATGCAAACGGATTCATTCCGGCTTTACCGCGCAGACGGCGGAGCTTGTGCTTCTCTTTATCGCTTAGATCCTCGAACTTGGTGTCCTTATGTTCCTCCTGCCACGTCTTGAGCTCTTCCCGTGATTTTTTTGCAATCTTCTGCTTGCGCTCAAAGGTGGCGAGCAGATGTTTTCGGGCTTCTTCGGTTTGACCAAGCGCGCGGTAGCAGCTGATCAGATGCAGATCAAAACGGAACTCCTCGGGCCACTCCCGGGCCAGCTCTTTCAAAATTGGAACGGCTTCAATGTGCAAATTGGCGCTCATGTAAGAACGAGCCTTGTTGTAGTCGAGCTCGCGTACGGTCTCCTTGACCGCCTGCCCGGTGTCTTCATTCGGCGGGTCGATATAACCGAGCGCGACGAGCTGATCCATCGACTCTTTGGCTTCCATTGGATCGATCACCATATCGGCCGGATGCGCACCGTCCTCCCCTTCCACATTGTCCCAGCTGTCGATCCATTCCACCTCACGGCCGTCGTCGAACGCGTTGACCAGCGGGCGGCCGTCCATGTCTTTGCCGACGGGCAACCCCATCGCATGAAGCACGGTCGGGGTAATGTCGAGCAGGCTCGCACCATAAATGCGTTCGTCGTGTTTGACGCCCGGCCCGGCCATCACAAAAATGCCGTGGTCGCGGTGCTGCACCGCCGGCCCGGCCGGCTCGATTGGAATCGAGGACGGACGCAAATGGTCGGGATGAAACCCGTGGTCGGAGCAAAGAATGATCGTCGTCTCTTCGCCCGCGAGCGCAACCAGTGCGCCGAGCATCATATCGTGATAGCGGTACCCGCTCTCCACGACGCCTTTATAAATTTCAAAGTCCTCATCCGAAACATCCGCCATCTTCGGTGGATGGTAGCGCATAAAGGCGTGACCAAAATGGTCGATTGCATCGTAATAGACACACATCAGCTCCCACGGCTCAAGTTGCATCACCGCCGTGGCGGCGGCATGAACGCTAGAGCACTCGGCGATAATTTTGGCGACAGACTCTAGCCGCTTGTCTTTGTCCTGATCGATTTTACCAAACTCTGGAACAAACGGTCCGACGTGCGCGGCAGTCAGCTCCGCGGGATGAATGCGGTATGGCGCAATCTTTTCCGCTAACTCCGGCGGATGAATGGCTCCCTTGCGCATCGGCCATGGGTCATTGAGATTGCCAGCAACTTTCTGAAAATGGTTGGAAATCATCACCCCGTCGATCGGCTCGGCTGGATGCGAGGGCCACCAACCGATGACATTGGCCTTTTTACCCTCTAGGTTGGCGATGTTCCAAAGCGCACGGGTTTTGCGTGCCAAGTTCGTGATCGGCTGAACGCCGTCGCCATTCGGAGCCGGCTCGGAGAAACCGAGGATACCATGCTTAAAGGGGCGCTTGCCGGTGGCGATGGTCGTCCAGAGCATCGGCGAAAGCACCGGATAAAGCGTGGTGATGTTTCCCATCACCCCGCGCTCAACCAGCTTTTGCAGGTTGGGCATTTTGCCCTCGTCCATCAGCGGCGTGATGACTTTCCAGTCCGCCGCGTCCCATCCGACTAGTAAAATATTTGACATTCGTCCTTTGTCTCAAAAAAAGAGGAAAAGAAATACTACAATCTTCCAGAGATTGGAAAACCAGAACCCGGACCGGCACTCCTTTTATTTGTAGTTCTCGGGGTGAACGCCGAGCTTTTTGATGCGGTAGTTGATGATCCGCTGGGTGGTATGGAGATGCCGCGCGCTGGCCGCCGCGTTACCGCGGTGTTTCTTGAGCGCATCGATGATGATCTCTTTTTCGTAGCTCTCCACCAGCGTAGTCAGATCGGCCCCATCGGTGGAAAGAATCGCAGTTTGTGTCTCATCCCCGGTTTGGAGCGATGGCGGCAGGTTATAGCCGTGAATTACATTATCAGCAGCTGTCAGCACCGCGCGCTCCACACAGTTTTCGAGTTCGCGAACGTTCCCCGGCCAGTGATACGCCATCATCATGTTGATGGCCGATGTCGAAATCCGTTTGATGTCTTTTTCGTACATTCCGCTGTATTTCTGAAGGAAGTGATCGGTCAGCAACATGATATCGCTGCGCCGCTTGCGCAGCGGCGGAAGAATGATCGGGAAAACGTTGAGGCGATAATAGAGGTCGTCGCGAAAGGTGCCTTTTGCCATTTCCTCTTCCAGGTTTCGGCTGGTCGCGGCAAGCACCCGCACATTAATGGCAACGCTTTCCGAACTGCCGACGCGCTCAATGGTTCTTTCCTGCAGTACCCGCAATAAACGCACCTGAACGGCGGGAGAAATATCGCCGATCTCGTCCAGGAACAATGTTCCGCCGTTGGCCATCTCAAAGCGACCCTTTCGTTGCTGGGTCGCGCCGGTAAAGGCTCCTTTTTCGTGACCGAAGAGTTCGCTCTCAATCAGGTTCTCGGGCAGCGCGGCGCAGTTGACGCTCACAAAGGCATTGTTGCGACGCTCGCCGCCATAGTGAACCGCACGGGCCACCAGCTCTTTGCCAGTTCCCGATTCCCCGCGGATGAGCACGGTCGCCGTGCTGTCAGCGACCTGCACAATCTGTTCATACACATTACGCATCGCCCCGCAGTTCCCGATGATGTTGTGCATCTGATAGCGATCGCCCAGCTGACGGCGAAGCCGCTCGTTTTCAGAAATTAAACCGGCCCGCTCCTCAATCTCTTCGCGAATACCCGCGACCGCTTCCGCCAGAATATTGGCCACCAGCTCAAGGAAGCGCTGATAGCGCTGAAGTTCTTCTTCATCGGCTGCAATCGACAGATCCATACTCATCGTTCCGACAATCTGCTTCTGATGAACAATCGGAACACAAATGAATGCCGTCGGTTTATCAGCGCGGGACTGCGTCAGGTTGAGGAACCGCGGATCTTTGCTGATATCAGGAACCAGTGCGGAGCGACCGGTCTGCGCCACTCGACCCGTAATTCCCTCGCCCAGTTTATACTGTCCGAGCTGTTTTTCCTCTTCGGTCAATCCGCGCGAGGCCTCAATCACAAACGTATCGGTGTCCGGCTTGAGAAGGGTCAGCGTTCCACGCGAAACACCCAGCTCGGTTTCCATGATATCGAGGACCTCGGCCATCAATTCATGAACCGTGTGCGGACGCGTCGCCGCCGCCTGAGAAATCTGGTAGAGGATCTCGAGTTCTTTTTCGCCCTGAGTCATTTCAATAGCTCCTTTAGGATCAAAAATGGATTGTTATTGTGAAAAGTGACATTTTTGTACCAAACAGAGCCTTAAAGAACAAGGGATATTGGCAACTTTGCCGATCCCCCTACGCTTACTAGAGAAAAGGATACTCTTAAATACACGTTTAAACGTGTAAAATCTTAATTTTATAAATATATGGAATCCATGGTGTTATGAATTTAAATATAAAAAATTAGAACCCTTTAAAGGGTTGGAATGAAAATCCTGTACCCATCTGTTTTAGAAATGCTTACAGCATAATTTGACTGATCAGGCCTCTACAAGCATTTCGTTAATGCTGGCGGCGGCTTTACGACCCTCACCCATCGCCAAAATGACGGTGGCGGCACCCAAAACAATGTCGCCGCCGGCATAAATCCGGTCGAGTGAGGTTTTTCCATTTTCATCCGCGATGATGTTGCCCCACTTGTTGGTTTCAAGCCCGGGGGTGGTCTGGCGGATCAGCGGGTTGGAGTCGTTGCCGATGGCGACGATGACGGTATCGAGATCGATTTCGAATTCACTGCCCTCAATGGCAACCGGACGGCAGCGGCCGGAGTCATCGGGCTCGCCGAGTTCGTAGCGCAAACACTCGATGCCGCTCACCCACCCTTTTTCGTCGCTCAAAATCCGCTTTGGATTTTCAAGCAGATGGAAGATGACGCCCTCTTCTTTGGCGTGAGCCACTTCCTCGACACGGGCGGGCATTTCAATTTCGGTGCGACGATAAATTAGATAGACCTCTTTAGCACCGAGACGCACCGCGGTACGCGCCGCGTCCATCGCGACGTTGCCGCCGCCGAGCACCGCGACTTTTTCGGAATCAAAAATCGGCGTGGCCGCACGTTTTTTATCGTAGGCGCGCATGAGGTTCGACCGGGTCAAATATTCGTTAGCCGAGTAGACACCGACGAGATTTTCACCTTCGATATTCATGAAGCGCGGAAGCCCGGCGCCGGTGGCGATAAAAAGAGCGTCAAACCCGTCGTGTTCGAGCAGGTCGTTAATTTTTCGGGTGCGCCCGATCACAAAATTGGTCTGGAGATCGCAACCCATCGCGGTAAGCGTATCAATCTCTTTTTGAACGATCGCTTTGGGTAGACGGAATTCGGGAATGCCGTAGACCATTACGCCGCCGGGTTTGTGAAATGCTTCAAACAAGATCACGCTGTGTCCTTCGCGGCGGACGTCGGCAGCGACGGTGAGGCCGGCGGGACCGGTTCCGATAATGCCAACCTTTTTGCCGGTCTCGGGTTTTACAGCGGGCGTTTCGATCAGCCCCTGCTCGCGCTCCCAGTCGGCGACGTAACGTTCGAGGCGCCCAATGCTAACCGCTTGGTCGACGGACTTGAGTGATTTACCAACTGTACACGGTGCCTGACACTGCGTTTCCTGCGGACAAACACGGCCGCAAACGGCGGGAAGCAAGCTGCTTTCTTTAATGACGTCGATGGCCTTCTGGTTATCGCCATCAGCAATAGCCTGAATAAAGCCGGGAATATCAATGGCTACCGGACAACCGGCAATGCAGGGCGCGGTTTTGCACTGCAAACAGCGCTCCGCTTCGAGCTTCGCCTGCTCAGCGGTGTACCCAATCGCAACCTCTTCCATATTGGAACGACGCACGGCCGGATCCTGCGACGGCATTTCCTGCGCCGGAATCGCGATGCGGTCTTTGGGCTTCAGCGGTTCCGTACGCGCGGTAAGTTCTTCCAGAACGTTCTTTGCGTCGTCGGCCAGTTTTTCAGCGGGAATATAAGTCATAATGTTGTCCACGTTTGAGTTTATTATCGAGGTACAAGCGATTTGAATGTTGAATATCGAACAACGAACCGCCGAATGTCGAAGTAGAGAAATTGATCCACTTCGATATTCCTTATTCGTTATTCATTATTCTGCGGTTTATCTAGTCTGCAATGGTGGTTTTCGGCCTCCTGCTTTTTATAGGAGCTCAGGCGATTGATCATATTATCGAAATCAACAAGATGTCCGTCGAACTCGGGACCGTCTACGCAAACAAATTTGGTTTCGTCGCCGACGGTGACGCGGCAACCGCCGCACATGCCGGTGCCGTCCACCATAATGGTGTTGAGAGAAACCTGAGTCGGCACGGCATAGGGCCGCGTGGTTTCCGCGCAGAACTTCATCATGATCGGCGGGCCGATCGCAACGGCCAGTTCCGGTTTGGGTTCCTGTTCGCAAAGTTCTTTGAGCGGTTCGGTGACGAGGCACTTGCGCCCGTACGAGCCATCATCGGTACAGATGATCAGTTCGTCGGCAATGGCGCGCATTTCGTCTTCGAGGATCATCAGGTCCTTATTGCGAGCGCCCATAATAATGACGACTTTATTGCCCGCGGCTTTCATCGCCTTCGCGATGGGGTGGAGCGGCGCAACACCAATTCCGCCGCCAACGCAAACGACCGTACCAACGTTTTCGACATGGGTCGGCATACCGAGCGGGCCGACCAGCGCGGCGACATCGTCGCCAACGTTCATTTCCGCCAGCTTCTTCGTCGTTTTACCGACGGCTTGAAAAATGATGGTAATGGAGCCTTCGTCCGGATCGGCGTCGGCGATAGTGAGCGGGATGCGTTCGCCGTAGTCCTCGCACAGTTGCAGGATAATAAACTGCCCGGCTTTACGTTCGCGGGCGATCAATGGCGCATCGAGCCGCATTTGAAATACGGTCTCGGACCACTGCTTTTTATCCAGAATTCGGCTCATCGTTTTGCACTCCCTATGACTAAAAAAATTCCCTCCCCGAAATGGAGGAGGGAAGTCAACCATTCGGCGGGCTGCTAACGCAACCCGCCGATCTGTTTTTTTTGGTTAAACAATGCCCTGGTCGAGCATCGCGTCGGCCACTTTCGTGAACCCAGCGATGTTTGCGCCCATGACATAGTTACCCGGCTGGCCATATTCCTCAGCGGCCGCGCGGGCTGCGTCGTGAATGCTGACCATGATACCGTTGAGCTTGCTGTCGACTTCTTCGCGCGTCCATTTCAGGCGCATCGAGTTCTGGCTCATTTCCAGACCGGACGTTGCCACGCCACCGGCGTTGGCTGCTTTACCCGGACCGTAGAGAATCTTCTTCTCAACGAAGAGCTCCACCGCTTCCGGTGTGCTCGGCATGTTAGCGCCTTCGCTGACGACGAAACAGCCGTTGTCCAGCAGGGTCTTCGCGTCTTCGCCGTTGATTTCGTTCTGCGTAGCACTCGGGAATGCGCAGGCGCACTTGACGCCCCACGGGCGCTGTCCTTCGAGATATTCGCAGCCGTACTTGTCGGCGTATTCTTTGATACGACCGCGCTTGACGTTTTTCAGCTCCATGACGAAGGCGAGTTTCTCCGCATCGATTCCAGCCGGATCATAGATCGTTCCGCCGGAGTCAGACAGGGTCACACATTTGCCGCCAAGCTCGGTGATCTTTTCGACGGTGTACTGCGCCACGTTACCGGAACCCGACACCGTACAAACTTTACCTTCAAAGGTATCGTTGCAGGTTTTGAGCATTTCTTCGGCGAAATAAACCGCGCCATAGCCGGTGGCTTCCGGACGAATCAGTGAGCCGCCCCAGCCGAGACCTTTACCCGTCAGGATGCCGGTGAACTCGTTGCGGATGCGCTTGTACTGCCCGAACATGAAACCAATTTCACGACCGCCAACACCAATGTCACCGGCGGGCACGTCTGTGTCCTGGCCAATGTGGCGCTGAAGCTCCGTCATAAAGGACTGGCAGAAGCTCATCACTTCGTTGTCCGACTTACCTTTAGGATCGAAGTCCGATCCACCTTTACCGCCGCCCATAGGGAGCGTGGTCAGGGAGTTTTTGAACACCTGTTCGAAACCGAGAAACTTCAGGATGCTCTGGTTCACCGTTGGGTGAAAACGCAGGCCGCCTTTATAGGGGCCGAGAGCGCTGTTAAATTCAAAACGGAAGCCGCGGTTGACCTGGGTTTTTCCCTGATCATCTCTCCACGGAACACGGAACATAAGTTGACGTTCGGGCTCAACGATGCGCTCGAGGATTCCAGCGGCTTCGTATTGCGGGTTCTTTTCCATTACGGGCTCTAACGAGTCCAGCACTTCGCGAACCGCCTGCAGAAATTCAACTTCCCCGGCGTTCCGCTGGGAGACTTTTTCCCATACGCGTTCTACATAACTCATAACGACTCCTTTTTCTTTCGTTAACCTAACTAGCGGCAACTCTTTGCCGCTGTTTCGACAAAGTCCTGCCGAAAATCGAACGGAATATATAGCTTAAAAGGATATAGGATGCAAAAGGTTTATTAAAAAGCTTGCAACAAATATATTTATCGGCAATTTTGCCGTTATTGGAGATTTTTCATGGATAAACGCGAAAAGAAGAAACTAGCCATTCTCGAAACCCTGCACCGCAGTAACGGAACACTCAGCAGTGCGAGTATCACCGAACTGCTCACCGCGCAGGATGTGGACATCAGCGAGCGCACCGTCCGCCTCTACCTCCAGGAGCTGGACAAAGAAGGCCTTACCGAAAACCGCGGCCGCCGCGGACGGGTCATCACCGACAAAGGCAAACGCGAGGCGGACACCTCCCGAGTCCTCGAGCGCATCGGCCTGCTTTCCGGAAAAATTGACGCCATGGCCTATCGTATGGATTTCGACCCCGCCCTCCGCCGCGGCTCCGTCGTCGTCAACGTTTCCTCTATTCCGCTCAAAGAATTCACCACCGAACGACGCGAACTCATCGAAAAAGTATTCTCTAAAGGCTACTCCATGGGCACGCTACTCGCCCTCTTCGGGCCGGGCGACGAAAACCTCGACGTCGAAATCCCCGAAGGCCACGTCGGCATTGGCACGGTCTGCTCCATCACCCTCAACGGTGTTTTGCTTCGCCGTGGCATCCCCACGTTCTCCCGCTTCGGCGGACTCATGGAACTGCGCGATGGCAACCCCACTCGCTTCGTCGACGTCATCCATTATGACGGCACCAGTATCGATCCGCTCGTCGTCTTCATCCGCAGCGGCATGGCTGACTACTGCGGCGCCATCACCACCGGCAACGGTCGCATCGGTGCCAGCTTCCGTGAATTCCCCGCCGACAGCATCGACGCCGTCCACAGCATCTCCGACCAGCTCGAAACCCTCGGGCTCGGCAGCCTGCTCTGCCTCGGCAACCCCGGCCAGAACCTCTTCAACGTCCCCGTCGGCCCGCAGCGCGTCGGCGCCGTCATCATCGGCGGACTCAACCCGATGTCCATCTTTGAAGAAACCGGCCTACGCATCGAATCGAGCGCCCTCTCCACCCTCGTCGACTTCAACCACCTCTTCCACTACTCCGAACTCAAAGACCGCCTCGCCGCACTCTAACTTTTTCCAAACACTGGAAACTTTCGGTCTGATTTTTCCAAATATTGGGAAAAGCGTAGCCCTTGCACCGCGAAGCGCCGGTTTGCGGCGCAGCCGCTTTCCAATGGTTGGAAAATCCGGTAGAACGTTTTCCAAGGTTTGGAGAAACGAAAGGGACGCAGCATGAGTACGATCGATGAAGGATTGACCAGCGGGATTTCGGGTCTCGACGAGGCACTGAAGGGGATTCTGACCGGCGACAATATTGTCTGGCAGATCGACTCGATCGAAGAGTATCAGGAGCTCGTCACCCCGTACTGCGAGGCCGCCGTCAAAAATGGCCGCAAACTGATCTATTTCCGCTTTGCCCGCCATCAGGCGCTCGTCACCGAAAGCATGGGCGCGGAAGTTCACGAACTAGATCCGGAAGAGGGCTTCGAAACATTTATTGCGCAGATTCACGCCGTCATTGAAGGGGCGGGGCTCGGCGCGTTTTATGTTTTCGATTGTCTCTCGCGGCTGGCGGTCGACTGGTATTCCGACGAAATGCTTGGCAATTTCTTCATGCTGACCTGCCCCTACCTCTTCGATATGGAAACGGTCACCTATTTCGCGCTCTACCGCAACTACCACACCTCTCGCGCCATCGTCCCGATCCAGAACACGACGCAACTGTTTCTGGACGTCTACCGCCACAAGGAAGAACTCTACGTGCGGCCGATCAAAGTGCAGCACCGCTACTCGCCCACCATGAATATGCTGCATGTGCGCCACGGCGACGACTTCAGCCCCGTCACCTCCAGCGCCGTCATCTCCGAAATCCTTTCCTCGGCCAAATGGTCCGGCCTGCACTCCGACAGCAGCCTCGGCTTCTGGGAGTCCACCTTTCTCCAAGCGCGTGAACTGCTCAAATCGGGAGAATACCGCCCCGACCTGCCCGACAAAGGGAAAGCGGTTTACGAGCAGCTCGTGCGCATGGTGATCTCGCGCGACGAAGCCATGCAAAAACTCATTGCCCGAAATTTTACCCTGCAGGACATCCTCGACATCCGCAAACGGATGATCGGCACCGGGCTGATCGGCGGCAAAACCGTCGGGATGCTTCTCGCGCAGGCGATCGTCAAAAAGAACAGCCCCCGCTTCGTCGAGCTGTTCGAGGAGCAGGACTCCTTCTTCATCGGGTCGGATGCGTTCTTCACCTTCCTCGTGCGCAACGGCATCTGGTGGGTGCGACAGAATCAGCGCGATCCCGAGAAATTCTTGGACGGATCTGAGCAAGCGCGGCGGCGCATCATCACCGGCGACTTTCCCGAACACATCATGAAACAGTTCGATGAAATGCTCGATTACTTCGGCCAGTCCCCCTTCATCGTCCGCTCCAGCTCCCTGCTCGAGGACAACTTCGGCAACTCCTTCGCCGGAAAATACGAAAGTGTCTTCTGCGTCAACCAGGGGCCGCGCGAGCGCCGGATGCAGGACTTCGTTGCCGCCGTCAAGCGGATCTACGCCAGCTCCATGAGCGAGCAGGCGCTGCGCTACCGCGCGCGCCGCGGCATGCTCGATAAAGACGAACAGATGGCCCTGCTCGTCATGCGCGTTTCCGGCACCATGCACGGCCGCAACTTCTATCCCGAAATGGCAGGCGTCGGCTTTTCGTTCAACCCCTACGCGTGGCACGAAAGCATTGATCCCAAGGCCGGTGTGGTCCGGCTCGTCTTCGGCCTCGGCACCCGTGCCGTTGACCAGGCCGACGACGACTACACTCGCATCGTCGCCCTCAACGCGCCCGACAAGCGGCCCGAAGCCAACTTCGACGAAGTGGCCCAGTACACCCAGCGACGCGTCGACTATCTTGACCTCGAAGCCAACCAGGAGGCCTCCGACTATTTCCAGGACGTCACCCTCGACGCCGATAACCTGCGGGTCGATATGTTCACCTCGATCGATCCCACCCAGCCGCGTGGGTCCACTCCCCACCGCATTCTGACCTTCGACAAACTGCTCGGCGAAACCAATTTCGTGGCCGACATGCGCGAAATCCTCGACACCATCGAGGCGGCCTATAACTATCCCGTCGACATCGAATTCACCGGCAACTTTATGGAAGACGGCAACTACCGCATCAACCTGCTCCAATGCCGCCCGCTCCAGGTGCACGGCTCCGAATCCATCGAGCTACCTGAAGTCGACGTGGCCGACGAAGACCGCATCGTTGAGGCGCACGGCGCCGTCGTCGGTCAGAGCCGCGTCGGGCAGATCGACCGCTTCATCTATGTGGTCCCCTCCCGCTACGGCCAGCTACCCGTCAACACGCGGCACGAAATCGCCCGGCTCATCGGCGACATCAACCGCACAGAAAGTAAAGAATCGTCCAAAAACACCATGATCATCGGCCCCGGCCGCTGGGGGACCAGCAGCCCCTCGCTCGGCATTCCTGTTTCGTTCGGCGACATCAAAAACGTATCCATCCTTTGCGAAATCGTCGCCATGCACGACAACCTCGTGCCCGATGTTTCTCTGGGTACGCATTTCCTCAACGAGCTGGTTGAAATGAAAATGCTCTACCTCGCCCTCTTCCCAGAAAAAGGGGAAAACTTCCTCAACACCGCCTTCTTCGAAGAGGCGCCCAACAAACTGCTCGACCTCGTTCCCTCCGCCGAAAAGTGGGCCGACACCGTTCGCGTCATCGACGCCGCCGACGTTTCTGAAAGCGGTGGCATCCAGATCATCGCCGATGCCCTCCACCAAAAAGTCTCCTGTCACTTCACCCACTAGCAACCGTTCCAAGGTTCGGAACCGGCTACGCCGAATTTCAGAGCTTCGCCTCGCTCAGATAATCTTTTTTCCAATGCTTGGAAGCCGGATGATCCGGCGGGCCTATGATGTTGCCACTCCCAGCGTTCCTGGCGGCTCTGCACTGGATTCTCCAAATTTCTGCGATGTAAATAGGTACAAAATACCAGTTTTTAAATAATTTTCGCAGAATTCCCAAATTTCACACTTCCGTAAACAACTCAAACCAAGTGCTTTGCGGCTTGTTTAATACAAATCTGTAGTTTTTTATTTATAGAATACATATTTGGTTTTTGTGGTTTGACGAAGTCGGGAAATATCGTATCCTAACCCTTGAATATTTGTCGAAAAAGAACAAGGCGCACCCTATGAATCTAAACGAAGCGTATCCAAAAGGATTTCCGAACCCGCAGGGTCTCTACCACGCGGACAATGAGCACGATGCCTGCGGCGTCGGGTTTATCTGCAACCTGCACGGAAAGAAGTCGCACGACATCATTCAGAGCGGGATTGAAATTCTGGTTCGCCTCACCCATCGAGGTGCATCCGGCGCGGACCCGCTGACCGGCGACGGCGCCGGCATTCTATTGCAAATTCCGCACGCCCTCTATCAGCGCGAGTGTTCGAAGCTGGGATTTGAACTGCCCGCCGCCAAGGAGTACGGAACCGGCCTGGTTTTTCTTCCGCAGGACGAAGCACAGCGCAAAGAGTGCATGAGTGTTTTGGAAAAATCGGTTGAGGCCGAAGGTCAGGTTCTACTGGGCTGGCGTCAAATGCCGACTTGCAATGAGACCATCGGGAAAACCGCCAAAGAATCCGAGCCGTGCATCTGGCAGATTTTCATTGGTCGCGGTGAGGGCGTAAACGACGATCGTCATTTCGACCGCATGCTCTACATCATTCGCAAGGTGGCTGAAAATGCGATTTTTGAGTCCACTCTGGAAGACAAAGATGATTTCTACATCCCGACACTCACCTGCCAGATCATCATCTATAAGGGACTGTTGCTCCCCGAGCAGATCAGCGAGTACTACCCCGATCTGCAGGATCCGGAATTTGAAAGCGCACTGGCGATTGTGCATCAGCGCTACAGCACCAACACCTTCCCCGCGTGGAAACTGGCTCAACCGTTCCACGTGCTCTGCCACAACGGCGAGATCAATACGCTACGCAGCAACTTTAACTGGATGAACGCCCGGCAGGGTCTATTTAAATCCGATCTGTTCGGCGAAAACATTGAACGGCTTTTCCCGATCATTCAGCCGAGTCTGTCCGACTCCGCGTCGCTCGACCAGGCGGTCGAGCTACTTTACCACACCGGCCGCTCGCTACCGCACGTGATGATGATGCTGATTCCCGAAGCATGGCAGAACCACAAGACCATGAGCGCGGAGAAAAAAGCGTTCTACGAATATCACTCCTGTCTGATGGAGCCGTGGGACGGCCCGGCCTCTATTCCGTTCACCGACGGCACCTGCCTCGGCGCAATTCTCGACCGTAACGGCCTGCGCCCCTCGCGCTATACCGTCACCAAAGACGGCTACGTAATCATGGGCTCGGAAACGGGCATCGTGGATATCGACCCCGCGAACGTGGAGTACAAAGGCCGCCTCGAACCGGGCCGCATGTTCCTCGTCGACATGGAAAAAGGCCGGATCATTCCGGACGAAGAAATTAAGCACGAAATCGCTACCCGCCAGCCGTACGGCGAATGGCTGGACAAAAATCTCGTCAGCCTCGACGGGCTGCCGGAGACCGAACCGGAACAACCGGAGCCTGAAACACGCACCCTGCGCCAACGACTGTTCGGCTACACGATGGAAGACCTCAACCATCTGCTCGGCCCGATTGCAAAAAACGGCATCGAAACCACCGGCTCGATGGGCACCGACACCCCACTGGCCGTGCTCTCCGACACCCCGCAGATGCTCTACAACTACTTTAAGCAGCTCTTTGCACAGGTGACCAATCCGCCGCTCGACGCAATGCGCGAAGAGTGCATCACCTCGTTGCTGACCAATATCGGCGCAGGACAGGATCTGTTCGCAGAGACTCCCAAGCACTGCCATCAGCTTAAAGTGGAGCAACCGATCCTCACCAATGAAGCGATGGCGAAAATCAAAGCGCTCGATCAAGACGGCCTGAAGCCGATCACGCTACCGATCCTCTACAGTGTGGCTGCGGGTGGCAAAGGCCTTCAACGCGCGCTGGCCGAGCTCTGCAAAAAAGCCTCCGAAGCGATCGAGGCCGGACACACCCTGCTCGTGCTCTCCGACCGAAATGCTGACCAGAAAAAAGCGCCGATCCCGGCTCTGCTGGCGACCAGTGCAGTCCACCATCACCTGATCCGCAAGCTGCAGCGCAACCAGTGTGCGCTGATTGTGGAAAGTGGAGAGCCGCGCGAGGTACATCACTTCGCCGCACTCTTCGGCTTCGGCGCAGGAGCCGTCAACCCGTACCTCGTTTACGAAACACTCGACGGAATGATCGAAGACGGGATCCTCGAAGACATCAGCCTGAAAAAAGCCTCGAAAAACTTTCTGAAGGGCGTCAACAAGGGGATGCTCAAAACCATGTCCAAAATGGGCATCTCCACCTTGCACAGCTATCGCGGCGCTCAGATTTTTGAAGCCATTGGAATCAGCGGCAAAGTGATGGAAAAATATTTCACCGGTACCGCCTCGCGAATTGGGGGGATTGATCTGGAAGGCATCGCCACGGAAGTGGCCGCCCGCCACAGTAAAGCCTATCCGACCCGCAAGATTCCGCACACGCTCCCTCTGGAACCGGGCGGCGCTTACAAATGGCGGCGCAACGGCGAAGACCATATCCTCAACCCGAAGGCCATCTCCAAACTGCAGGAAGCTGCGCGAACGGATAACATTGACCGCTACCGCGAGTTCGCCGAGATGATCAATGAGGAAGGAAACAACCTCTGCACCCTACGCAGCATGATGAAATTCAAAAAGGATCGCCCGCCGGTTCCGCTCCGCGAAGTAGAAAGCTGGAACAAAATCGTCACCCGTTTCAAAACCGGTGCGATGTCCTACGGCTCCATCAGCCAGGAAGCGCACGAAACACTCGCGGTTGCGATGAACCGCATTGGCGGCAAAAGCAATAGCGGGGAAGGCGGCGAAGATCCCGACCGCTTTGATGTCGATATCACCGGCGATCTGCGCCGCAGCGCGATCAAACAAGTGGCCTCCGGTCGTTTCGGCGTCACCAGCAACTATCTGACCAACGCCGATGAAATTCAGATCAAGATGGCGCAGGGCGCGAAGCCCGGCGAAGGCGGACAGCTCCCCGGCCACAAAGTGAAACCGTGGATTGCCCGCACCCGCCACTCGATGCCATACGTGACGCTCATTTCGCCGCCGCCGCATCATGACATTTATTCGATCGAAGACCTCGCGCAGCTCATTTACGACCTGAAGTGCGCAAATCCTGTGGCCCGCATCAACGTCAAGCTCGTCTCCGAAGTCGGCGTCGGCACCATTGCCGCCGGGGTTTCCAAAGGAAAAGCCGACGTGGTGCTGATTAGTGGATACGATGGCGGAACCGGTGCCTCGCCGCAGTCGTCCATCAAGCACGCAGGCCTCCCGTGGGAGCTTGGTCTGGCCGAAACCCAGCAGACGCTGGTGCTCAATAATCTGCGTACCCGCATCCGGGTCGAGTGCGACGGCAAATTGCTGACCGGTCGCGACGTCGCCGTCGCCGCCCTGCTCGGCGCCGAGGAATTCGGTTTTGCCACCGGCCCGATCATTACCATGGGCTGCATTATGATGCGCGTCTGCCATCTCAACACCTGTCCGGTCGGTGTCGCGACACAAGATCCGGAACTGCGCAAAAAATTCTGCGGCAAACCGGAATATATTGTGAACTATTTCCGCTTCATCGCCGAAGAGTTACGAGAGATTATGGCCGAACTCGGCTTCCGTACCATCGACGACATGGTCGGCCACGTTGAACAACTCGAAACCAAAGAGGCCATCGACCACTGGAAGGCCAAAGGCCTCGACTTCTCGAAGATTCTTTCGACCGAACATATCACTCCATCGGCAGGTATCCGCTGTATCGATTCGCAGGATCACGGCCTAGGCGCAGCGATCGACCACAACCTGATCGCCCGCTCCCAAGCGGCGCTTCGCCGCTCCGAACCCGTGTCAATTGATGTGAAGCTGGAAAATACCAACCGAACCGTCGGCGCAATGCTCAGTCATGAAATTTCCAAACGACAGGGTGAAGATGGCCTCTCTGAAGATCTGATTCAGATCAACTGCACCGGTTCGGCGGGGCAGAGTTTCGGCGCATTCAGCGCGAAGGGCATCACCCTGCGCATCGAAGGCGACGCCAACGACTACTTCGGCAAAGGCCTCTCCGGTGCCAAGCTGATTGTCTACCCGCCGAAGGTCTCCAGCTTCAAGGCGGAGGAAAATATTCTGATCGGCAACGTTGCCCTCTACGGCGCGGTCAAAGGCGAAGCCTATATTAACGGCCTGGCTGGCGAGCGATTCTGCGTACGAAACAGCGGTGCCAAAACGGTCGTCGAAGGAATTGGTGATCATGGGTGCGAATATATGACCGGCGGCAAAGCGGTCATCCTCGGGCCAACGGGTCGTAACTTCGCGGCCGGAATGTCTGGCGGAATCGCCTACGTGCTGGATGAAGCGGGCGACTTTATTGAAAACCGATGCAACCCCGAGATGGTCGACTTCGATCCGCTCACCGAGGAGGATGTCGACTTCCTGCGCGGCATCATCGAGCGCCATCTGAAATACACCGGTAGCCCCAAGGCCAAACGGATTCTCGACCAGTGGGAAGAGACGCTGCCGAAATTTATCAAAGTGATGCCCGTGGATTACAAACGCGCCCTCGCCCTGCTCGCCAGCGAGCAGTTCGCGGGTGAATAGGGGGAAGAAAGGCTTTAGGCCATAGACCTTAGACTTTAGGAAACAACAGAGGGAGGAATGGCGACAGACCCAAGGCCTATAGCCTAAAGTCTAAAGCCTTTAATAATATGAGAGATCATCGAAAACTAAAGGCGTTTGAGCGGGCGGACGAATTAGCCCTGTTGACGTACAGGAAAACGAAATCCTTCCCTCGGGAAGAAGTTTTCGGGCTGACCTCCCAAATGCGCCGCGCCGCCGTTTCCGTTCCATCCAATATCGTCGAAGGTTGCGCACGCAATAGCGAAAAGGATTATCTCCATTTTCTGGATATAGCTTACGGGTCAGCCAAAGAAGTGGAGTATCAGGCCTCGCTCGCGAAACGCCTCACCTATCTAACGAGCAACGAACTTGAAGAAAAAGCCGCCGAAGCGGCTCGTGTACTAAACGCTTTAATTAACGCATTAAGGAAAGGTGGCGGAGAGAAAAGCTGACTGCACCTGCAACCCAAAGCCTAAGGTCTAAAGCCTTTGGCCCAAGGTCTATGGCCTAAAGTCTAAAGCCTTCTCCGTCTCCGAAGGAGACATATCATGGGTAAGCCAACTGGGTTTAAGGAATATAAACGGCAGAACGCGGCGGAGCGTCCGGTCGAAGAACGCATTCAGGACTACGAAGAGGTTTACGAACCGTTTCCTGAATACAAGCTACAACGGCAGGCGGCACGATGCATGAACTGCGGGGTTCCGTTTTGTCACATCGGCTGCCCGCTCGGAAACATCATCCCCGAATTCAACGACCTCGCCTATAAAGGCCGTTGGAAGCAGGCGTGGGAAATGCTCTCCGCGACCAACAACTTCCCGGAGTTCACGGGCCGGCTCTGTCCCGCCCCATGCGAAGAGTCCTGCGTGCTCGGCATCAACGAACCGCCCGTGACCATTGAGAGCATCGAAAAACGGATTATCGAACACGCCTTCGAAGAAGGCTGGGTGGTTCCCGAGCCGCCGGAAAACCGTACGGGAAAGACCATCGCCGTTGTCGGCTCCGGCCCCTCTGGCATGGCCGCCGCCGACCAGCTCAACCGCGCGGGCCACACCGTCACCGTCTTTGAGCGCGCCGATAAAGTCGGCGGACTCCTTCGATACGGCATCCCAGACTTCAAACTCGAGAAGAACGTGATCGACCGGCGCGTCGAAGTGCTCGAAGCCGAAGGCATCACCTTCAAAACCAACGCCGCCATCGGCTCGACGCTACCCGCCAGTGACCTCAAAGATTTTGACGCGGTGGTTCTCTGCTGCGGCTCGACCATCGGTCGCGATCTTCCCATCCTTGGAAGAGACCTCGAAGGCATTCACTTCGCCATGGACTTCCTCTCCGGCCAGAACAAAAAAACGGGTGGAAACGACAGCGCGTTAAAAATCTCGGCCAAAGATAAAAACGTCATCGTCATTGGCGGTGGCGACACCGGCTCCGACTGCGTCGGCACCTCCATTCGCCACGGAGCCAAGAGCGTTGTCAACTTTGAGCTCTTCCCGCAACCGCCACAGTACCGCCCCGCTCACCAGCCGTGGCCCTACTGGCCGATGAAGCTTCGTACCAGCTCCTCGCATCGCGAACTGGCCGAAGATCCCCGGCGCTACAGCATGCTTACCAAATCGTTCCGTGGCCAAAACGGACAGGTCGTCGGCATCACCACCGCCAACGTCGAATTCACCCGCGAGCGCCAGACCGGAAATTCCAACATGGAAGAAATTCCCGGAACGGAAAAAGAGTGGAAGGCCGATCTCGTTTTTCTCGCCCTCGGATTCACCGGTCCGGAACGCGGCAATGTGATTCAAGGTCTCGGCGTCGAACTCGACGAGCGCGGCAATATCAAGGCGGACGAAAAAACGTATCAGACCTCCGTGAAAAACGTCTTCGCGGCGGGCGACTGCCGGCGCGGACAATCGCTGATCGTCTGGGCAATTTCTGAAGGACGCGAAGCCGCGCGCTGTGTCGATGAATACCTCATGGGCGAATCCCTCCTGCCCACCAAAGGGCCGGAGGATCTTCCGCGCCGCTAAGCGCGAGGAGAAGGCTTGAGCCTTGAGGCTGTAGGCCTTAGGTTGGAAAATGTAGACGCGGTGTCCCCACCGCGTTTCCAATGTTTGGAAGTCGCGAGCCGCGACGGGCACATAGTTTTCCAATGCTTGGAAATTTTTGACGGGATAACAGGATCAGCCGGATTTTTCCACCCATTGGAAACTGTAGATGCGGGCGATGACCGCGCCCGCCGTGCGCGGCTACAATTCTTCCAAACCTTGGAATATAGTGCTGTCCCATACCTCTAGAGGTATGGGACGTTTCCAAGCATTGGAACTCTTTCGTGTGATTTGTGTATTTCGTGGTTCAACCTCTTCCAAGGTTCGGAATCCTTCCGTGTATTCCGTGGTCTGCCTATTGATTGCGGCTTTGCCCTGTGGTTAAATCCCTCTTTTGAAAAGGACAATCTATGAGCGATATTCCCAACTGCCCGACGTGTAACTCTGAGTATGCCTACAAGGATGGCACCTTATTTTCCTGTCCGGACTGCGGTCATGAATGGGATCCAGCAATCCCCTCCAATGCGTCCGAGACCGAGGATGCCTCTGTAAAAGATGCCAATGGAAATGTGCTTCAGGATGGAGATGCGGTCACCGTTATCAAGGGACTCAAGGTGAAGGGGTCCCCCGCAGGAATCAAGGCGGGCACCAAAGTTAAAAATATCCGCCTCGTGGATGGCGATCATAATATCGACTGTAAAGTCCCCGGCATCGGCGCCATGGGCTTGAAGTCCGAGTTCGTCAAAAAAGCCTAGCGGAACCCTATTCTGCGGTGCGGGCTTCGGCCACGGCGGCGACATCGGCGCGAACCGCTTCGGCCTCCCGGGTTTCCGCTTCCCGGGAACGTTGCATTTTCGAACGAAATAATCCATTTTTCTGAGTGGAGACGCTCAATAGAAGGAGACGCCGAATGAAACTATGGAAACTATATGCCGTCCTGGCCTTTTCTGCCTCGTGTGCTGTTGCCGGGGACTCGGACGTGTTTCTGGAGGAAATCATAGAACCGCGCAAACCGGTAAAAAACTTTCTTGAGGCCGACGTGAACAGAAACGGACAGGTGACGAGAGATGAGTTTATGGCGCAACGGGCTCGCTGGGCTAAAAAAAAGGGTTCGCCGCACAATGAAAAGCAGTCCGAACAGATTTTTCTCAATAAAGACCGGAATAAAAACGGAGAACTCACGCCTGAAGAGTACAGATTGAGATAATACAGATCGGTTTCTAAGCGTCCTCTCGCCGGGCTTCGGCGACGATGGCGAGGCCGGAACTGGTTCCAATACGGGTGGCGCCCGCTTCGATCATCGCGCAGGCGGCTTCGTAGTCGCGGACCCCGCCGGAGGCTTTAACTCCCAGACCCGCTTCTTTGACCGCGCCGCTCATGAGGGCAATGTCTTCGACGGTGGCTCCGCCGAATCCAAAGCCGGTGGAGGTTTTGACAAAGTCGGCCCCCGCGTCGATGCAGAGTTTGCAGGCGCGGAGCTTTTCTTCGTCGGAGAGCAGTCCGGTTTCGAGAATAACTTTCAAGAGGGCCCCGCCGGCGTGGCAGGCTTCGGCCACAGCGGCAACATCGGCGCGAACGGCTTCGACATCGCCGGATTTAAATGCGCCGTTGTTGAGAACCATATCGACTTCTTCAGCACCCGCGGCGATGACGGACCGGGCTTCAAAAACCTTTTGCTCGGTCGTGGTGGCCCCAAGAGGGAATCCAATGACGGAGCAGGTTTTTACACCGGAGCCTTTAAGCAAATCATGAACCTGGTCGATATTGACGGGATTCACGCAGACAGCGCAGAAATTATTTTCGCGCGCTTCTTTGCAGAGCTGTTCCACCTGAGCCGGAATTGCATCCGGCTTGAGCAGAGTGTGGTCAATCATTCCCGCAACAACTTCGGCGGAAATTTTCATTATTCACCCATCAGGTTTTTGAAGTTGGCTTCGTCCAGTAATGTTTTCTGCCAATCGTCGGTCAGTTGCCGGACACGATTCTGAGAAAGCCCCGCAACCAGCTCCTGCCGAATGGCGGGCAACCCGATATCAGCATCTGTCGACTGACGCTCAGCCACGTAGGCAATTAAAATTCCCTCTTCGACCGGAACCGGCTGGCACAATTCGCCTTGCTGCGTGTTCAGGCAAATCGGAATGAGAATATTCGCGTAGTCGTTGGTCAGCTCAGTGGTGACATCAAATTCTTCGGTGGTCTCGATTTTTAGTTGGTAGGGCTTGAGCGCCTCTTCGAATCCACTCCCGGCGGCCAGCGCCGCTGTCAGTGTTTCCTGAAGTTCAGTGGCGCGGGCAGAAACGGCATCGGCAACCGCCTGCACGCGGGCGGCTTCCATCACGTCATCTTTCACAACCTCAAAGTCGGGAAGGAAGGAGGGATACTGCTTCTCTAAGGAAAGAACATACACAGAGTCTTTGCCCACTACGGCATCACTAAATGAGCTATACGCATCGTCCTGCAGGCGGAACGCCGCCTGACGGAACGAGGCGGTTTCGTCGACTGCAGGAAGCGTGTCGGCCACCCCAAAAGCGGGCAGGGTTTTAACGGTTAAGCCAGCCGTAGCGGCGGCTCCGGTGAAGTCGGGAAGATCTCCCTCGGCCCGAGGGGCAATGCCAGCAACCAATGCAGTGGCCTCTTCAGCGGCAGTGCGGCGCGCAACAACCTCAAGGATTTGACCGGTGATTTCTGTTTCAACCTCTTCAAAGGATTTGTATTCGGCCATGTCGAATTCGTTGGTTGTTTCGATGCGATAGCTTTCAAGGTTCTGGTTGTAAACCTGCAGAGCGGCCCCTTCCGGGATCTCTGCCTGCTCCAGAAAATCGCTGACGCTCCATTCAACATAAGAGACGCGCACTTTGGCTGGCATCCGGAACGCTTCGGTGTTCTCCACAAACAGGGCTTCGGCCTCTTCGCGAGAAACGGTTACTTCTTTTTCGATCTGTTCGCGCGGAAGCAGAGCGGTTTCCAGTACAAAACGATCCGTGTAGAGATGGTAGGCTTTGCGTAGTTCGTAGGGCGAAATCAATGCGGCCTGTGCCGGACGGACCATCAGCTTATGCATCACGATCTGCTCGCGAAGAAGTCCTTCAGCCTGCAGAGATGAAATCCGTAAATGCTTCAGAACCGCGTTATACACCTGGACGTCAAACGCACCGTTTTCTCCCCAGAAAGCCTGCAACTGTTGAATCTGCTGCACGACCTCCTGATCGGTCACCCCAATTTTTTCGGACTCAGCTTTGCGAAGCGCCGCCACTCGCGTCCAGGCTTCCTGCCGGAGCGCAACCGCCATTTCATCCGTGATCTTAGGCATGCTGCCGGAGGTGAGCACATACCAGAGATAGGTGTTCTGATACGCCTGACGATATTCCTGACCCATCACCTTTTCGCCGTAGAGCTCGCCCACGGCCTTTTGGCTGGGTCGCTTGGATCCCGAGCGCATCGTCGGAGTAAAAAACCCGACGAACGCGATTATGATAACTCCGAGAATAATGTACCAGACCACTTTGGACTGAATGAGTTTATGGAATTTGCTGATCATCATAGCCATGGTAAAACCCCTTGTTTTTCTAGTAAAAATGAACGAATAGCTTAGCCTTGAGCCCCCGCGTGGTCAACGGGAAAGCCCGTGTCCGTGAGAAAACCCACAGACTCTGTTGTTTTATGAACCCCGGCCCGTTTCAGATCAAACGAATCAAAAGAGCCATGGAAATAAAAAAGAGGGCAAGAAGGATCTTGGTGAGAACCACGTTTTTCCGCTCCAACCCTATGAATGAACGGTTTTCACTTTTTGGAAAAAATCGTTTCCAAACTCCCCATCAGCCATCCGTCTTAAAAATGATGCAAAGTTCGTCGCCTTCCCCATGACCAAACGCTCTTTGATCCATATCGGGCTCACACTCGTATTGCGCCGAACCAGCCAGGCGATTGCATACTTCTCCGGACAGTTCTTCTTCAAACCCGGCAAATCTCCATCCTGCAGCCCAAGCACATTCAGACCCTGCAGAACCAGGCGCTCCGCTTCGAACTCATCGTGCCGACGAATCCCTTCCCCGCTGAGCGACTCACGCTTCGCTGACTCCAGCACCCCATCAAGCTGCTCTTCCATCTCTTTACGAAACAACTCGTCCCCAAAACACCAGCCCCTCCGAATCTTGCGCCACGCCTCGTCAACCAGCCACGGCTGGTGACTCAAACTCATTTCCAACAACCGCTTTTCAATCTTCTCGCGATAGCTCCGCCTGCCGGCCGGAGTATCACGAAGGTTAAAGCAACCTAGCACCCGATCCACACAAAGCCACTCCGTCCGCTGCCGAAGCCTGATAAATCCCGGATAACTGCTCCACACATGGTCTTCCAGGCGGCTGCTTCCAAAATCATAACCGCGAACCCGGGCGGGATTGAGGTGAATGTAGGTTGCAACCGTTGAAAAATAATCGCCGGCTCGTCCGACAAGCAGTGCCTTGTAGCGACCCTGAAACAGATGTCCCCACTCCTTATGGCGCACATTAAACCGCTTCGTATAGGTTCCCTGCAACCACTGCATTCCAGCGACAAGGTTGGGCTCGGGCGTTTCCACCAACAGGTGATAGTGATTGCCCATCAAACAAAAAGCATGCACTCGCCACCCGCAGCGAACACATGCCTCTCCCAGCGCATCTAAAAACATCTCGTTATCACGCCCGTCACGAAACACCGGCATTTGCCGGTTCCCTCGACACATCACATGATACGTCGCCCCCTCAAACTCAACTCTCGGCTTTCTCGGCATGCATCGAATCTATCATCCAAACCCTGCCGATCAACCAAAAACATCAATTCATAGGACTGACCCGAATGGCCGTTTCAACGGCATATCTTCACACAGAGGAAAGCAAGAAAACGAAGGTGGGAAACAACAAGGGCATCAAATGAGGCAATGATAGATGAAGATTCATAATCCTGAACCTCTTTGTTTGCTTCGAACTCTCTGTGTGAAAATTTTATCCTGCCTGTTCCAAAACTCCTTAACTTAGTGCCATTCAGGACTGACCCGAATGGCCGTTTCACTATGTACCCGGTTCAGACCCCCCCCTTTTTTTTTACCCAACGGTGACGATCGACGGCGTGTAGTCGGAAGGCGGTTCATAACCCAGCAAGGTGATACAGGTCGCTGCCAGATTGGCAACCCCCGCATCCGCCACGTCCGCGTTCCGAACATTGGAAACTCCGGACGGGTCGAACACGATCGCCGGAACCGGATTGAGCGAATGAGCGGTCTTCGGCTTCGGCTGTCCGTTCTCATCGAGCTTCATTTCAAAAGTTTTTTTGTCGAGCTCGCACATATCATCCGAGTTTCCGTGGTCCGCGGAGCAAACCATGATGCCGTTCGTTTTCTTCAAAGCCTCCATAATTCGGCCCACACCGTCGTCCACCGCTTCCACGGCTTCCTTCACGGCGTCCGTGACACCCGTGTGGCCAACCATGTCGCCATTCGGGAAGTTCAGACGGATAAATTGGTACTCGCCGCTTTCAATGGCGGCGACAACGGCATCGGTCACTTCGTCCGCCTTCATGCGCGGGGCCGTCTCGAACGGACAGACATCGGACGGAATTTCTTGCCAGGTTTCGGTTTCGAACTTGCCGGAGTTGTTTCCATTAAAGAAATAGGTCACATGGCCAAACTTCTGTGTTTCAGAAATGGCGAACTGTTTGACGCCTGCATTGGAGAGATATTCGCTCATGGTGCGATCAATCGCGGGGGGAGTGACGAGATATTTTTTCGGCACATGGAGGTCGCCATCGTACTGCATCATACCCGCATAAACGACATCCGGCTTCGGGCCGCGATCGAACTCGGTCAGTTCATCGGCTTCGAATGCTTTGGTGAGTTCCAGCGAGCGATCTCCACGGAAGTTGAAAAAGATCACGCTATCGCCATCGACAATCGGGCCGACGGGTGCGCCGTCGCGCTCAATCACAAATGCGGGCAGATCCTGATCGAGAATGCCGGGTTTTTCAGCGCGGAACGTTTCGATCGCGTCGCGCATGGACGCAAAGGTTCGGCCCTCGGCCTTCACATGCGCAGCCCAACCGCGCTCAACCATCGTCCAGTCAGCGTCGTAGCGATCCATGGTGATGTTCATGCGGCCGCCGCCGGAGGCCACACAATAGTCTACTGTGCCATCCGTATTGATCGCTGCGAGAAATGCATCGAAGCGCTCAACATAGTCGAGTGCGGAGGTCGGCGGCACGTCTCGGCCGTCAATCAGCGGATGAATGCGCGCTTTTTTAACGCCCTGCTCTTTGGCTTTCGCCAGCATCGCTTCGAGGTGGTTCAAATTGGAATGGACGTTTCCATCCGAGAACAGGCCGATGAAATGAAGCGCCGAGTTCTTTTCGTTCGCGTTGGCAACAAGCTCCTGCCAAACCGCACCCTCAAACATAGCTCCGGTTTCGATGGCGTCGCCGACCAATGCCGCACCCTGCGCGAAGACCCGCCCGCAACCAATGGCATTGTGGCCCACTTCAGAATTTCCCATGTCGCCGTCGTCCGGCAATCCGACGGCGATACCGTGTGCTTTGACTTCGCTATAGATCGCATTCTCGCGCAACCAGTCCAGATTCGGAGTGTTGGCAAGCTTCACACAATCACTTTCAGGATTCTTGCCGATGCCCACCCCGTCCATAATCACAAGAACAACGGGGCCTTCGGGGCCGCCAAAAACTGTTGATTTTTTCAATGAGTTCATCGTTTGCTTCCTTTTTTAAATCGTTTTAATCCGTGCACGAGGAAGGTAACGCCCCGCCCTGATGCCTTAAAAGTTCAAAGTGTCAAAAACTTGCAATGGAATCCCCGGCGTGTAGCATCTGCCCGATCGTTTTAATAAAGGAACTTTATGGCTAAAGAAGAAGCATTGGAATTCGAAGGGGTCGTGGAAAAGGTTCTGCCTGCCACGCTCTATAACGTGAAACTGGAGAACGGACATGTGATTCTCGCGCATATTTCTGGGAAAATGCGTAAGCATTTCATCCGGATTGCCATTGGCGACCGCGTAACTGTCGCGATGTCCCCCTACGACCTCACCAAAGGCCGCATCACCTTCCGCCACAGAAATTAAAGAGGAATGATGGAATAAGGGAATATTGGATTACTGGAGAATCCGTCTCCACTCATTTACCCATCAATCCAACACTCCAATATTCCATTCTCGACAGGAGCAAAGCGAATGGAGAAGAGAAGTCTCTGGGGAAGCAAGGTCGGGTTTCTATTGGCGGCCATCGGCTCGGCGGTCGGACTGGGCAACATCTGGCGCTTCAGCTACATGGCTTATGAAAACGGCGGCGGCGCGTTTCTGATCCCCTATCTGGTTGCCCTGCTCTGCGCCGGCATTCCGCTGATGATCCTCGAGTATTCGCTCGGCCACCGCGAAAAAGCCTCACCCCCGCTCGCATTTGCGCGCATTCATCCGCTCTGGGAACCGCTCGGCTGGTGGATGCCGGTCGTCGCCTTCTTCGGCATTAACCTCTTCTACGCCGCCGTCATCGGCTGGTGCATCAACTATTTCGGCCTCTCGCTCAACCTTGGATGGGGAGCCGACACCCAGGCTTTCTTCTTTAACGACTTCCTGCAACTCAGCGACAGCCCCTTTGCGCTCGGCGGCATTCGCTGGAATATTCTCGGGGCCACAGCCCTGGCGTGGGGAATCTGCTGGTTCATCTGCTACCGTGAAGTCAGCCGCGGCATTGAAAAAGCGAGCATGATCTTTATGCCCCTGCTGGTTGTGCTCACGCTAATCCTCGTTGGCTGGTCGCTCCAGCTCGACGGCGCGATGGAAGCCGTCAAAGAGTTCTACCTCAAAGCCGACCTTTCCAAAATCGCACTCACCACCGCCGCTGGCCGAAAAGTTTGGGTCGCAGCATTTGGACAAATCTTTTTCACCCTCTCGCTTGGCTTCGGCATCATGATCACCTATGCGAGCTACCTGCCGAAGAAAACCGACATCACCGGCAATGCGCTCATCACCTGTTTTCTAAACTGCCTCTACTCCATCATCGCCGGGTTTGCAGTCTTTGGAACCATCGGTTTCATGGCGAAGGCCAAAGGTGTTCCGTTCGAGGAGGCCATTGCCAGCGGCCCCGGCCTCGCCTTCGTCGTCTACCCCGAAGCCATTAATCAGCTCCCAATGCTCAACCAACTCTTCGGCGCGCTCTTCTTCCTCGTCCTGATCGTCGCTGGCATCTCATCTATGATTTCGCTCACCGAAGCGTTCTCCTGCTCCATCTGCGACAAATTCAGCCTGTCCCGAAAAAAAGCCACCACCCTCATCTGTTCCATCGGCTTGGCGGGAAGCGTCATCTTCTGCACCCACGCCGGACTGCTCATCCTCGATATCGTCGACCATTTCATCAACAACTACGCACTGATCATCGGGGGGATCGTCGAGTGCGTTTTGATCGGCTGGCTCCTCAAATCACAGGTGATGCGACGGCACGTCAACCAAACCGGCGGTCTGCGCCTGCCCCCGCTCTGGGATCTGTGCGTGCGCTTCATCACCCCCGCGGTATTGCTGATCGTTCTCGGCAGCGCGCTGACAAACGATTTTGGGAAAGCCTACGGAGGATATTCCATCAACGCTCTCTTACTAATCGGGGGCGGAATCCTTTTTATCACCTGGCTCATCTCCTTTATCCTCAGCCACGTCCCGTGGAAACCGGGAAAAATGAAAACCGAGCATCATCCGGAAGATGAGAATCTTCTGACGTAAAAGGGTCAAAAGTCAGAAAGTCCAAAGTCAAAAGTCTCCGACCTTAGACCTTCGACAAGGGGAATAAACATTCCCCGCCTCAACGGATCAGCCCCGCCCGCGCCTTTCGCATTTCTGCTACTCACCGCAGGCGAAGCCTTCTTATTCGCCGCCTCGCATTCGCGAAGCCGCCGGACAAACAGGTAGTCCCTGAGTGGACACTGCCGCC
>CAYYYX010000026.1:0-28673 GCA_964476065.1 uncultured Verrucomicrobiota bacterium | reverse complement strand
CGCTGGCTGCAATCGGGCCGGAGTAAATCGTTCCCGCATGCGGAACAATGATGGCCTTTGGCGGCGGCCCTTCTTGACGCTTCGCCTCCGCTAAAAATCCATCGATCTGCATCCGCAGCTCGTCGGGGTCGGATGGGTAAAACATTCCTGCCACAGCAGGCTCTCTGACCGTCTCGCTCATGGCGTTATTTAATCAAAAATTTGACGGGATAACAGGATAAACAGGATTATCATGGGCGTATGAAAACGGCACGGTACTGGCATTTGCGGGAGGACGGACTAATCGAATGTGATCTCTGCCCGCGGCACTGCCGCATGACGGAGGGCAAACGAGGGGCCTGCTTCGTCCGGCGGCGGATCGGCGAGGAGCTGATTGCTGAATCGCATGGCTGCGCCTGCGGGCTGGCCGTGGATCCGATTGAGAAAAAACCACTCTATCACTTCCTTCCGGGATCGAGCGTTCTCTCCTTCGGAACCGTCGGATGCAACCTGACCTGCGGCTTCTGTCAAAATTTTCATCTGAGCCGCGCTGCATCTATTGAAGGAACCGCCGTCACGCCGGAAGAAATTGCCGAAGCCGCCATCTTCCACACTTGCGCAAGTGTGGCATTCACCTATAACGAACCCACGGTCTTTTTTGAATACACCATCGACACCGCGAAAGCGTGTCACGCACGAGGGCTCAAAACCGTGGCCGTCACCAACGGCTGGATTGAGCCGGAGCCTCGTAAAGAACTCTTCAGTCATATCGACGCGGCGAATGTGGATCTGAAAGCCTTCACCGATCGATTTTATAAGGAGCTGTGCGGCGCAACCCTCCAGCCCGTTCTCGACACCCTTCTCTATATAAAGGAAGAGACGGATGTTCATCTAGAGGTGACCACGCTGATTATTCCCGGCTGGAACGACTCGCCCGCCGAGATCGATGCAATGACGAAATGGGCGGTCGCCAACCTCGGATCGGACGTGCCTTGGCACTTCAGCGCCTACCGCCCCACCCAACAATGGAATGAAGCGCCGCCGACCCCGGTCAAAACGCTACTGAAGGCCAAAGAGATCGCCGAGGCCAATGGTCTCCAATATGTCCATTTGGGAAATGTCCGCATTGCGTCTTAGCGGCGGATGGCGTTGAGAAACTCTCGGAGTTCGGGGGCGCGGAAGAGGACGCTGGCGAGCAGGTAGACCCCACCACCCGCGGCGATGCTGACTAGCACCGAAACGATCTGCCCAATTTTTCCAAGGGTTGGAAAAAGTCCGTGAACCAAAAGAACCACTACCGCCATGAGCGCGGCGGAGGCGAATGCGCGGACGGCGGTGGCTCCCACCTGTTTCCAGTCCGGTCTTCCGATGCGCCGCTGAAGGATGAGCGCCAGACAACTCATGCTAAACACCGATGAAAGCACGGTGGCAAAGGCGATCCCCGCGTGTTTGACCGGCTGCGGGAGAGTCAGAATGAACGTGATGTTTAGGATCAGGTTGATCCCCACTGCGAGCGCACCGACTTTGACGGGTGTTTTCGTGTCCTGCATACCGTAAAAGGCGGGGACAAATACTTTGGCGAGACTGAATACGATCAGACCGGGGGCGTAGCATTGTAGCGCGATGGCCGTCATCCACGTGGAGGCCTCACCGAATTCTTTCCACTCAAAGATCATCTGTACGATGGGGTGCGCGAGGACGAGCAGTCCGACGGCGGCGGGGATCATGATGAAGAGAAGGTGGCGGATTCCGTCGGCGACGCCCTCACGAATTTGCTCACGATCGTGAGTAGATTCGTGACGAGAAAAAACGGGGAGCAGAACCGTACCGAGCGCGGTGGCGAAGATACCGAGCGGCAAGTAGATGAGCCGCTCACTAAAGAAGAGCGCGGAGGGGGCTTCGGCACTCACCCACATGGCGAGGAAGCGGTCGATCATGACGTTAAGCTGAAGAACCGCCATGCCGAGCGCAGCGGGGCCCATCAGGCAGAGGATTTTCTTCACCTTGTCGTTTGTATCGCTTTTTCCAATCATTGGAAGAGCAGGCGAGACGCCTTCGGTACATTTGGAGAACCCACCCCGCCCTTCGGGCACCCCTCCAATGGAGGGGAATTCTGAACCACCATGAACCAAACAAGCCTTCCCCTCTCGGGAGGGGTGCCCGAAGGGCGGGGTGGGTTTCTTGAAGGGTCGCCAGCCAAAGTGACGAAGGACGGGCCACTGCACCGCCCATTGTAAAAATCCGGCCAAGAGAACGGCCCAGGCGACGGCGCGTATTTTTTCTTCGGGCGAGTTTCCAATGTTTGGAACAACGAACAGCAGAGTCCCGATCCAGAGGATATTGAGAACCGATGGTGCGAAGGCGGAAACGGCAAAGTGATGGAAGGAATTGAGGATGCCCATGGAGACGGCGGCCAGGCAGATAAAGATCATATAGGGCATCATGATCTGAAGCAGTTCAAGCACGGCAGCGGTTTTTGGGCTGGCGACCGATACGGTGGCCACAAAAAGAATGACGACGACAGTAATTAGCGTCAGCACGACGGCGAGGATGGAAAAGACGCGATTGATCAGCACCCATGCGGCATCGTCGCCCTCTTTTTCGCGGGTTTCAACGAGAACGGGAACGAGAGCGGAGGAGAGAGCGCCCTCCCCAAACAGGCGGCGGAACAGATTCGGGATGGTAAAGGCGACCACGAAGGCGGACATGAAAATTGACGTACCAAAGAAGCCCGCCATCAATACATCGCGCGCCAAACCGAGCAGACGGCTGAGCGATGTAAAGCCGCTGACAACCCCGGCCGATCGGATGACTCGCCGTTTGTCCATTAGCCCTGTTCTCCCAGAGCAATCCACTTTTTACGGGTTGCGATGGCGGCGAACAGGATCACCAGCGCCATGATGGGGCCGACCCATCCGGTGGAGATCCATTCACTCGTTCCATAGAGCCAAACCATGGTTTGTTGGTTTTCAGTCAACTGGCGGAAAAGCATCATGATCCAAACCCACCCCGTATGAAGCCCAATGGCAACGTAAACCGATTTGGTCCAGCTCGTCAGCGAGCCCAATACCAGCCCCATACAAAGGAGCGTAGACATTTCGACCCCAACCCTTCCGCTGGCACCCGCAAAGGGTTGCTGGTACAAAAGGAATCCGGAATACCACTGGTTAAGGATCTCCGGCTCTGCGGGCTTAATAAAATGAATGACTGCAAACAGAACGCTGGTGATCAAAATGCCAGCCACCCGTCCGAGCCCTGTGGAGAGCGCGCTCAACACCACCCCGCGGAAAAGGGTCTCTTCGAGAATGCCGATCAATAACCCGCCCAGTAGAATTTTTAGGATGCCCGCCATCATTTGCGCCCCAGAAAGCGAGCCGCCGTCCCATGCATAAACGCCCAAGGCAACCCCCAGCAAGTACACCACCAACATACTGGCCATCGCCACGCCCAGCGCGCCGGCGAAAAGCTTGATGCGATCCGGACGGCGCGGCCACCCGAGACTATCGAGAGAGCGCAACCCGCTCAAGCGACAGGAAATGGGCAGGAACAATAGGATGAGAATTAAGACCACGCGGTCGTTCACTCGACGAAACGGCGAGGTAAAAACGGAGTCGGCGATATCGGCCAAGAACGTGTGAGTGCCGGCCTCTTCACAGGCGTGAACCCAATCCATCACCTGCGGAGATTGGCTTTGAATCGCCTGATAAATCCAGGGCGTCATCAGCGCGGACAGCAGTGGCGCGGCTATAAAGATGAGAAGCAGGGAAATCAGCGGTTTAAAGCGGTCTTTGTTCATCATATTTTCCAAAGGGCTGTCAACGGGAACAACGTTACTATCTGTGATGTCATAAGTTTCCAAGGTTTGGAAATTCTAAGCTGCAACTCAGTTGCTTTTTCCAAGGTTTGGAACTCGCAACACTATAGAGGCTTTCGTATTTTAGACCACGAAATTTAACGACCAACCGCGGAACCCCTCTTATGAACACAGATAAAAAACCGGGCCGACTTCTGGCGGGTGATGAAGAAATCATTGCCGCCGCCTATCAGGAATTTAATACCTTGCCGATTGATCAGGATCTCTCGGATCAGCCGACCCATCCGCCGCGGACCCAGCAAAAAACAATTCGCGAATCGGTTTCCGTTTCTGGCCCCGGCACATTCGCCGGAAAATCGACGACGACGATTACATTCGAACCGACCGACCGCGAAGGCTGGTGGCTTGACCGGACCGACCAACCGGACTCTCTTCCAATCCGCGTGGCCATCGACAATGTGTGGACGACCGGTTCGGTGGTCAGCAACATCGTGCTGCGCGCGGGCGGCCCGCACAACTATGTGCGGATGGTCGAACACATCATCGCCCTGCGCATGGGCCTCGATATCGACAACCTGATGATCAAAATTGACTCGGGAGACCCGCCTCTGTTTAACCGCGGCAGTCTGGACCTGATCGAAGCACTGGAGCGCGCGGGCCGCAAAACGGTTGACCGCCCCGTCCGATACATCACCGTCAAAGAACCGGTAACGCTGGGCTGGAGCAACGGCGCGTTTTTAACCCTCGCCCCGCACACCGGAACCCCCCCCAAGTTGACCATCGATACCGCGGTGAATTTTTCCAACGCGATTGGGCAGCAACGAATTGTCTTCCCCGTCAACTTTACCAACCTGCAAACCGGCGCAGAGGCTCGAACCAATACCCCGTACGGGAAAATGCTGTACTGCAAAACGATCGGTAAAATTTTTGCGGACATTCGCAACCTCGGCTACACGGATCAGAACATTCTAATTGCAAAGAAAAACGGCTACCACAATCAGCCGCGACTCGTTCGAGGCGGAAAATCGCTAGAGGCGGCGTGGCACCGCGGGGTGCTCGATCTGCTGGCAGCCATCGCGCTGATTCCCGATGCGCGCTTTGTCGGCGAGATCACCTCCTATAAAGCGGGACACCGTCTTGACTGCGATCTGATCACCAAAATCCATCTCCATGATTTGCTGAAGGAGCTGTAACAGGTAAAGGGTAAGGGTACTTGAACGATTTAACTCAAGCGCATAGCATGCGACCATTATGAAATTACTTGAACGAGAAATGGAAACGGCAATAGACAGGCTTCGTCAGGAGCCCTCTGTTTGCTCCGTATTTCTACACGGCTCGGCCGCCGAAGGTCGTCTGCGCCCCGACAGCGACATTGACCTCGCCATTCTGCCAACCCCCCGCACACACATTTCAACCCAAGCCCGTCTCATGCTTGCCGGAGAACTGGAGCTGCTTTTCGGGCGAACCGTAGACCTTGGAATCCTTTCCACAAACAACCTGATTTATGCAAAAGAAGTGATTGAGCACGGGCGCCTTCTGTTTACAAAAAATACGTTCTACAGCGAGCAGTTTCTATCAACCTGTCTGGCGATGTATGCGGATTTGCAGCAAGATCGAAAAGAGGTGCTTTATGCCTACTCAGCCTGATGATGTTCTTTTCAACAAAGCGGCCATTATTGAGCGGTGTATTCGGCGCATTCAAGAGGAATACAATGCCTGCCCCGACCTGAATAACCACACGCATGTTGATGCGCTGACGCTCAACATAGAGCGAGCCTGTCAGGCGGCCATTGACATGGCCATGCATCTGACAGCAAAACAGCATTTGGGCATTCCCCAGAGCAGTGCAGAGGGTTTTGACTTCCTCGCAAAAGCAGGCCTCATTGAGGCATCGATTTGCAAAACCATGCGAGGGATGACGGGATTTCGAAACATCGCCATTCATGAGTATGAAGAACTGAGCCTGGATGTCCTACATCACATCGCAAGCACTGGGTATCGGGACCTTGTTGTCTTTTGTCGCTCACTGGGTCTCAACATCAACTCTCACTAAGCCACTCCTCCTCGACTCTTATCGATGACCACTCCACCCTTCTGATCTCTGTTATGAATCCACTCCGCGAACAAATTGAATACACCCTGACCAAAGCATTTTTTGCTTTTTTGCGGATGTGCCCGGCCCCGATGATTTACGGAACCTGCCGCGTCATGGCCGCCCTCTTCTATGGTCTCGGCCTCGGCCGCCGCCGCATCACGCTAAAGAATCTGGCACTCGCATTCCCTGAAAAGCCCCAGCGAGAATGCGTAAAACTTGCGCGCGCCGCGTACGACCACTTTGGGCAAATGATTGCCGAATCCGCCATGGTTCTGGCTGGGAAAATCGACCGCGACCAATTGATCGAGATGGTCGATGGCCGTGAGATGCAGAAACTGATCGAACTGGAAAAGAACACAGAGGCGGGCATCCTCGCCATTACAGGGCATCTGGGAAATTTTGAGCTGATGTCGCATTACACCGGCACGCAAAGCGTCCGGCAGGGACACGTTGTCGCCCGCAAAGGAACCAACAAGCTGATCGACGACCGGATTGTCACCCCCATGCGGGAATCGTTCGGGAACCGCGTCATCTACAAACATCGGGCACTGCCTCGTGTCGTTCGGGCGCTGAGAAAAGGGGAGCACGTTGGGTTGCTCATCGACATCAAAAGCGGCCCAAAAGAAGGGGTTCCAATCACCTTTTTCGGGAAAGAAACCTACGCCATCAAATCATCCGCCTACCTTCAAATCAAACTCGGGGTTCCCGTGGTTCCCATCACGATGGCCCGGGTCGCACCGAAGCGCTACAAACTGATTGTAAGCGAGCCCATTCAGTGGGCCGACAACGGGAAACCGATCGAAGAACAAATTGCAGAGCTCACTCAGCTCCACCAAACGGCGCTCGAAAAATTAATTCGTCAGTATCCCGAGCAGTGGCTCTGGATGCACAACCGCTGGAGATTGTAAGTTGTGGAATGTAGAATGTTGAAAGTGGAATGTGGACAACCATGAGAGCTTTGATTCTAACAGATGGGAAACCGGGGCACGAAAACCAGTCGCTCGCCCTTTGCCGGCATCTCGGACTTGAATTTGAGATGGCCACCGTCTCCTACCCATGCAAACTCGCCAAGGCACTCTCCTACCTGCTCGATCGGCTCGGTCTTTACAACCAATGGCTGTTCTCTGTTTCAAATTTCGAGTTTCAAGTTTCAAGTTTCGATCTAGTCGTATCCACCGGATCGACCAGCTTCTATCCCAACAAAGTGATTGCCCGAAAGCTAGGGCTTCCCAACGTGGCAATTCTCTGCCCCAAGGGATACCGCACAACTTTCAGCGCCATCCTCTGCCCGGCCTACGACCATCCGCCGAAAAAAGAAAACATTGTCGAACTGCCGCTCAACCTCTGCGATGCCGACGAAACCTTCTTCGCGGAGAAAGCCGAAGAGTTTACAACGAAGCACACGCCGCAGCGTGCGGCGGTCGGTGTAATCATCGGCGGGTCGAACGCGATATCAGAAATCGATGCCACTGCGTTGAACGCTCAACTGGAAGAGATGTTCCGACTGACGGAGGACTGCGAACACTGGGTGACCACCTCGCGGCGGACCTCTGCGGAGGTGGAAGCCTTAATCGAGTCCATGCCGTTTGATTATCGACTGATTAACTCGCGCGATCCCTATAACCCCGTGCCCGCGTTCATTCAACGTTGCGACCGGCTGTTCGTCACCAGCGATTCCGCCTCGATGATTAGCGAATGCGCCAGCTTCGGAAACGCCAAGGTGGAGGTTCTAATGAACCGTCAGCTCAAAAGCCCGAACAAATTTGAAGAGCTCATCCAAGGGTTGGAAAAACTAAACGCGGTGCATCTCTTCGACGGCAGCCTCGGGAGCGCAGACCAAAAGATTGATCTCAAGCCTATTCTTCGTGAGGCCATAACGAGGCGCGTGCCTGAGTACAGGTCACACGCACTACAATACGATAACGACTCAACTCAAATGTAGTGCGGCTTAACCCGAAGGGAAAGCCGCCCTGGAACAGCTCGTGCCCTTCGGGTCACACGCACTAAAAAACTACACAAATGGACAAAAACAAAACACATCCGGGCCGACCACCCAGAATTGCTCCATTCGACAACCACCCACTATACTTCATCACATTCAACACCCATAACCGTCAGCCGATTCTGGCCAATCCAGAGACACATCAAAAATTCATAACCTTCGTAGAAAAATCTGCTCAGAAAGGCGCAGCTATTGGCCGCTATATTCTGATGCCCGACCACATCCACCTTTTTCTGCGCTGTCATGAATCTCTAAAAGTCGGGGACACCATCCGCCTGATGAAAAGATCCCTTTCGGCAACATTCAAAACCCCTGCGCCACATTGGCAACCTGGATTCTTTGACCACATCCTGCGACAGTCCGAAAGCTACGGCGAAAAATGGCACTACGTTGAACAAAATCCCGTTCGTGCCGGACTCGTAAAAACCCCTGAAGACTGGCCGTTTCAGGGTGAAATCGTTGAATTGAGAATGTAAAGGCGCGTGCCTGAATACAGGTCACACGCACTACAAATGAAGATCTAACTTTGTAGCGGCGGCTTACCCGACAGGGAAGCCGCTTTGCGGAAGAAGCGCGTGCCCTTCGGGTCACACGCACTACAAAAAACAAATGCGTACCGACTCGCCAGCACTGCAAATGAAAATCAGATTTGTAGCGGCTTGTCATGAGCTGCGCCGAATGGCGGCTTAATCCGACAGGGAAAGCCGCTTTTCGGGAGAGGCGCCTGCCTGAATACAGGTCAGACGCACTACAAAGAAACGCGAGCCTATCTCGCCAAAGGCTCGGTGCTGCTGTCCATGATTGCCGTTTCACTGCCGTCGCTTCGCGCCAGCCTCACTTCGTGTCTGCAACAACTAGCCCCCCTGCCAACCGTTCAATCTGCAGGTCAGACGCACTATAACTCAAGCTACTCGCCTTTTTCAGCGAATTGGATATCGTAGAAGTATTTGTACTTCCCGCCTTTTGCGAGCAGCTCGTCGTGCGTGCCCTCTTCCACGATCTGCCCTTGATCCATCACCACAATAGAGTCGGCGTGAGCGATAGTGGAAAGTCGGTGAGCGATCACAAAAACGGTACGGTCTTTCATCAGTTCATCGAGTGCTTCCTGCACGAGGCGCTCAGACTCGGTGTCGAGCGCGCTGGTCGCTTCGTCGAGAATCAGGATCGGCGGATTTTTGAGCAATGCACGGGCAATCGCCACGCGCTGCGCCATTCCGCCGGAGAGCAATGAACCGCGTTCGCCGATGACCGTGTCGTAGCCACTTTCCATCTCCGTGATGAACGTATGCGCATTGGCACGGCGGGCCGCGTCTTCGATCTGCTCGCGGGTCGCATCCGGGGAGCCATACGAAATATTGTCTGCCACACTGCGGTTGAAAAGCATGGTTTCCTGAGTGACCACGCCGATCTGCCCACGGAGAGAATGAACGGTGTAGTCCCGAATATCCGTTCCGTTCAGTTCGATCCGGCCTTCGGTGACATCGAAGAAGCGCGGGATCAAATTGACGAGGGTTGTCTTTCCGGCACCCGAGCTGCCGACAAACGCGATGCACTGTCCGGCGTTCGCCTGAAGATTGACTCCGTCTAAAATTTTCTTTTCGTCGTACGCAAACGCGACGTCTTTGAAGTTCACGGATTCAACCCGCCCGGAAAACGGGGTGGCCTCCGGTCCATCCGCGATGGTGTTCTGAATGTCTAGGATTTCGAATACCCGCTCCACTCCTGGGGTGGACTTCTGAATTTTCATATGAATCTGACTCAACTTTTTGGCAGGCTTATACATCTGCACCATGGCACCAGCAAATGCGACCAACAACGCGAGAGGAAGATCATTAACACGGGCATAAACCACAACCCCGACCAGTGCAATTGAGGAGAGAAAAATGATGATCGGCTCACTCATAGAGCTAGATCTCGATTGACGCATCAACAACTTAAAGACCTTCGTATTAAACAAGTTGAACCGGGCGACCTCCTCTTTTTCCATCTGGAAGGCCTTCACCACCAGCGCGCCGCCGATCGATTCCTGCACAACCGAAAGCATATCCGCTAGACTTTCCTGTCCGCCTTTGGAGGCCTTACGAACCCGCCGGCCCAACAAGGCAACGGGAAGAATACAAATGGGGAAAACCACCAGCGCAAGAACAGCTAATTTCCAGTTAAAGTAAACCATTGCAGCAATGCATCCGATTAACATGAAGGGTTCGCGAATAATATCGCCAACGACATTAGAGACCAACTGAGTAAGAAGGCCGGTGTCAGCTGTAATACGGGAAATTAACTCGCCAACCCGGTTCTTGGTGAAAAACTGCATAGGCAACACGTGGATATGCCCAAACAGCTTTCCGCGCAAATCAGCAACAACCCGGTTACCAACCCACTCCACTAGATACTTTCCGGCGAAAAAAAGGATCCCCTGCAACAATGTAACAATGGGAAGCAGGGATAGGGTGAGAAGCAGGCGTTTCAAGCTGATCTCCCCCATTGTGCCCTCTGGCTCGCCCAGTTGAGGTATTCCACTGGTTACAAGCTCTTCTCCAGAAATCAACCCTAGTCCCCAATACAGAGCCACTAGCATTCCAAAAGCAGTTACTCCTTGAAGAATCCCGCAAATCACACCAATGGCCAACCGCGCACGATAAGGCCGGACAAAAGGAAGCAAACGTTTATAAACCGCCGTTGCATTCAGCGGGTTTTTCTCATCATTTTTCATGTGAGAGAGTTTCCACAAAGAGCCCTCAAACGGAAAGGAAAAAGCGAGGCGAAGCCTAGTGGTTATCCGCCACCCGTTTATCGGTCTATGTAGCGGCGGCTTAACCCGCAGGGAAAGCCGCTCTCCAAAGAAAGCGTTCCTGTTGGCTCACACGCGCAACGCGCCCTCGATCCTTTGGGGCACTACATGCGAAGTGGCACTAAATAACCCATTTTGGGACACTCCCCCAGGGAGTCATTCGAATGTCAAAGAGCTTCAGAGGTGCAAAAAACCGGCCTCTATATAAAGCAGTGGAATCAACCCACATCCTTTTTCACAACCGCTAGTAGTACAAATGGAGATGGGCTTTACAACCGCTCCTTACGTCGTTGGACAGGTCGCTAGAGAAAGTCAGAGCAGGTCAGAGAACAAGAAACCACTTAACGTCAGTATGTATTGGTTTTATATACATACAGGGTTGGAACATCATCATACCCTTCCCAACAAACTCTAAGATTATCGGCCCCTCCCCGTTTTTATTCTAAACAACCTGAGAGTCCATCTACATAAAGTTGCATTAAACGAAACTTTATGTACACTGAATGCCATGCAAGCGAACATGACCATACAGAATGGATTGAGCAAAATTCCCGAACGGAACGGGAAGGTTTTTGCATTAACAGATCTGAAGGCACTTCTTCCGGAACACGCTGCGGGCGCCTTCAAGTCTGTGGTCACCCGTCTTGAGCGACGCGGAGGTCTCACTCGGATCTGCCGCGGCATCTATGTCTTGCCAGACTGCATTTTGCGAGGAAGCGAACTATTAGGACACGTCGCGGCCCGACTGCGGGCGGGACAGTTCAACTATCTCAGCATCGAAACAGTTCTCAGTGATGCTGGAGTCATTTCTCAGATTCCAGTAAACCGCATCATGCTGATGTCGTCAGGTCGCTCAAACGTGATTTCCTGTGGAGCCTATGGAACCATTGAATTTGTCCACACCCACAAAAAGGCGGAAGAGCTAGCCACCGAACTGTCGTATGATGCCCGGTCCCAACTGTGGCGGGCATCCATTCAACTCGCCTTGCGGGACATGAAAGACACCCGTCGAGATACAGGGCTAGTCAATGAGGAGATCGCAAATGAATTTATTTGATCAACTTTCCGATCAAGCGATGCAATCAGACTTGGCACTTGGCATCATGCGCCCCGCGGTCGAAAAAGAACTACTCCATCATGATATTCTACGCGAAATGAGCCGGGCGGGGCTGTTGAGCGGTCTAACCTTTATCGGAGGCACCTGCCTGAGAGCCTGCTACGGATCACCGCGCCTGAGTGAAGATCTCGACTTTGCCGGCGGAATCGATTTTGATCCGAACCGTCTGGCAACCCTTGGCTCCGTACTCGAAAACACACTCATGGAGAAATACGGACTGCCTGTGCGGGTGAGCGATCCAGCTCGGGAGGAAGGAAACGTCAGCACATGGAAACTCCGCCTGCAGACCCGCCCGAAGACCAGGCACCTCCCGGCTCAGCGCATCCACATCGACATCTGCGCGATACCGAGCCACCGCCCCCGCCCCTCCATGTTGCGAAACATCTACGGAATCAACATGGGAACGGAAGGGTTAATCCTGCAGGTTCAGACTCGCGAAGAAATTCTGGCGGACAAATGGATCGCACTGGCCTTTCGCCCCAGCCGGATCAAATACAGGGATCTATGGGACATCCTATGGCTAGATCGTCAAGGCGTTCATCTGGATGTGCCGCTCGCCTTCGAAAAACTCAACGATCGTCAGCAAACCAGACAGATTTTTTTTGATGTTTTATTTGAACGGATTACCCACTTAGAAGCCAGTGCAACACAGCAAAGGGAATTCCAAAACGAGATGGAGCGTTTTCTCCCTGCTACAGATGTCCAAACCAGCATTCAACAGCCTGAATTCTGGAACGTTCTCATCCATACGCTTCGGGAACATGCAGAACAACTGGCCGCCCTCCCCCGAGCGGACATGTAATAACAGACAGGCTAGTACCTCGTAAGAAATGAGGAAGCTGGCATAATCATTAAAATCCGGCACGACTCCCCTGCCGCCCAACAAATCTTCCTGAACCGAAAAAATGAGGAAGCTGGCATAATCATTGACAGCATAATCATTAAAACCCGGCTCGACTCCCCCTGCTGCCCAACAAGTCTTCCTGTCCCGAAAAAATGATTTTGCTGTTAATGATTGCCGTTTCACTGCCGTCGCTTCGCGCCAGCCTCACTTCGTGTCTGCCACTTACCCCATTAACTCCCCCTGCCGCCCAAAAAATCTTCCTGTCCCGAAAAAATGATTGCCACTTCGTTGCCCCGCATTTGCGGAGCCTATCTCGCCAAAGGCTCGGTGCTGCTGTTAATGATTGCCGCATCGCTTCTTTTGGAAACACCCTGAAAGCGTAGCGATAAATAATTTTCGAAGAAAATAGAGCCGAAGGCTCGGTTCAAAGCACTTTCGACATTGTCTCAGGTCTGCCAAAAAGGCTAGCTTTCCCTCGAAACTCGAACACTGAACCTGAAACCCTGAATTTAGAAAAATGCACATTGTTCAAATCTTACCCGAACTCAATCAAGGCGGCGTCGAGCGCGGCACCGTCGAGCTCAACCGCGAACTGGTCAAACGCGGACACCAAAGCACCGTCATCTCGGCGGGTGGAACGCAGGCCGCACAGATCGAAAAAGACGGCGGGCGGCACATCACCCTCGATGTTTGCTCCAAAAACCCCTTCACCTTTCCCTTCCGAGTTTTCGCTCTCCGAAAAACGCTCCAAAAGTTAATGAGCGAAAAAGAGATCGGAGGTCGGAGAACGGAAGTCAATGTAGTGCGGCTTAACCCCGAAGGGGAAAGCCGCTCTGAAGGGACGCGTGCCCTAGCGGGTCACACGCACTACAAAAATCAGTCTCCAGCAACTAGCAACCAGCCCCCGGCACCTACGGCTTTCAAGTTTCCAGTTTCAAATTTCAAATTTCCATCCACCGTCCTCCACGCCCGCAGCCGCATTCCGGCCTGGCTCTGCCATTTCGCCAACAAAAAGCTAAAGATCCCCTTCGTCACCACCGTCCACGGGTTCAACAGCGTTAGCCGGTACAGCGAGATTATGACATCCGGCGACCGGGTTATTTATGGCAGCGCCGCCATCAAGGAGTATGTTCTGGAAAACTATTCCGTTGATGAAACCAAACTGCGCTATGTACCGCGCGGAATTGACACCGCTCACTTTGACCCGAACAAAGTGGACGCCTCCTTTGTGAACGATTTCAAACAACAGTATGAACTGAATGGAAAAACCGTCATCACCATCGTCGGACGGATTACGGAGTGGAAAGGCCACGACACCTTTATCCGGGCGCTCGCCGAGGTGCAAAAGACACATCCCGACATCGTCGGCGTAGTAGCAGGCGGCATCTGGCACGGCAAAGAAACCTTTTTCCAAGGGTTGGAAAAACTGGCGGAGGATCTCGGGGCGGACATCCGTTTCGTCGGATCACAGACGCAGGTTCGAGAAATCTACGCCCTGAGCGACCTAGTTGTTTCCGCCGCGTCCACCAAAGCAGAAACGTTCGGGCGCACGGCCGCCGAAGCGCTAGCCATGAACACGCCCGTGATCGCCAGCGCGCACGGCGGCTCGCTCGACATTCTACTGGACGAACAAAACGGATTTCTATTTACCCCCGGCGATGATGAAGATCTTGCAAAAAAAATCGACCGGGCCTTAGACTATCGGTTTGAAAACATGAGAGAGCATATCCAAAAAAACTTCAGCCTTGACCGCATGACCGAAGATGAACTAGCCGTCTACCGAGAGCTCATAATGGCTCAACCTTTAACCTCAACGAAAAACTCTGAACTAAAAAACATCCACGTCATCTGCATTCAATGGGGTTCCGGCTATGCCGCCCAAGACATCAATAACCTTTTTTCGATGATTCGAAGAAACACCTCGTTCCCAATCTGCTTCCACCTATTCAGCAACGAAGCCTTTCCGGCCCTCGACCAAGACATCGTGCAGTACCCCGAGCCGGGACTCAACGCACCCGCCGAGTACAACCGCTATAACTACCGTAAAGAGGTTGGCCTCTGTGATGACGCATTAGGCGGGCTGAAAGGAGAACGGGTCTTCTTTTTTGATCTTGATGTATTGATCATGGAGAACCTCGACGACCTCTTTAACTATCCCGAAGACGACAAGTTTTATATCATCAACGACTGGAACACTCGCGGAAATCACGTCGGCCAGGCTACCTGCTACTCCTTTGTGGTCGGCACACTCGGATTTGTCAAAGAAGCCTTTGAAACCGATCCTGAGCCGGTCGTGAACCAATTCGGAACCGCCTCGCAGGAATATCTGTCCGCTCAGGCAATTGACCGATTCGGCCCACTCAACTTCTGGCCGAAAGAGTGGTTTCAATCTTTCCGTTACCACTGCCTGCCCCCCCCGCTTCTGCGCCATTTAAAAACACCGGTTCCGCCGAAAGAAGGAACCAAGGTGCTAGCCTTTCACGGCCACCCCGACATTCAAGATGCAATCGGAGGTCGATGGGGTCGAAGGGCGGTCAAGGGGTGGAAAAAACTCTATAAGAGGTGCCGGCCTACTCCGTGGGTTGAAGAATATTGGAAGTAGCAGTTAGCAATTAGCAATTAGCAAAAAATGTGGTTAAAATAGACATGAACAAGCCAAAGAAAAAAATAGCCCATGTAGATATTAAACCGGAATTCGTCAATAAGCTTCTCCGGCTTGTTGATAGCAAATACGATTTCGAGCTAATTCAGGATCGCGATGCAGATTATGTGTTCCATTCAGTCGGAGGAATGGACGTACTCAAATATTCCGGTGTGAGGATTTTTTTCACAGAAGAAAATGTACCGCCCAACTTTGCCGTCAGCGACTATGCGATGGCCTTCGAACACATGGATTTTGGCGATCGAACCATTTGGGCTCCGTATATCAAATTTCACTCGACCACTTATGCTGCACTGATCACACTACGTCCGCCGCCCGAAGAGGTTTTCTCTCAGAAAACTGATTTCTGCGCCTACGTGATGTCCAACACGACGGACAGCGACGATGCACGCACCCGGATCTTCGACCTGCTCTCCGAATATAAACAGGTCAATTCCGGCGGACGCTGGCGCAATAATGTCGGCGGTCGAGTGCCCGACAAGCTGGCCTTCCAGTCGAAGCACAAGTTCGTCATCGCATTTGAAAATTGTTCATATCCCGGGTATCTGACCGAAAAATTCGCTGATGCCGCTGCATCCAATGCCATTCCGATCTACTGGGGTGATCCAACCATTGAAAACCTGTTCAATCCCAAATCCTTTGTGAACTGCCATGACTTCCCAACCCTGGAGGCGGCCGTCGAACGAGTTAAAGAAATTGATCAAGATGACGAGCTTTATCGGCAGATGCTCTCCGAGCCCTGGTTCCCTGATGGCATCGAGCCGGAGTGTCTGCGAGACGAAACCTTTGCCGCGTTCTTATCCAATATTTTCGATCAGGAACCGGAGCAAGCATTTCGCCGTAACCGCGGGCGGTGGGGAATCAAAACCGAGAAACGACTCTACGACATGCATCACCGCCCCCATATACAGATGTTCAATCTGCTCCGCAAAAAATGGCGCTCTTTTTACCATTCCCTAGTTCCCCGTCGGAAAAAGTATTAGAGGGGAAAACTCTGACACCCGAGCGAAGCGAGAGAGGCTCCGGCAATGCGAGACAGAATATTCACCATCTGCGTTAATCGGCGTTCATCTGTCGAAGACCCAGATGCTTCGGGGCGGTTAAATTCTTTGCAGACCGAGTTCGTTCTCCTATTATTTTACCGAAGTGACCCCATGCTGACTGAATACAAAAAACTAAATGAATCCTTTGAGAAGAAGCTCGTGTTCCACCTCGGATCACGTTCGGGGTTCTTTTCCGAATACAACTGCATGTTGCTGTGCATGATCTACTGCCTGCAGCACGAGATCCAATTTCAGCTCTATTCCCGCGACCTGAGCATCAGCGTCCGCGACGGATGGACCGACTTCTTCGAGCCCTTCTGCCCGGAAACAACCAAGAACCTGCACCGCCTTTTCAACAGCCGGTTTCCACGCCCTACCCCGCAATTCAAACTCCGCAAAGCCATGGGGCCGCTCGTAAAAGCCCTCTGCGGGTGCGACTACCTGACCTACGAGCTTTGGGATGATTTTCGCGCTCTGAGCGCACAGGAAGCAGTTGCGGTTCCGGCGCTAGATCGATTCACGATACACACGCCGCCTGATTGTCTTGTAGACGCGGTGTCCTCACCGCGGTCAGCCTTGAATAAGAAACGCGGTGAGGACACCGCGTCTACGACACTTCAACCATGCCCTCAACACCCGGCACCAACAAATTTCCAGTCTCAAGTTTCACATTTCAAATTTTCTTCCATCCCCCTTCGCGCGCGTTGCCGCGAACTGATTGAAATGACCTGGAGATTCCAGCCCGAAATCGAACAAGAAATTCGACAGAAGGCCGCAAAAGCCCACTTACCAACGGCCTATTTAGCCGTACACATCCGTGGCGGCGACAAAATCAAGGAATATGAGGGCAGCCCGTTAACGGCTTACATAACCAAGCTGGAAACCGTCTCGGATCTACGCGATGTACTGGTCATGACGGACGACTACCGGATTTTCGAACAGCTGATCGCCAATTTCCCAGACTGGCGTTTTCACACATTGGAAAGTCCGGTGCAACAAGGGTACCAACACCGCAAGAACAAAAGAAAAAGCACTGCCGAGAAACGGGCTGGCACGATCCGCTTCTTTACTGGCATTGAGCTGGCCGCAGCGGCCGACCATTTTGTCGGCACCTTCAGCTCTAATGTCGGTAGCTATCTCGGGATGCGCATGGATCCAAAACAGTGCCACGCTGTTGATTTCGACCACTGGAAAATGTAAGTTTATATTCAATCCAATCAAAACAATCATAATGAAAGGAACCGTATGACGTTCAAGAAAACAAATTTCTACTGGTACCTGAGCCGTCGGTGTCGCAAGAACAACATTCGAAAAGATGGACATAGCCAATATGGCCAAGATGTTACAGTCTGGGAACTCCTAGGGCGGCCAACTCATGGTGTATTTGTGGACATCGGAGCCAATGACGGGGTCACTTTTTCAAACAGTCTCTTGTTCGAAGAAAAAGGATGGGATGGAATTTGCGTTGAACCTCACCCCGTTATGTTTAAAAAACTTCAGGAAAAACGAAAATGCAATTTGGTCAACTCCTGCATTGCTGGCGAAGATGGGATCGTGAACTTTCTTGTTGTTGAAGGTTCAGAAAACATGCGTTCTGGAATTCTGGAATTCTTGGACCAGCACAACATCGAACTCATTGACAAAGGAATCGCGGAACACGGCGGAAGCAAAAGGACAGAACCCATTGAGGCCATTTCCCCGCAAACACTTCTCGAGCGATTCAACATCCAGCAAATTGATTACCTTTCCATCGACACCGAGGGCTGCGAGTTGCAAATCCTTCGGCAATTTGATTTTAAAAAGATTCCCGTTAAAATCATCAGTATTGAAAACGGCGACAGAAAACCCTCGGTGTTCAACTACATGACACGCATCAACTACGAACTTGTGAAAACAGTTGGATGCGACGAAATTTATTGCAAAAAATAGAGATGGACATACGACGCTCGCAATGCTGCAGCATCTTCATAGCCTCGAAGCGGTTCCTCGGCATGCGCATGGCCCCACAACAGTGCCATGCTGTTGATTTTCAATGTTATAGGTTGTTGAAACAAACCTACCAACCCAGCATAAGGACTTCATGAAAATAAAATTGCCCCAGATCAACCTGATCCTGCTCTGTGGATCCATATTTCTCATCGCATTCGGAAGCTCAGTAAATATTATCATGGCATTTTTTGCTATCCAGGGACTGGTCCTGCTGTGTAAGAAAAAAACCGAACTGTTCAACACCCCTGTGCAAAAGTATTTTTTAGCATTTTTCCTCTGCTACTGGATTCCTGTTGGCATTTCCATTATCGGTGCGGCCAACATAGAACGCCCTCTGACACGTGTTTTCATCGGACATCTTCCCTACTATTTTACGGGGCTCTTCCTGATTGAATTTCTAAAAGAAAAAGCTCGGCGAGACATTGCGCTGAAAAGCTTTTTTGTTTCACTGCTGGTCTGGGGTATCGATGCCTATATTCAGCAGATTTTTGGACGGGATCTTCTCGGATATAAATATGATCCTGAGCTTATGCGGCTCGGCGGACCGTTTAAACATGCATATAGCTTTGGATATTATATGGCGATCCTGAGTCCTTTCGCCCTCTTCTACGCCGTTATAAAAAAATGGAGTGCCACAAAAGGAACCCTTCTTTTCCTGTTTGTAACTCCGCTCGTAATACTGGGCAACACCCGAACCGGATGGATGGTTTATACAGTGGTCAGCACCCTGTTTCTCAGTGCCTTCTATCTTCGCAAAGCCAAACGGAAAATCCTTTGGATCCTCGCTGCGATGGCTGTTTTTTCAGGCATTACTTTCGGAGTGTATAAAACCCTTCCCGTAGTTACCCAACGTGTTGACAAAACACTCAGTGGGTTTTCCGGCGGACTAGACGCACTGAACCAAGCGACATCCGGTCGCGTCTGCTATTGGATTTGTTTATGGAATTGCTACAAGGACAATCCCGTCAACGGAGTTGGCGCACGCTGCTTCCGGTATGTCGCAGAAAAATACTGGCCAGAAAATAACTATGGGTACAACTATGGTGGCAAAGTGTATTTTCACCATCCGCACAACTTTGTCATGGAGCGTGCAGTCGGCACAGGAACCATCGGACTACTTGGACTGCTGGGAGAATACGTTATTGCCATTTTAATCTGGCTGAAGGCGGATAAAAAAACGAGACGCTACGCGCTGCCAGTCGCCGTTTCGCTTATCGCGTTTAACTTCCCACTAGATCTTGGGGCTGCTCTTTATGCGACCAAACATTCCGCGATTTGGTGGCTGATCACCGGGTTTTACTTCGCAAACCTGACATCAGGAATCGATTGTAAAGAACCCAAAGAATATGCTGAAAATTCGATATGAAATGGATTACAAAACGGCATCGCTTTCCTGCGCGGCGTATTCCGGAATGCAATCGCGCAGATGCTGCTTGATTGCAGAAGCATCATGGTTCGCGGCCAAAGAACGGAGCGTTTCCACTTCCTGTTGAACCCACTCTTTATCCGCACTATTTTCTGAGCGAAGTGCCATAATTTTTTCATGCTGAGTGGGAACGATGCCCTCATCTTCCGTAATCAGCTCCTCATAGAGCTTTTCGCCGGGGCGCATCCCGGTGAACTCAATTTTTATCTCTGTATCGGGTTCTTTTCCGGAAAGGCGAATCAGATCGCGGGCCATCTCTGCAATCTTCACCGACGTCCCCATCTCCAAAACAAAAATCTCCCCCCCCTCTCCAAGTGCTCCAGCTTGTAAAATCAGGCGGGCTGCTTCAGGAATCAGCATAAAGTAGCGAGTCATATCCGGATGAGTCACCGTGACAGGGCCACCGCGCTCGATCTGTCGGCGGAATGTCGGAATCACAGAACCGGACGATCCGAGTACGTTACCAAAGCGAACCGCCATAAAGACGGTTTCACTTCCCTGTGCCAGCGCATGCATGACCAACTCTGTCATCCGTTTTGTCGCCCCCATTACATTAGTCGGACGAACCGCCTTATCTGTGGAAACTAATACGAAGCGCTTTACACCGCTTTCGACCGCACATTTCATCGCTGTATAGCTTCCGAGCACGTTATTATCGATCGCCTGCCATGGGTTCGCCTCCATGAGTGGGACGTGTTTATAGGCTGCAGCGTGAAAAACTACCTCGGGCTTGTATCTATTAAAAATACAACTCATCAGAGGCTCATCTTGCACCCGCACCAGCACCGGAACCACCTCATCGAAATGGAGCTCATTCCGAAGTTCCATCTCGATTTTAAAAAGGTTTTCTTCTCCTGCTTCCACCAAAACAAGCCGCGAGGGTTTAAAGCACACAATCTGCCGAACCAGCTCGGAACCGATCGACCCGCCCGCCCCAGTCACCAGCACAGTTTTTCCAGCGAGATAGGTCGATACGGCAGAGGTGTCTAGTTCGACGGGAGGACGACTCAGTAAATCTTCATAATTCACATCGCGCAATTCCTTCAGAGACACGTCGCCGTTTGCAATACTGCCCGCGGTTGGAATTCGCTTAAAGGGCAGGCCTGTCGCCTCACACGCCTCAATAATCTGCCTCATTCCGCTTCCGTCAATCTTGGCAATCGCAATCAGAACTAGGTCGGCCTGATATTTTTCGATAGCAGCACCCAGCATCTCGATCCCTCCAAAAATACGCACTCCATGAAGGGAGCGGTGCTGTTTAGCCGGATCATCATCCAGATAGCAGACCACCTCATACGGAGCCTGCCGGTCAATAGCCAGCTCCCGCAACAGGTGTTCCCCACAATAACCGGCACCGATCACAACCGCCCGCACCGTACGGCTTGCAGGTTGAGCCGCGTTCCATTTAAACGGGTTGACCACATGACCCTGCGCACGAAGCGCGAAAAACTCGCGCACAGCAATTCGTAGCCCAGCAATAAATGCAAACGTGAAAATTGCATCGAGCAGATAAATCCCGCGCGAAAACCCATGAAAATGGAATTTGTAGCCGATAAATGCAACAATGGTCAGCGAAGAGACGGCAACCGCCGACACGATTTTGCGCATATCATGCAAATTGGTATAGCGCCACATTCCGCGATAAAGCCCGAAACTAAAAAAAAGGGCTAGCTTCAAAGGGATCATCAGCGCCAGTGAAGGAAGAATCTGCGAACCATAGTCGAATGAGAATTCCGAAGATTGGAAAAAATCAAATCGGAGGGCATAAGCCAGCACTAGAGCCACCGCGACGCCGGTAGCGTCTGCAAAAAGCATCAAATAAAAATTAGGATTCCTTAGATGGGTTTTCATATCCGCCTCCACATGCTCGAATGCCATTACAAACTCGGTTTAAATCATCTTCCGACATCGCGGAACCCGATGGTAAGCAAAGCCCATTTCCGAAAAGACCTTCACTCACGGCCTCCCCATAGGCCGTGAAGCCTTTAAAAACCGGTTGCATATGCATCGGCTTCCAGAGCGGGCGAGACTCGATGTTTTCACTTTCCAGTGCCAAACGGACCTCTTCGTGCGAAACCCCGGCACCTGCTGGATCGACAAGAATACAGGTCAGCCAATAGTTAGGATCTCCGTATTCCGCTATCGGCATGAATGCGATGCCTGGAAGACCGCCCAATTCAGACTGATAGAAATTAAACACAGCCTTCTTCCGAGTAATTCGCTCGTCCAACACCCTCAACTGCCCCCGTCCAATCGCGGCGAGAATGTTGCTCATTCGGTAATTATATCCGATCTCGACATGCTCATAGTGTGGAAAATCCTCACGAGCCTGCGTGGAAAGCTTACGCGCATGATCCATCAGCTCTTTATCATCTGATGCCAACATCCCGCCGCCCGACGTAGTGATAATCTTGTTTCCGTTGAAAGAGAAAACAGCCGCTCGTCCGCCTTTTCCAGCAGGCCGCCCCTTGTACGTGGCACCCAGAGCCTCGGCGGAATCAATGACCACTGGAATTCCTAGCGGATCACAAATCGCATGGATTGCATCGTAATCGGCGCACTGCCCATAAAGATCCGTCGGAATAACGGCCTTAGGGAGTCGCCCTTTCGACCGGCAGTCTTCGATGGCTTCTTCAAGCCGTATTGGATCCATATTCCACGTATTCGGGCAGCTATCAATAAACCGTAGGTCTGCGCCAAGAAAAACTGCGGGGGAAACACTGCCAACAAACGTGAAGGACGAGGCGAGCACAATATCTCCTTCGCCGATACCGAGGTGGCGCAGAGCCAAATGCATGGCAGCCGTTCCACTCGACAACGCAAGGCAGTGCTTAACCCCAATGTAGGCGGCGAACTCTTCCTCGAATGCATCAACCATCGGCCCCAGTGGCGCGATGTAGTTCGACTCAAACGCCTGACGAACCAAATCGAGTTCCCCGCCGCTCATGTGCGGAGGGGAAAGGAAGATGCGCGGCTCACTCATCAACGCCACCCAACTTTTTGACCACCTTGGCCGGCACGCCGAAAGCGATGCAATTTGCCGGCAGGTCTTTATTCACCAGACTCATTGCTCCCACCACGGTGTTTTCGCCGACGGTCACACCGGGCAGCACGACAGAATGAGTGCCGATCCGGCAATTCTTTTTGAGCACGACAGGAGCGTCCTTGTCATCAATCGTTGAAACCGAATAGATTGAGCAGTGCGAGCCGACCTGAACTTCATCTTCAATCGTCACACCATTCTTAGCGTTAATATAGGTAAACGCCCCTATATCTGTTCGATCACCCAGTTTGAGTCCGCTTTTGTTCTGCACCACCCAATTATATTTCGTCGGCACACCGTCCTCGATTTCCGGAGGTTGCCATTTTTTGAATCGATCTGTCATCCAACACCCTCACAATTACACGTATCGATCTCCCGACCTTAACAACCCGTCAACCATCAACTAACAATCCGACTCTGGCGGATTGTTCCCTGTAAACTTCGGCATCGTAGCATGGCCAGCGGCGGAGACTCCATCCCTTTTGAATACCTTCAGCGCGGTCAACCAAAGAATCTTCAGATCCAAGATGAACGACTGATTTTCGACATACCAAACGTCCAGCAAAAACCTTTCATCCCAACTGATGGCATTGCGTCCGTTGACCTGCGCCCAACCGGTAATCCCAGGCTTTACATCGTGTCGCCGCATCTGCCCCTCATTATAAAGAGGAAGGTATTCCATCAACAATGGACGCGGCCCAACAAAGCTGAGGTCGCCTTTCAGCACGTTAAATAGCTGAGGGAGTTCATCGAGACTTGTTTTCCGAAGGAATTTTCCAAACATTGGAAGCCGCTTTTCATCGGGGAGAAGTTCTCCGTCTTCATCCTTGGCATCCGTCATAGTTCGGAACTTACTCACATAAAACGGCTGTGCCTTGAATCCGGGGCGTTGCTGGTTGAAAAAAACCGGACTTCCCATTTTTATCCGGACAATCACTGCGACAAACAGAATCAGCAACCACAACACCAGCAGTAAAGCCAAGGATAGTGCAATATCAAACAATCGCTTCATCATTTCACCCGAACAACTTCCCAATGCCCGCCTTTGTCCGGCCCAACCCTACAAAGCCGACCCCGTTCCCGCAACAAATCAACGTTTTTCTGAACCGCGCGCGTACCAATCCCACAAAGCTCTGCAAGTTGCGCAATGGTCACATGCGGATTCTCCGCCATGGCCTCTAAAATTTTCTGTGAACTTTTCTGTGAACTTTTCTGTGAACTTTTCTGTGAACTTTTCTCCGCCGCGTTAGCCTGCCCATCAGGAACGCCCTCCAACGACACCCAGAATGCCCCAACATCCTCTCTAAACGAAAGTTTTAATCCCGGGGCCTCTTTATTCAGTCGCTCTCGGATTCGCACGAACCCCGTGCCATACTTTTCTACTTCCCCGCTCAGGTAAAAGCCTTCCGCTAACAACTTATTGCGATGTGAAGCCCGGTAGAAGTCGGTCTGAAGCGCCTCAAGCTTAAGCGAGCCAAACAATTCACCAGGATTCACAAATTCCACATGCTCGTCAAACAGTTTGATGATGACATCCGTCGGATCGCGATAATCTTTGTGGATAATCGAATTCAGCAGAAGCTCACGCAACACAGGCAAAGGAAACTGCCATTTCTCTTTTCGCTTTAACTCTCCGCCGAATTCATACCCCAGCCGCATGTTTTTCTTCATGAACTCCATGGCTTCATCGATAGCCAGCACCAAGGGCGCACGAATGACCAGATCGTCGATGATGGTATCTCTGGATTTGAACCTGCCAATATGAATCGAGGTATGATGATTGCCAAAGAGCAGCTCTGCTGCACGAGTCACTTGCCCCTCTTTAACGAATCCTAGTTTTTCCAGATCGTTTGCAATTATACCGGAGGGCTTGAAGCGGCCAGATAACTCAATATCACGTTCGAACTGTGCTAATGCGGCCGCATCAAGCTTGTCAATTCCGCCAGTCACAGAAAACGAGTCAAAAGACATATTTAGGCTTTGGAGCTTCAGCTCGACTATCTCATCGGAGGTCAGCGCATGGTTCGAGGCCCCGTGTCGTTTAAAGTAGCGTCCCTTACAGGCCACCGGCTTGATGGGATATTCCTGCACAACAAATGAAACGGCAGAACCCTCTTCGCATTCCTCGATTCTATATTCAGGGAACAGTGAAGGCTCCGTCGCCATCTTTAACTGATTCAACCAATCCTTCACTTGTTCTTCGAGAAAAGTCCTTCCGCAAAAAGAACCATCATCATTCAAACCAATGCAAAGGAAGCCTCCTTCACTATTTGAAAATGCAGCAATTGTTTCTATCGCTTCCTTCCCAAAAGACTGTTTGAACTCCACAGTCCCCGTTTCGCCACGGTCGAACAACTTTTTTAACTCATCATTCATTAGTCTCCCAGCAACCTTTCATACTCCGAGGTCATGGCATCAACTAAACGTTCAGTTGAGAACTTTTCGATCGCCCGTTTTCTGGAAGCTTCGCCCATCTTCAGTCTTAAAGCATCATCATTGGAAAAACGTGTTAACCCTGCCCGAATCCCTTCGATATCATGCGGTTCGTGCATCAAACCAGTCACATTTTCTTCGACGGCATCAGTTAACCCGTAGATGCGAGACGCCAGGGCCGGAACACCACAAGCGGCCGCCTCAATAACCGAAGAGCCGAACCCTTCGCGATAACTTGGAATACAGAAAACATCGAAGGCCGGATAGTATTTTTCCGGCTCAGATGTGTAGCCTGCAAAATGCACTTGCTGCACAACCTCCGGAAAACGCTCGCGTATCATTTCCTCAATCCCCTCTTCATCTGGACCGACTAGAAGTAGATGGCTCCGGTTCGCCACGTGCGATGATGCGAATGCTTCGACCAAATCGTTAATGCCCTTGTCGCGGTTAAGCCGCCCCATAAAGCCAAAGACGAGGGCCTCGTTCAGGATATTGAACTGTGTGCGAACCGCCTGTCTCGCATCGACATCCGGCTTGAAACGTTCACAATCGACGCCGTTCACGGAGCCGTCGCCCAAAACCGATCCGGTCTTGACCACCTTTTCCGCCACCAGAAAGTCGAGTTGCGAAGGACTATCGGCATAGATATCGGTTGCGAAAAGAGCGATCAACCGATCCATGGATTTAAGCACTGCGCGCCAGAATCCCGTCCGAACCACCCAAACCTGACCAGTAAACATATGAATGCGCACGGGAACATGGGCAATCCAGCCAGCCAGCATCGTGAGCAAACCCGTCTTCGGCATCACCGAATGCACACTATCGAACCCGCCTTTCCTAAGAAAAAAAACCATAAGGAAGAGGCACTTGAAGTCCTTCAACAGACGGATCGGGCGCTCGAATGGAATATGAACGAGCTTGACTGAGGAATCGAACAAGTCGGTGCAATCGTCGCTGGAAAAATTACAGAACACCGTAACGTCATACGTTTTGGCCAAGGCCCGCACATGGTCGGTCATAAACGCCCGCAGCGCCGAAGGCACCGTCATGGTGAAACAGATTTTTTTCATAAACCCGCGGCCTCTCTAGAACTGTAGGGACGTTTCACAGCTACGTAAAAACCCAGATTGATCCCCACGCTAATGAACGCCAGACAAATTCCTCCGCCCACCACACCTGCAATTCCGCCCAATGCCGCACCAATGCCGTAGCACACCAGCGCCACAATTCCCGTCACAGCGCGAATCGTCAGGATTGCGCCGATGCGCATGTCCGCGCACAGGGAGAGCATCAACTGCTGGGATAACATGAAAAGAACACCGGACAAGACCATCCAAGGAAAATACGAGGAAACGCTCCGGTATTCTTCGCCCAGCAACAGGGTTGGAATAATGTCCCGAAGCATCCACGCGAGAACAAAAACACCGAAGCAGAACAATGCGAGGAAGACGATGACTTTATTGTAGTTTTTTATGACCGCACTCATCTCCAGCAAGCTTTTTCCATCCTTGGAATGGTGAAACAGAATCGGAGCGATCACCGTCAGCAACATCGCAGAACCGATCAGGGACGGAGAAAAAGAAATCTGATAGAGTGCCTGATAAACACCAATATCCGCAGGGGTCATGAATTTTGCAATGCACCAGCGGTCGGCAAACACCTGAATCCAAAGAAGACCTCCGCCCAGCACCATGGTCCAGAAATAGCGGTTTCCAAACAGATCTCCCTCTTGCTCCACCGCAGGCTCCCTGAAAATCGGTAGCTGAGCAATCGAAACTGCATATGCGATAAGAACCAGGATGCCGGCAATCACAAACCCCGACAACACGACAGCAACGCTCCCTCTGAAAAATAAAATAAAGGCCACCGCCAACAAATAGCGAAGCCACTCGAACCCTGCCTGCAATCCGGCAACAAGTAACCTGTTGCGAGCCGCGCTTTGAATACCACAACCTAGGTTTACTCCCATTCCGGTGATAGCGAATATGATAATGCTCAAAAGAACCGCCAACGGCAGAGACGGCATCAGCAGGTTGCGCAACAGCACAATCAGGATGCCGAGCACGAAGCTTCCAACCGCCCACCTCGCCAACATCTTTTTCAGGTAGAGCCGTCCTGCCTGCTTCTGGAGGGCGATGGAATAGTAGCGCATCGCCGTCTGCTCCAGGGCCGCGCCAAAAGCAAACTGCGAAACGAGAATGACACTCAGAAACAACGTCAGTTCACCATAGGTTTCCTGCGGAAGAAACTCCGTCATCAAACGAACGCCCAGAAGGGAACCAATGATTGTCAGTACTTTACCAACAATAACAATCGACGTTTCATTCATGATCTTAGCATGGCGGTGGTTTCGATAAGCAACCACCCAGTCGGTTACCCAAACAAACGCCACGGCGCACCCTGCCGAAATCCCTAGCGCTTTAAAGGCGTACAGATAGCGCCATAGACTCCCCACGTTGGGAGTCGTCATCACACGTAAAATCAGCTCGGCGCCCATGACGACGCCGAGCGGCACACAAACGAGCCAAAGCTCGCGGCGTTTTGCCAACCAGACCCCAAGAACCCCTAGACATCCCAAATACAACAGCGAATGGGCCGCGAAAAACAACGCCCCGCCCGACAGCGAACATGTACCTACGGGAGCCAGAATACCGATACTTACCGCGCGTGGAATATAGCGCAACAGATCAGTATCGGACAAAAATTGAATATGGGAATCCACAACGAGCGTGGCACCCTGATTGGCATTCAGGAAGTGAGCTCGAACCCTACTGATCGTGTGGAAGTGCCGGGACACAGCCATTGGCACTTGATGTTCATAATCAATCTCGGCTTCATTCCCCATAGCCCCGCCAGAAAAGAACTGTGGAAGAAAAAAGCCAGTGACACCCAAAATAAGGAGCATTCCCGCAAGACTCGACACCTGACGCCGTAGCCCAAGGCGAACTCCAATGATCCCCCCCGCCAATAGCATCCCTGCCGAATACACATCAGCGAGAAAAGGGCGAATTATCCAGATGAGAAGAATACTGCCCACTCCTGCCAAAAAAGATCGGATTGTCATCCGAATAGAATGTTCCGAAAGAAACGCGAGGCAGACGGCATAGCAAAAAAGAAAAACGCCCAGAACATATAGACTTTCCTTATGCGGATGGAGCGTCCAGACGAACGATGCGGGCAAACAAATGAAAACAACCGCGCCCACGAGTGCCGCCAAATTCGGAAGCTTGAACAACCTCAAAATCCTGAAAACCAGGAGGGCCGACAGGCCATGACACAACGCCGAAATTGGCAAAAAAAGTAAAGGAGAACAAATCCCGGTCAACGTATAAAGCAAGCTGAGTATTCCAGACATAAGCAACTTGTCCTCACTAGGAACCAAGGTCCAGCGTGAAAGCCCATCGACCTGGATCCGTTCGAACTCCCCCACTGCTA
>CAYYYX010000025.1:0-28960 GCA_964476065.1 uncultured Verrucomicrobiota bacterium | reverse complement strand
CCGTGGGACCTCAATGATTTGATGCGAGTGAAAAAACGCACATCCGAGAAGAGCCTGTTTTTTGGCGAAATGCCGATCGCCAGATCGTTTTCACCTTTCGTGATCCTTGGTGACTTTGAGATTTCGCGGCAAAAAACTTTATGGATACAGCTTAAATTAAAATACTTTAGCGGCTTTCATGGGCCGCATCGAGAGCATCGTGCTCTTCCGGGCCGTCCACAGAAAGGAACCGCCGCCCTGCCCATGCGATAAGCGCCGCGCCGAGCGGAGCGGTGAACAGAATACTCACAACCGCGACCGCCAGAATAATATTCCCGGCGGCGGGGTCGCGGCCCATTCTCACCATTACACCGAGCGGCACCGCACCGATGGCGGCCTGCACCGTGGCTTTCGGCCAATAAGAAACCACCACGAAAAAGCGCTCTCCGCGAGTCAGTGGACTACGCAACAGACAGAGCAACACGCCAATACTCCGGGCCAGCAGCCCGCACGCAATCAGCGCCAGCCCAGCGAGTCCGGCATCGAGCGCGACAGAAACATCCACCTGTGCGCCAACCAGCGTGAACAAAAGAATGGAGGCGAGCACCCATATTTTCCCAAGCTTGGAAGAAAGCTCATGAGCCATCTGCTCACGTTTTTCAAGAATGATGAATCCCAACGCCATCACCGCCAGCAGGGCCGCGAACGGAACCCAGTTCTCCAACAGAGATTGTAACCGAACCAGCAAGATGGATATGCCGAGAAGAATAAGCACCCGTTTTGTTGCGCGCGGGTTAAAACGTTCAAAGAACCTCAGCAGCCCCCACCCAATCAAGATCCCCACTCCGATACCGAGCAAAATTGAAATTGGAATTGCGGCTAGTGCGCCGCCGATGCTGACCGCCTGTCCGGTATAAAGTCCCAACAGAACAGAAAACACAGTAATGGCAAAAACATCGTCCAGCGAAGCCGCAGCCAACACCATCGTCGGAATCGCCTTTTTTGCACCGCGCCGCTCTTTAATAAAACGAATCATCAGCGGCACAACAACCGCCGGCGAAACGGCGGCCAAAATAAACCCAAGCAGCGCGGCTTCCATCGTTGTCAGTGGAAGAAAGCGCGGGCCGAGAATCGTAATGGTGACCCCTTCAAAAATGCCGGGGATAAATGAGAGCAACAGCGTCTTCCACCCCGCTTTTTTCAGCGCCTCGCGACTCAGCTCAAATCCGGCTCGCAGCAGAATCACAATCAGCGCCATCAGGCGCAGGTCGCCCGAAGCGGCGAGGAAATCCGGTGCCAGCGCATTGAGCACACACGGCCCCGCTACAATGCCGAGCAACAGCATCCCGATCAGCCCCGGCAACCGGCACTTCCGAAACACCCAGTCCACCAAAAGTCCGAGAAGAATCAACTCTGCTAAATTTACGGCCATTCGTTCAGTTCCAGCAGGCTTCCTCCTTCGCCAAGGCTTCGGCGGACAGGGAGCCTGCACCCATCAGTTTTCCAAAAATTGGAAGCCGGATCATCTCAAAGAGCCCGACTCTTCGGGCCAGCTTTCCAAAGGTTGGAAAATTTCTACCGGAAAGTTCCAAGCATTGGAAAATTAAACGCCACTTTTTCCAATGCTTGGAAAACTAGGAGCCTATTCTCCCAAGGATTGCCACTGCACTGCGTTCCGTTGCTGGTCGCATTCGACCAACGGGAGAGAAGCCCCGCGCATGCGGGGCAGTGACTGAAGGGAGCGGCAATAGCGCCAGCCTCTCTCGACTGTGTCTCGGGTGAAAAATATATAGGTGCAGGCTCCCTGTCCGCCGAAGCCTTGGCGAAGGAGGAAGCCTGCTGGAAAAATTACGAAAGCAGATTGCGGATCTGAGTTAAAACCGTGTCCGCTTTTGTTCCGGCGGCGAATTCGGACAGAGCCTTTTGGGCGGCGCGGATTTCTGTTTTCAGGATCTCGTTTTTATCCGACAACAACCGGTCCAATTCATCATCGGAAAGCGAGTAGCCGAACAGCGACAGGTCGCCGCGGATCTTGGACAAGAACTCTTCGCTAGAGAGTTCTTCAGCTAGGCCTACAATGATTTGGAAGAGGATGTATTCCGCGGTGCGGTCATCCCCCGAGTCACCCAGACTGTTTTTAAACCCGGTGTAATCGAACCGGCGTTTACCACTCTCCGTAATGGTGTTCCATACGAGGTCTTGAGCTTGTCTCATCGTTCAGCTACCTATCTGTTGGTGCGGAAGTATTCCATCAGCTGATTGGTGGAGCTGTCGTGGTTGAGGTCGGTGTCGCCTTCCAATTCCGGAAGGATGGCGGAGGCCAATACTTTCCCGAGCTGAACGCCCCACTGATCGAAGGAGAAGACATTCCAGATCATGCCCTGCGCAAAGATTTTGTGTTCGTAGAGGGCGATGAGCTGTCCGAGCACTTCCGGCGTGAGCTTTTTGGCCATGATGGAATTGGTCGGACGGTTGCCTTCAAAGGTTTTGTGGCTGACCAGCTCGGCGGGCGTGTTTTCTGCGTTCAGCTCTTCGGCGGTTTTGCCAAAGGCGAGCGCCTGGGTCTGCGCAAAGAAGTTGGCCATCAGTTTGGCATGGTGGTCGCCGAGCGGATTCTGCGACTGGGCAAAGCCAATGAAGTCGCAGGGAATCAATTTGGTGCCCTGATGGATCAGCTGATAAAAGGCGTGCTGTCCGTTGGTGCCGGGTTCACCCCAAATCACGGGGCCGGTTTCCCAGTCCACTTTTTCGCCGTCTTGCGTAACCGATTTTCCGTTGGACTCCATATCGCCCTGCTGGAAGTAGGCGGCGAAGCGGCTGAGGTATTGGTCGTACGGAAGGATGGCCTGTGTGGACGCACCGAAGAAGTTGTTGTACCAAATGCCGAGCAGCGCGAGCAGGACCGGCATGTTCTCCGCAAACGGCATGGCGCGGAAGTGGTTGTCCATCGCATGGAACCCGTCGAGCATTTTGCGGAAGTTGTCCGGGCCGATGGCGAGCATGACCGGAAGTCCGATAGCGGAGCAGAGTGAATAGCGTCCCCCCACCCAGTCCCAGAAGCCGAACATGTTGGCGGTGTCGATCCCAAAGGCAGAAACAGAGTCTTCATTGGTGGAGAGCGCTACAAAATGTTTGGCGACGGCGGCATCGTCTTTCAGTGCGGCGAGCGTCCAATCTTTCGCGCTCTGCGCGTTGGTCATGGTTTCCTGTGTCGTAAAAGTTTTGGAGGCGACGATGAAGAGCGTTTCTTCGGGGTCGAGGTCGCGCACGGCTTCCGCGATATGCGTACCATCTACGTTGGAGACGAAGACGATTTTTAGATCGCGCTGCGTGTAGGGTTTGAGAGCTTCATAGGCCATCACGGGACCGAGGTCGGAGCCGCCGATGCCGATGTTGACGATGTTTTTAATCGGTTTGCCAGTGTAGCCCTTCCATTCGCCGGAACGGATGGAGTCCGAAAACGCGGCCATGCGGTCGAGCACATCGTGTACGCTGGGAATGACATTTTCGCCATCGACGATCACTTCGGAATCGCGCGGTGCGCGGAGCGCGGTGTGAAGCACAGCGCGGTCTTCGGTCACATTGATTTTCTCGCCGGTGAACATGGCCTCAATCTTTTCGGGAAGTCCGGTCGCTTCGGCGAGCGCCACCAGTTTTTCCATGGTTTCTGCGGTGATGCGGTTTTTCGAATAATCGAGGAGCAGGTCGCAGGCGGTCAGCGAAAAGGCGGCGGCACGGGTTTCATCTGCTGCAAACAGGTCGCGCAGATGGAGGGATTCTGTCTTTTTCCAATGTTTGGAAAGAGCTTTCCATTCGGGGCGTTTATTCAGCTTTTGAGTCATCCGGTTCTCCAGTTGTTAAATTGAAAAAGAAGAGTAGCGGTCAAGAGACGCGGGACAAACTCAAAAAGCGCCCAAAGTCTACATGGAGCTTTTATTTCCGCGTTCGGGTGTGATAAAATGCCCCTTATGCGCAAACAATTTTTAGTCCAGGTTCTGCTTCTTTCACTCTTCCTGAGCGGGTGTGAAAGGTCCGAAAGCACCGCCGCCGCGGTACCCCAAAAGCCGAACAAACCGTTTCCAGTCAAGCGGGTCGCCACACGGGTCGCCGACCGCTTGCCGCACATCCATTTGAATCACGATGCATTTGACGACCGGATTGCAAGTAATGCTCTGATGCTGTTTATCGATTCGCTGGATTACGACCATTCCTATTTCCTTGCCTCCGATATTACGGAGTTCCGCCTGCAATCCACCCTGCTCGATGATCAAATCAAAGAGGGAAACGCTGATTTTGCACACAATGTGTTTACCCGGTTTAAGGCGCGCGTTGATGATCGAACGGCATATGCAAACCAACTGCTCGACGAAGACTTTGATCTGAATGCCGACGAGAGCTACCGCTGGAAACGAGATAAAGAACCCTGGGTCGGAACTGAAGCGGCCTGGGATGAACTGTGGCGTAAAAAAATCAAGAACGAAATGGTCGCTCGCGTCGCCGCCCTCGAAACCGAGCCGGAAGAAGAGGAAGACGCTGTCTCAACCAACGAGGTTGAAGAAGTCGAAATAGAGATCGAAATTCTATCCCCCACTGAATTCGTCCGGGAGCGCCACAAACAATACCAACTTTCAATCGAGAATAACTTTGATGACGAAACGGTTCTTCAGCGCTATCTAAGCGCTTTCGCCCGTAGTTACGATCCGCACACCGACTATCTCTCCCCGCGCGGCGTTGAGGATTTTGATATTCATATGAGCCTCTCGCTGGTTGGAATCGGCGCGATGCTCCGCAGTGAAGACGGCGCCGCAAAAATCTCGAATTTGATTGCGGGCGGGCCCGCCGAAACGGACGGGCGGTTGAAGGCGGGCGACAAAATCATTGCCGTAGCCCAAGGCGATGCGGAGCCGGAAAGCATTCTGCACTGGCCGCTTTCCAAAGCCGTTCGTTTGATCCGCGGCGAAATCGGAACGAAAGTCGTTCTCACGATTATTCCGGCCGAAGATCAAGCAGGAACCCGCGTGAAGAAAATTGATCTAATACGTGACGAAGTAAAACTCGAAGAGAGTGCGGCCAAAGGTGAAATCCATGAGGTGGAGGGTGTGCAGCAAACCCTGCGGATTGGACAACTGATTCTACCCGAATTCTACGCCGATTTTAACGCGACTCAAAAGGGCGATGACGATGCCCGGCGATGCTCGATTGATGTGCGGAGCATTCTCGAGGAGTTCGCTACGAACCATATCGACGGCGTGATCCTCGACCTGCGCAACGACGGGGGCGGCTCGCTCACGGAAGCGATCGACATTACTGGGTTTTTCATTCCTCTCGGCCCGGTCGTGCAGGTGCGCGAGCGGCGCGGCGTGATGGTTCTTCCTGATGGCGATCCCGCCACTCAATACAAGGGTCCATTGATTGTTCTCGTAAACCGTTTGAGTGCATCCGCCTCAGAAATTGTTGCGGCAGCGCTGCAAGACTATGATCGCGCGGTGATTGTGGGCGACCAAAAAACGCACGGCAAAGGGTCCGTGCAAAGCGTGTTCCCTCTTTCCAAAATGACCGACGATCTCGGATCGATCAAAGTGACGACGGCCAGCTTCTACCGCATTGCGGGCGGCTCCACTCAACTGCGCGGGGTGACCCCGGATGTCATCCTGCCCTCGTTGTTTGACTCGCTGGAAGTCGGCGAAGAATTTCTGCCCAATGCCCTGCCCTGGTCGCAGGTTCGCAGTGCTTATTTCCGACCTTGGCGCCTCTCGGTGAAGTCCATGCTTCCCGAACTACAGACACGCTCCGGGGAGCGGGTCGCGACCGACCCCTCTTTCCAGACCTTCCTTGCGAAGCGCGAACGGATTCGGGTGCGAATGGAAAACCCCAAGGTGTCACTGAAGCTATCTGACCGCGTGGAGGAAATTCTCGCCGAGCAGGAGATTGAAGACCTGCAGGACGAGTTGGTGGCCGATACCGATGAAGAAAAAGAGGATCCCATTCTCAATGAGACCCTGCTGATTCTTGCGGACATGATTGAACTAAGTAGCCAGAAAAATCTGACTCAAAACTAAAGGTTTTGCTTTTCTGCCAGCCCTCTAAAATCTACTCCGCTTGGGCTTTGGAATACGCGCAGATCGAATTCGGGAATTGCCGCGAGAACATGATCGAAAATATCGGCCTGAATCGCTTCATAATTGGCCCAGACCTGATCCGTGCTAAACACATAAATTTCGATCGGCAAACCCTGAGCCGTCGGTTGGAGCTGACGCACAAGAAATGTCATCTCATCGTGAATCAGCGGATGGGTGCTCAAAAACTGTTGCAGGTAGGCCCGAAAAACCCCGGCATTGGTCTGTCGGCGGCCATTCACGTGAAGATTTAAGTTTACAGATTTGCTCTCATTTTCCGCATCGATTTCATTCTGCTTATCCGTCACATAGGCGGAAAGAAGATCGAACTCGCGGAACCGGGCCAGCATGGCATCATCCAAAAAAAGGATGCTGTTCATATCCAGATGAATGGAGCGTTTAATCCGTCGTCCGCCCGACTCCGACATGCCGCGCCAGTTTTTGAACGAGTCGGAAATCATGGCATAGGTTGGAATGGTTGAAATCGTTTTGTCCCAGTTTTGAACTTTCACGGTATTGACCGTCAGCGCAACCACATCCCCGTCGGCTCCATATTTTGGCATCTCAATCCAATCCCCCACCCGCACCATGTCGTGAGCGCCGAGCTGAACGCCCGCGACAAACCCCAGAATCGTATCCTTGAAAACCAAGAGCAACACAGCGGTCAACCCGCCCAACAAAGTGAACAGACCCCATGGCGATTTTCCGAGCAGGGTCGCCAGCGCAAAAATACTGACAAATAGATAAAGAAAAATTGTCACGGCCTGCAAATAGCCCGTAATGGGTCGCCGGTCCTTTAAATCCATCATTCGATAAACCCGCCCCGCCGAATCAAGCAATGCCTGAATGACCCGGCCGACCGACACGATCATCAGCGCATAAACCACACGACTCAGCATCAGGCTCGATCCCGAAGAAACCAGCATTCGTTCCACCCCGACATAGACTAAAAAAAGAGGAAACAGCCGTAAAACCCGTCGGAAAACCCCCGCCTCCATAAAGGCATCGTCCCACTTATTATTCGTTTTTTGAATCCACCGATTAATCCAGTGTTGGAGAAAATGAACCATCAACGCATAGATCGCCACCGCCGAGGCAAGAATCCCGCACAAAATCAACGAGACCGACAGGACGTTTGCCACCCAATCGCTCATCCAAGACAACTCACTAAAAAAATGTACCAACTGATTCAGCATGATCTCTCCTCTGTTTTTTCCCGTAACCACCGAGATATCTCCGGTGTAATCATTTTCCTTAAAAAGCGCCAGCGCCAATTTCCATGCGTTGTTCCCGGTGTATTCATTCGAGCGGCCGCGCCTAGCCCCAGAATATCCTGCAAGGGAAGAATCGCCCATTTCGCGGGCGAACGCAAAGCCAGCGCGCAAAGATCTTGATAAATCTTCTTTCCGTCGCTCTGAAGAGTTGTGCGAACTCGCTCCTGCTCCGCCGCATCCAACTGCTTGAACCAGGTTCGCGTGGTTTCATTATCGTGCGTTCCGGTGTAGACCACCCGATTTTCAATTGACCCCTCCGGATGATAACCACGCTTATTCATTTCCTTTTCACCAAATCGAAAATGGAGAACATCCATTCCCGGAAAGTTACAGTCCCGGCAAAGCTTCTCGACCTTTTTTGTGATTTCGCCCATATCCTCGGCAATTACATGGTCGGCCAGCTGAAACTTTTCCCCAAATCTTGCCTGTCCTGAGGAATCTCGAAGGGGAAACTTTCGGAGTTGTTTTTCCAAGGTTTGGAAAAACTCAAGGTTCGGCCCCTTCACCCAGCGGCCCTTCATCGCCGTGGGTTCACTGGCGGGAATCTCCCAATAGTCTTCAAATGCGCGGAAGTGGTCGATGCGAACGATGTCCACCATTTCAAAGGTGCGGTGCATCCGCTCCGCCCACCATTGATAAGCGGTCGCACGGTGCGCGGCCCAGTCGTAGAGCGGGTTGCCCCAGCGCTGACCGGTTTCACTGAAATAGTCCGGCGGCACGCCTGCGACCACCGAGGCCGTCCCGTCTGGGTTTAAGAAAAATAGCTCGCGGTTGGCCCAGACATCCACCGAATCGCCCGCGACGAAAATTGGGATGTCGCCCACAATCTGAATTTCCAACCCTTGGAAAAAGTCCTTCATTTTTTTCCAATGTTTGGAAAAAAGATACTGGAGAATCTTGTGGTGGCGGATTCGCTTCGCGTACTGCTTCTTCGATTTTTCCAAGGCTTGGAAGTCGCGGTCGCGCAGTGCCTCCGGCCACTCGGTCCAGGGGCGGTTTTTGTGCGCCTCGCGGATCGAAACGAACAGCGCGTATTCATCGAGCCAGACCGCTTCGGCTTTGCAGAACGCCCGGAAGGCTTGGGTTGAATTAAACCGTTCGCAGACCCCGTTGAGAATTTTTGTCCGCGCTTCGATCACGGCGGGAAAATCGATTTTGTGCGGATCGAACTTCGGAAACCGGCTCAGGTTGCGGCGGGAGAGGAGCCCTTCTTCAATCAGATCATCGAAACTGATCAACAGCGGATTTCCAGCAAAAGCCGAGCTCGATGAGTACGGAGAAAAGCCGTAGCCAACTGGGCCGGTCGGCAAAATCTGCCAAAGCTTTTGTCCAGATGCGGCGAGAAACTCGCCGAATTTCCGCGCCTCCGGCCCCAGTTCGCCCATGCCCCATTTTCCAGGCAGCGAAGTGATGTGCAATAAAATCCCGCTTTTTCGTTCTAAATCCATTGGCGCAGACGATACGGATAACCCCAACCGGATGCAAGTTGCACAAGTCGAGACTTCCCGTTACGATCAGCAAAGCAATGGAGGAAATAAACGATGACAATGGATGGCTTTAAGATTCTCTCAATCTGCCTCGTCTTTATCAGTGGGTGTATCGGCGGGTTGCTTCCGTTGCGCATCCGTATGACGGAGCGCGGACAGCGACTGCTCGATCTTGGCAATGCATTTGCCGGCGGTATTTTTCTCGGTGCGGGATTTATTCACCTGCTCGGCGACGCGGTCGAGAACTTCGGCGATGCCGCACCCGACATGGACTACCCGCTTCCTTTTCTACTCTGCGGCCTGGCCTTTTTGAGCATTCTTGCCATTGAAAAAGTCTGGATGCACGGGCGAGCCGAAAGCGCGGTCGCGACAGGGAACAAGACCTTCTATCCGTTTCTATTGCTGTTTGTTCTTTCGCTCCACTCCACGATTGCGGGCTTGTCGCTGGGACTCGAACAGACCCTCTCCGCATCATTCGTCCTGCTGATTGCCATTCTGGCGCATAAAAGCTCCGCAGCCTTTGCGCTGGGTGTGAGCCTGCGAAAAGCCGATATGCCCAAGCCGCGCTTTTGCGGACTCGTTGCACTTTTCTCTGTGATGACGCCCCTGGGAATCGGCCTCGGCGCGCTCTTTGCGAAAGCGGTCTCCGGGAAGGCCGCCGCCTGGGGGGAGACCCTTTTCGACTCGCTGGCTGCCGGAACGTTTCTCTATATTGCGGTGCTCGATATTCTCGACGAGGTTTTTGGTGGCTCAGAAAACCGCGTACTCAAATTCAGCCTCACACTCGGCGCATTCCTCCTGATGGCCACGCTGGCACTATGGACATAAGAACAGACTCTTGAACCATGAACGATAACTTGATCAAAGGACACTTGAAGGGGATTGATGTCGCGTTTAGCTACGCACAGACAACGAACACCGTTCGCGAAATTATCATCGGACATGATTGCGATCCGGTTGCCGCTCACCTGTTGGGTCGCGCGCTGACCGGGGCACTGCTGAGTGCGGCCGTTCTACCCACCGAGCACCGCATCAATGTCTGCTGGAAATATAAAGGCACATTGCGAACGATCGTGGTCGATGCCGGACAAGATGGAACCGTGCGCGGATTTATTTCTCCGGCGCAGTTCGGTTCGATGGAGGACGACGGCGACGCGCTCTATGGAAACGTCGGCAATCTTCAAACCGTGGTTTCGCACAGCGGAAAGGTGCTCAGTTCCGGCACCACGCCGGTTTCGCTTCACGATGCGGCAAACGATTTGGCCTATGCCCATTGCATTAGCGATCAGGTGGAAACCGGCCTCAATGTGATGATTGGTTTTAATCCCGACCCCGAAAACCCTCTGAAAATCTGCCGCGGATTGATGATTCAAGCCCTACCGGGAATGGATCTCGAACGGTTTGATGGTATTCGCCGCCGAATGGACAAACCCGTCTTTCGTGAGTTGCTCGGTTCTGCAGAGGATGTTTCCATCGAAGCCTTGATGCAAACGCTCGTCGCCGAAGAATCCGGCTTTAAGGGGGTGCATACAGATGCCTGCCCGGCACCCAAATTTGTCTGCCCGTGCAATCGAGAAAAGATGAGTGCCGTGGTTCGCACCTTACCCATCCCCGAGCGGATGGAACTGGTGCAGAAAAATGAGAACGTTGAAATTCGCTGTCAGTTTTGCAACACGCTCTACGATCTATCGATCGATGAATGCATTGCCGCTTGGAACGAGAAGCCGGCCCATTAGTAGACGCGGTGTCCCCACCGCGTTTTGCACACGCAGAGAAACGCGGTGGGGACACCGCGTCTACTTTTTCCAAGGATTAGAACTTCCGCCTAAAGGCGGGACTACGAACCTTTTCAGCCTCAATTCGGATTCGTAGTTCCGGCTTCAGCCAGGCTCATTTCATACAGACTTAAAAAGCTTAGGCAGAATGATTTGTAGGTAGAATGATTCGGATTCTACGTGGGTAAAAAAATTATTGCCGCTTCGCTTCTTTTCGAGAATACGAAAAGCACGTTCAGTATACTTCAGGTCTGCCTAGTTGATCCTGTTGCGTTGCTGATGAACAGCCGGTTATTGCATCGTCCGGAAATTACGTCACCCTGCCCCACCCATTAACTGAAGCTTTACAAACTCCCGATAAAATTTTGAAACCAGCAGCCGAGAGTGATTTTTGGAAGGATATGGAAAGTAAAATTATTGCATCAAAAAAATAGGCCAACCAGAACATTGAGCCTACTTGGACAACGCCCGTTGATTCGGTCAAACTTTGATTCCCGAGCGGGTTATGCTTAACGTTACACTTAGCGAGAAACCGCCTGCCCTATTTATTGGGGCGGGCGTTTTTGGTTTCGCTCTTTTGGCGGTCGGCGGAGGGAAGGCGCAGATCCATGATGTCGCCCTGCGTGGAGAGAATGAGGATGCGGGGTTCGTGATCAATATGGATGGGGTATGGCAGAAAGTGCATTTGGAGCAAAACCTGAATCTGGTTCGCGGTGAGTGAGAGGTTTTTGTAGTTCGGCTTCAGGATAAATTTACAGCCTTCTTTCCATCCCGAACAGCCGTACGCGGTTTTGCCTTTCATGACTTCTTTGCCACATCGTGGACAAGCGCCGATCCGGTCGGTGTCAAACTGCCCGGTGCGGCCGGTGTTGATGACCCCGCGGATGTAGTCGCCGATGCCGCCCATAAACTCGTCGGCATTGAGTTCGGTGCGTTCAATTTGTTTGAGTCGCTCTTCCCACTCACCCGTCATTTCGGGTGATTTCAGCAGCGGGTCCTGAATGAGGGCAATGAGAATACGGCCCATATCGGTGGCGCGCAGTTGTTTCTTTTCGCGGCGGATATAATTTCGGCGCAGAAGGGTTTCGATGATGGCGGCGCGGGTGGCGGGCGTTCCAATGCCTCGTTCCTTGAGCGCTTCGCGCAGGGAATCGTCATCCACGAGCTTTCCGGCGGCTTCCATGGCGCCAAGCAGAGAGTTTTCGGTAAACGCTTTGGGCGGCTTGGTTTTTCCCTCGCGCAATAATGGCTCGTGCGGGCCGCTCTCGCCCTTCGCAAATGCAGGCAAAGCTTGTTCGTCGTCGTCTTTTTTCTTTTTCTTCTTAGGAAAAAGGACGGTCCAGCCGGGCTCAATCACTTGCGTGCCTTTGGCCTGAAATTTCACATCGGCACTGACACCATCCACGGTGGTGATCTTTTTGACGCAAACGGGATAGAAGGCGGCGATGAACTGGGTGGTGATGGCGCTGTAAATAATCTGCGCCGTGGCTCCTAGGTTTCCGGGCACGACGCCGGTGGGAATGATAGCGTGGTGATCGGTGACTTTTTTATCGTCAATGATGCGCTTGGTGAATGGAAGGTTGGCGAGATCGAGCGGCGCGATCTGTTCCGAACGCATTTTTTCCAATGCTTGGAAAATCTTCGGAATGCGGGGTTCCATATCCTTGCTGAGGTAACGCGAGTCGGTTCGTGGATAGGTGACGAGCTTGGCTTCGTAGAGGGTTTGGGTGGCGGCGAGCGTATCGGCGGCGGAGAGGCCGTGTGTTTTGTTCGCTTCGCGCTGAAGGGTGGTGAGATCGAACAGTTGCGGGGGTTGCTCCTTCTTCTGTTTTCCGGCCACGCCGGTGATCTCGAAAGGTTGACCCGTAATTTTTTCGAGAAGCGGTTGCGCTGCCTCTAAGGCTTGGAAACGGTCGCCGGTATACTTGAAGACCACATCGCGGTACTTCGTGGTCAGCTCCCAAAACGGTTTGGACCGGAACTGGTCGATTTCATCATCGCGCCCGACAATCATCGCGAGCACCGGTGTTTGCACCCGGCCGACGCTCCACAGGACGCGGTCGTCCCCGCCGCCGAGGCGGCCGTGGCGCACAGTGCAAAAACGCGTGGCATTGAGGCCGACAATCCAGTCCGATTCGCTACGGCAACGAGCGGCATCGTAGAGCGCGTCGTACTCGTGACCCTCTTTGAGGTTTTTGAAGGCGTCCTGAATGGCATCGGGGGTGAGCGAGTTGAGCCAGAGGCGGCGGATCGGTTTGTCCTCGCAATTGGAGAGCGCAAGAATATAGCGAAAGATGAGCTCCCCTTCCCGCCCGGCATCTGTGGCGCAGATGATTTCGTCGGCTTCCTCACACAATCGCTTAATAACAGCAAACTGTTCGTCGACGCCGCGGTTGGAAATCAGCTTGAGCTTAAACTCGTCCGGCACGAACGGAAGCGTGTCGAGCGACCAGCGTTTCAGCGCCGGATCATATTCGCCCGGTTCTTGCAAAGTGACCAGATGCCCGAAAGCCCAGGTGATCGCGCAGCCGCGCCCTTCAATGTAGCCATTCTTTTTGCCCGTGATTTTCAGGACGTTCGCGATGTCGCGAGCAACCGATGGTTTTTCTGCAATGACAACTTTCATGAACGATCTTTACGGGTTATAGCAAAATGATGCGACATCTTGGATGCGTAGCGCGAAGGATTCAATCGTGATCGCCAAATTTCCCGTTAAAACTCCGCAAGGGTTGCTCTTTATTGCAAATCAGAGTAAATAGGTCCTGTTCATTGAGCGGGGTCAATTCCGGCTTCTGCTAAAAAAGGAGTATGCGATGAAAAAATGGATAGTGCTCATAGCTGGAACCCTGATTGTTTCAGGAACCGCCCAAGCCGACTGTGGTACATGTGATGCATCGAAAGCTGCAACGAAAAAAGCGGCATGTGAAATAGAGAAGGCCGGCGAAAAAGTTCCTTGCGCGCTCAAAACAACCGGTTGCAAAAAGAAATCAGCCGAGGAAAGAGCGGTTTGCCCGAAACGAATCGCAAAAGAAAAAGCCCTGCTCGAACAGAGGGGTGCCTGTGCAAAGGAAGCCGCTGAGAAAAAATGCAACGGAACCAGCAAGGGTGTGAAAAAATGGTACAACCCCGTGTCATGGTTTAAATAATCCCGCCAGTTTCAACCAAGCCCGGCATCTGCCGGGCTTTTTTATGGGTTCACGACACGGCCCTGTGAGCGTTTGTTTATTGAACATTGGAGGTGATATCGAAAAATGGCCTCCACGTCCTCATCCGTTCTCGATTCAAGCCATACCATTCGTTCTGCAACCGGAAGCTGACGGAGTTCGTGAAGCGGGCAGTCTTCGGGATTTCCTTCCTCTTCTGAACAACGAAGCACCCTTCCGCACAACGCAAGACGAGCCTCTTCCGAATCCACTTCATCAAACGGACTGGCCTGATCTCTTTGCATCTGAACCCCCATTCGATGGAATTGTCTACCCAACGACCCGATTTGTCCAACTCACTATACGCTCAGATGCCGCGATTTTCCGAACGAAGATCCTGGAGCACCTCATCGGGAACCTGAAGGTTTCCAAAGCCGGTCCCCAACGACAGATCAGGAGTGAGTGCTCCGTGAAAATCGCTACCGCCGGTGCTAACGAGGTCGAAATCTTTACAAATTTGCTCCATCGCTTTCATCTGGTGTTCGGGATGGCTTGAATGCCAGACCTCCAGCCCGTTGAGCCCCTGCTCTTTTAGTTTTTTAACGAGACGGCGAAGCTTGTTACGAGTGAGCTGCATCTGCCCGGGATGGGCAATCACCGAAACTCCGCCTGCGGCGCGAATCACATCGAGGCACTCGCCGGGCTTCAGGCGGCGGCGATCGACATAGGCCGCGCAGTTTTTGCCGAGGAGCTGTTTGAACACTTTATCTTTGTGTTTGAAGTGTCCCTTTTCAATCAAGGCCGCCGCGAAGTGCGGACGTCCGATAAGATCATCAGAAGAGTGTCTACGGATATCTTCGAAGGACAGGTCGTAGCCCAGGGTGCTGAGTTTTTCCAATATCTGGAAATTCCGATCCGCCCGTCCGGCCTGAACCCACACGAGAGCCTCCTGTAGCGTTGCATTGGACGGGTCAAATCCGTAGCCGAGAATATGAAGCGTTTTCTCCCCGTATTCAGCGCTCAGCTCAATGCCTCGCAGCGTTTCAACGTCAGCGTTTTTTCCGGCATTCATAAAGCGCTCAAGCCCATCGGTGGTATCGTGATCGGTTAGCGCCAGCGCGGTGAGTCCGGCTTTTTCCGCCAGTGCGACGAGTTCCTCCGGTGTATTGGATCCGTCTGAAAAAATGGAATGGCAATGGAGATCAATCATGAGAGAGATGTATGCCGGATTTATCAAATCATAGATAGTAAATTCAGCTCGATTGGCTTTCGTTTCTCTTTCTTTTGGCTTTCTCGAATTTCGTGTTAGGCAGGCTCCTCGGTATTCGGTACATTTCTGACTCAATTTTTAATGGAAACTCAAAGGAGTAAAAATATGGATCTCAAACTGATTGCCAATACGATTCGCGGCCTTTCAATGGACGGCGTGCAAGCCGCCAATTCAGGTCATCCCGGCATGCCGATGGGCATGGCGGATGTCGCCGCTGTTCTCTGGACACAATACCTTAAACACAATCCGGAAAACCCGCAGTGGGCCGACCGCGACCGCTTTATTCTTTCCTGCGGACATGGTTCGATGCTGATTTACTCATTGCTACACCTCGCAGGCTACGACCTGCCGCTCAGCGAACTTAAACAGTTCCGCCAATGGGAAAGCAAAACTGCCGGTCATCCGGAGTTCGGCCACACTGTTGGAGTGGAAACCACCACCGGCCCGCTCGGTCAGGGCTGTGGAAATGGCGTTGGCATGGCCATCGCCGAAGAAATGCTCGCCGCCCGCTTCAACACCGAAGCCAAAAAGATTGTCGACCACTACACCTACGTCATCTGTTCGGAAGGTGAGCTCGAAGAAGGAATTTCCAACGAAGTCTTCTCTCTGGCCGGAAATCACGGCCTCGGAAAAATGGTTGTTTTCTACGACGAAAACTTCATTTCCATTGAAGGCGACGTTCGCATCACCTATAGCGATGATGTGGTCAAACGCATGGAAGCCTACGGCTGGCACGTCCAGTCTGTCGACGGACATAACACCGCTGAAATCCAGAGCGCGATTGAAGCCGCACAAGCTGAAACCGAAAAGCCCTCCTTTATTGTCTGCAAAACTACCATCGGATTCGGCTCGCCCAACAAGGCCGGCTCGCACGACTGCCACGGTGCCCCGCTGGGCGAAGAAGAAGTTCTTCTCACCAAAAAAGCGCTCGGCATGTCCGAAGAAAAATTCTTTGTGCCGCAGGAAGTCCGCGACATCTTTGCCGCCCGCCTCGAAGAGATGAAACAGGTGGAAACCACATGGAACGCTGACTATGCCACATGGCGCACCGATAACGCCGACCTCGCCACGCAGTGGGATCTCCACATGGCGCAGGAAATCCCCGAGAACCTCATCGAAAAACTGCCAGTCTTCGACAAAGCACTCGCTACCCGCGTCGCCTCTGGAAACATTCTGCAGGAACTCGCCAAAGAGCTTCCCTTCCTCATCGGTGGATCGGCTGACCTCGCCGGCTCGAACATGACCCACCTTAACGACTACTCCGACATTGGAAACGGTGCCTTTGACGGCCGTAACTTCCACTACGGGGTTCGTGAAATTGGAATGGGTGCCATCATGAACGGCATCCAGGTGCACGGTGGCTTCCGCATCTACGGCGCCACCTTCCTGGTCTTCGCCGACTACCTCCGCCCGACGCTCCGCATGGCTGCGCTGATGAACCAGCCGGTCATCTACGTCCTCACCCACGATAGTTTCTGGGTGGGCGAAGACGGACCGACCCATCAGCCGATCGAAACCATCAACAGCTTGCGCATGATGCCCAACGTAACCGTGATTCGCCCGAGCGACCCGAAAGAAACCGGATGCGCATGGATGGCCGCGCTCAAGAACACCAGCGGACCGACCGTCCTCTGCTTGACGCGTCAGAACCTCGAGGTGCTCGATCGCGAAAAATACAACATGGACGGCCAGCTCGCCAAAGGAGCCTATACGATGTTCCAGAGCGGCGAAGGCACTCCGGACTTGCTGATGATCTCGACCGGATCAGAAGTCAAGACCACCCTCGACGCGGCAGAAAAGCTCGCCGCCGAAGGCACCAACGTCCGTGTAGTCAATATGCCTTGCCGCGAACTCTTTGAAGCACAAAACGAAGCGTACCAGAGCGAAGTGATGGCTGATGACTGCAAAAAACGCATGGTGGTTGAAGCCGGCACCTCGTTCGGGTGGGAAAAATATATCGGCCGCTGCGGCGCATCCGTCTGCAAAAATACCTTCGGTGCCTCGGCGCCTGGCGGAGTGCTTGCCGAAAAATTCGGCTTCACCGTCGACAACGTTTATCAGACCGCCAAAAGACTGCTTGCTTAAAAAAGGGGCATCGATCGATGCAGACGAACCCTTCGAATCTGGGAAACGAACTCTCCGCTGAGTTGCGTGCGGTGCTTATCGCGCTCGGGTGTACACTGGGAATTATCGCAGTGTACGGCGTTAACCACCCGTCCGCCGAAGAGTTCAAGACCTTGCTAAGCGTCCTCTGCGCGGGGACCGAGCAGCAGGTGAAAAAAGATTTATCCAAATCGGGCCTCAAGCATGTAACCATCGAAGAGGTTAAATACGTGGCTCTGCGCGAAGGCGAAAGCAGCGTGTCGAAAAATGCCGACGGCGGTACATCTGGTATCCATGAACTTCAGGAAGAATCGTCCTCCGCGCAGGTCGAACAGATTGTCGCCTTTCTACAAGGAGAACCCGGCGGTGAAGCCATGTCCTCCGAGGTGAAGGAATTGCTTTCCGAACCCGAAAAGCTTGGACAGATGATCCTGGAAGCGGCCGCGGTTCCCCTTCGGCATCTCTCTCGACGATCCAAAGGGATCAAAGAGGAATATGAGACAGGAGAATCATGTTAATCAAAGTGTCACCCATGTACCCGGATAGTTTGTAACCCATGTCCCCGGTCAGACAATGCAACCACTCACCGTGATCAACAGCTCCATCGAGGCGGCACTCATCACGCCCGACGAAGCCCTCCACAAAGATCTATTGGATATTGCGTACCAGAGTGGTCAGAGCATGGAAGCGATGACCAAGCGAATGATCGCGCTGACCGGTTATCCTGAACTCAGCGAAGCGGATGGTCATCTCAACGACTGGAACGAATCGCAATAAACCCGCGCTCCAGTAATCGCTCCGCCCACTGTGTGCGGACGGTTGGTCTTTTTGAACCCATCACCACCGCAATGATGCGTGTTCCCTCTCGCTCGGCAGTGGCGGTAATTGAAAACCCACCGGCGCGGAAATAGCCGGTTTTAAGACCATCGCATCCGTCCACCTTTCTCAGCAGTTTATTGGAGCTCGTCAGGCGAACGGAATTCTCAGGGCGAAAATCACGCGCGGAAATCGCCGTGTACGTCAGGGCTTCGGGATGTGCGGTCAGCAAGGCGTCCGCCAGACGGGCCATGTCGAGTGCTGATGAGATATCCGGAAGCTGCCCCGGGCCCGGCGGTAGACCATGCACATTGTGGAAAAAGGTAGAGTGCAGACCGAGTGCCCTGGCCTTCTCGGTCATTCGCTCGGCATGGGCGGCTTTGCCGCCCGAGGACGCAAAGGCCAGCGCCGTGGCCGCATCGTTCCCTGAATGAATCATGGTGGCATAAATCAGTTCTTCCAGGGAGAACACCTCTCCTTCTCGAAGCCAGACCTGCCGACCGCCGATCTGTTCGGTTTCGCGATTGATGGTTATCGGCTGGTCTAAAGAAAGTTTTCCGGCTTCAACATCATCGAGCACCACAAATAGATTCATCAGCTTGGTCATGCTGGCCGGATAGGCCTCGGCCGAAGCGTGATCCTCCCAAAGAATGCGCCCGCTCCCCGCCTCCATCACCACGGCGCTATAATACGGATCGTTAGAACGCGATTCAATGGCCTGTGCGCAGAGCGCATTTCCAAGCATCGGAAGCCATAGCATGGCAACATAGATTTTTTTGAGAGATTTAATCATGAAACAGAGGCTAGCAGACCTCATTTGATTCGGGAAGGAAATCCGGTTTTGATCCGGAAAATTGAATCATGCGGCATAAAAATTGCTTTGAATATTCGAAACACATAACGAGAGGTTTATTATGAAATCCATTTTATCGATCTGTTTGGTCCTTATTTGTCTGCTACTTATTTCTCTGAGTGGGTGCGCCATGATCCCCGGCGGCGTGGCTCCGTCCAACACCCCGATTAACGGCAGAAGCTACACCGAGCTGGGATACGCCAAGGAAACCGATAGCCGCTTCTATCTACTGGGGCTGCTTCCGATCTCCGGACCCAACACGATTCGCGATGCGATTGACGAAGCGATTGACTCCAAACCTGGCGACGCCTTAATCAACATCACGGTCGAAACCTATGGGCAATATTGGATTTTGTGGTCCAGAGTGGCGACCCGCGTTGAAGGCAATGTGATCCGTTTTCATTAAATTTGAGAAAAACGCAACTCTATCGTTTCGTTCATGCGCGGGGATGCGCTAACCTCCCCGCCGCATGAAAAACAAACTGGATTCCATTCGAGATTCGATCGATCTCTGGAGCATCTATCTCCCCGACTGCCGGGATGAGTTGGAATCCTGCCGCGAATCGCTGGCCGACGAGGAACTCGAGCGCGCCGAAAAATTCTTCAAGCCGACCGATGCCGAAAGTTTCATTCTCTGCCGCGGACTGTTGCGGCGCATTTTAGGCGGCGTTCTCGATGTCGCTCCATCGTCTATTCTTTTTGAGCGGAACGGCTATGGCAAACCGCGCATCCCGAATACAGAGATTGAATTTAACGTATCGCACTCCCGCGACCGGTTGCTGATTGCGATCACTGCGGGCCGCTCCCTGGGCGTGGATATTGAATTCCGCCGAAGCGGCATCAACATGGAGGCCATCGCCGATCGCTGGTTCGCGCCCGAAGAACGCGAGTTTTTCCAGACCTTGGAAAAACCAGAGAGTGGCTTTTTCGACATCTGGGCCAAAAAAGAGGCGTATGTGAAAGCCTTGGGAACCGGCATCTTCAAAGAGCTTCACTCGTTCGTCGTCCCGCTCGGCGGGGAGCCAGGGTTTCCAACCCTTGGAAAAACGAATGAGTGGTTTTTCCAACCCTTGGAAATCGATCCCGCCTATGCGGCGGCGCTGGTCGCCGACGCCCCGGTCGTCCCGGTTCGTTTACGCACGCTTTAGCGCAGTGCAAAAAGCGCGGCGACAACAAACCCGAGATTACGCGCAACGAGGGTCCAGCTGATCGCCGCCGCTCGAGCGCCACTTCCAAAGCATCCGCAAACGGTATTCAGATCGCGCAGAAGATTGGCGGTGATACATCCGGTGTAAATCAAAAGCACGCCGATGAGAAGGCAGAGCCCGGCGCGGCGCCATTTGGCCATGAAAACAATGACGAAGGCGGCGGCGAACTCCATGGACATAAAGAGGAGCGCCGCAATGTTCACCAGCGGATACGGCATGATGTGTCCTTTGAAAACCGCCGTGGCAAACGCGTGGGGGTGAATCAGCTTCTGCCCACTCACAACCAAAAAGAATATGCCAAGAAGAAGGGCCACGTAATATCCCGCAGGATATTCGATGTTGATCGCTTTTTTAAAATCAAGGACGGGTTTCTTTTTTCTCATGATTCATTCCCTTCTTCCACAGAAAGAAATTCCGAGCGCCAGACCTCCATGCCGCCAATAAAAATGGCAACGTCGGCGCGACCCAGATTGCGGAGTTCCAGTGCCAGCAACAGACTGTCTTCGCACTCAATACCCGAACAATATAAAATGGGCGGTTTTTTGGATGCGAGCACCTGAGTGATGACTTGCGAAGCCATCGACTCAAAGGGAAGCGAAATGGCACCCGGAATGTGTCCGCGTGCATACTCCTCTGCGGATCGTGCATCAACCAGCAGGTGGGAATCTTCCCGCAGGAAATCGAGCATCTCCGAAAGCTGAACCAGTGCCACCTTCTCGCTCACGGCCCGTGCCTCCACGCGATTGCCCCAATCCTCCACCCATGGAATCCGTTTGGGATGAATCAAATTGGTGAGTCCCGCGAGCAAAACCGCGACCCCAATTAGAATAAAAACCTGTTTTACTGTTTTCATGATGTTATTCCTCAGTTTTTCCCAGCAAACTTCCCGATCTATGGAAAACGCTTACGATAACGCGCTCAACATCTTGAAGCAAATCCGCTCTGCGGGTTTCACCGCCTATTTCGCGGGAGGTGCCGTACGCGATCAATTACTGGGCCGCACCCCTAAAGACTACGATATCGCCACCAATGCCCTACCCGAACAGGTTGAAGCTCTTTTCGAAAAAACCGTCGCGGTTGGCAAAGCCTTCGGGGTCATCATGGTCGTTCAAAACGGGATCGAAACCGAAGTCGCCACCTTCCGCGAAGACGCGGGCTATCAGGACGGCCGCCGCCCCGATAGCGTCCATTTTTGCGGAGCCGAAGAAGACGCCAAGCGCCGCGACTTCACCATTAACGGAATGTTTTGCGATCCGTTGACGGATGAGGTGATCGACTATGTCGAAGGAAAAGCCGATCTAGAGAAAAAAGTGATCCGCGCCATTGGTGATCCGGAGCGCCGCTTTGCCGAAGACCATCTGCGGATGCTCCGCGCTGTACGTTTTGCCCACACCCTCGGTTTCGAAATCGAACCCTCCACGCGTGCCGCCATCCAACACCATGCCGCCGACATCGCCAAAATAAGCATTGAGCGAATTGAAAAAGAGTTCTCGCGCACACTGGTCGAAAGCCTGCGCCCCGGCGATGCGCTCAAAGAGTTGGTCGATCTCGGTCTGATGGAATACATCATCCCCGAAGTGCTTCCCATGATCGGGCAGGAACAACCGCCGGAATATCACCCCGAAGGCGATGTCTTTGTGCACACCTGCCTCATGCTCAATCTCATGGAGGATTCCAACCGGGAACTGGCCTACAGTGTTCTTTTGCACGACGTGGGCAAACCCGATACCGCCTTTATGGGCGAAGACCGCCTGCGCTTCCACGGACATGAAACCAAAAGCGCAGAAATGTCGGACGGAATCCTGCGGCGGCTCAAACTTCCGACTAAAGAGATGAAGCAGATCCTGATCGCCATCAAAGGGCACATGCGATTCAAAGATGTGCCGAAAATGAACAAATCGACGCTACGAAAACTAATGGGCGCCGAAACCTTCGATCTCGAACTTGAACTCCACCGCGTCGACTGCGAAGGAAGCCACGGACTGCTCGACAACTACCATTTTCTCATTAAAAAAGCCGAGGAAATGGAACACGAGCCCGTCCTGCCCGAACACTGGATCAGCGGACGAGACCTCATCGGCCTCGGCGTAGAGCCCGGCCCTAAAATTGGGCGACTCCTCAAACTAGCCTACGATGCTCAGCTCGAAGGACAGTTTGATTCCCGCGACGATCTCTTCAACTGGCTCAAAACTCAGCTCTAGGTATTTATTTTCCAATGATTGGAAACTCGAACGGATGAAAAACAATCCACTTCTCAAAAGTATCGGCCCCGGCATCCTCATGGCGGGTGCCGCCATTGGCGGCTCGCATCTGCTCGCCGCCACCACCGCCGGCGCGCAGTACGGCTTCTCTCTGCTCGGGCTCGTTCTGCTTATTAACCTGCTCAAATTCCCTTTCTTTGAATTCTCTCAGCGCTACACCGCCGCCACCGGCGAAACCATTCTCGATGGCTACTGCCGTCTCGGCCGATGGGAATTGCCGATCTTCTTCCTACTCAATCTCTTCACCGCCATCGCCAATATCGCGGGGGTCTCGCTGATCTCCGGCATCCTCGCCGCCGAGCTCTTCGGCACGGCGCCCCATCCGTTTCTCTGGACGGCGGGCGTATTGACGGTCTGCGTCGGCCTGATGCTGATTGGCCGCTATAAATGGCTCGACCGCGTCATGAAAATCCAGATTGCATTGCTTACCCTCGCCACACTCATCGCGTTGATTGCGGCAGCCGTCTACAACCACGGCTTCAGCCTACCCGCGACGCCTCCCTCGGCATGGAACTCAACAGGGCTCATCTTCCTCATTGCGCTGATGGGCTGGATGCCGGCGCCGATCGAGCTTTCGGCATGGACCTCGCTCTGGATGAAAGAGCGCTCTGAAGAGACGGGGCATGCAGCCACCGTCGGCGAGGCGAGGGTCGACTTCTCCATCGGCTACCTCACCACCGCCCTGCTCGCGGTCATTTTCCTCTCTCTCGGTGCGCTGGTCATGTTCGGCTCCGGCGAGACCTTTGAGGGCGGCGCGAAATTCGCGCAACAATTTGTATCGCTCTACACCCAAGCGCTCGGCGGATGGATTCGTCCGGTGGTCGCGGTGGCCGCTTTTATTACGATGTTCAGCACCACCCTCACCTGCATTGATGGCTACCCCCGCGCGCTGTCCGCCTCCCTGCAACGACTGGTTCCGGCATGGAAAGACCGGTTCAACAGCATCTACATCGCCGCCATCCTGCTCACCGCTCTCATCTCGCTAACGGTCGTTGGCCTCTGCATGCAACATCTCAAAACGATGCTCCACATCGCGATGATCCTCTCCTTCCTCGCCGCGCCCGCCTTTGCCATTATCAACTACCGCATTGTCACCGCCGACTTTATGCCGGCGGCACACCGTCCAGGCCGCGCACTGCGTGTCCTCAGCTGGATTGGCATCCTCTTTCTTTCGGGATTCAGCCTCTTTTTCCTCGTCTCCCGCCTTATAGGAAACTAATTTACTTGTCTTTTGAAACCCAACCCGGAGCCTGCTATGAGAAAACTATTTGAAGAACTATTGGTAAAAATCGGTGAAGACCCGACCCGCGAAGGACTCAAAGACACGCCCAAACGCGTCGAAGAATCCTACACGTTTCTAACGCGCGGCTACCATCAAGACATCGACGAAGTGCTCAACAACGCCTACTTCACCGCCGAAGACAACCACATGGTCATCGTCAAAGATATCGAGCTCTACAGCCTGTGCGAACACCACATGCTTCCCTTCATCGGCAAATGCCACATCGGCTACATTCCCGGCGACAAAGTCATCGGTGTCAGCAAGCTCGCGCGCGTCGTCGACATGTACTCCCAGCGCTTACAGATTCAGGAACGGCTCACCAACCAGATTGCCGACGTCCTCATGGAAAAAGTCGGCGCGCAAGGCGTGGGAGTCGTTATCGAAGCCCAACATCTCTGCATGATGATGCGCGGCGTCGAAAAGCAAAACTCCAAAATGATCACCTCCGCCATGCACGGAAGCTTCCGCTCCCAAATGGCCACAAGAACCGAATTCCTGCAACTCATCGGCACCACGTCCTAAAAGTTTCCAGATATTGGAAGAAAACGTTCCAATGCTTGGAAAAAACGAGGCGTGTTTTTGCCACTGCGCTTCTTTCGGCATAGCCGAAAGCACGTTCGGAATACCTCAGGTCCAAGGGTTGGAAAAAGTCAAAGTTGTCAAATTATTGGACTGACCCGGTCGACGAGCTGCGCGACAAGACTGTCCTCTAAAATCTGTTCCGGTTGGGTTGTCATATTTTCAACTTCTAAATTTTTCTGAGCAAACTGAGACGGTCGTTACTCTCATCCATATCGAATGCCTCTGGATCCATCGGCCCGCCAAGCCAGTCGAGCAGATCTTCTTTGTCCGCGCAATCGGGGCCGCTAATCGTTTCAAGCAGTTGGGAATAGCCGGGGAGTCCGCCACAATCATCTGGCGGACAGGCCCGCTTGCCTTTGATGCAGACAGGAAGCAACTGGCCGGGTTCGGAAGGCAACACCTTTTCCAACACGACGTCGTGTTCCCATGAATCGCCAAAATCATATTCATAGACGATCTTGTCTTTCTCCTTACGAAGCAACTCCTGCAACCGAACGCCCGCGCCATCTTCGGAACTCGTCCCGGGCCATCCGTCGTCCTCCGCGTCAGGCTGATAGTAAGTTCTGCCATCGATGAACTGATGCAGGTGCGAGTTCGTCCACCCAAACGCCATCTGAATCACGGCGTGCAGGGCCTCAAGCTCGATAGAGGCCGGAACCAGGACTCGCCGCCAAATCGGCGGCTTTGCATATTTAAGCGAAATCTTCAGCTGATAGACCGACCCGGTATTGTCCTCGAAAGATTCCGCCGACCCCGCCTGCTGAAGCTGCCCGGACAGATCTTCGATTGCCGCAGACATACCCGCCGCCAGTTCATCCAACGGCATGGGAAACGCCTCCTCGCTCTCCTCGCCTTGATTGCATAGAACCAATGCGGAATGGATCAGCCCACTCAGTTCGCCCAGCTGCAGAGTCGCAGGGCTTTTCATGGCTGCAATGGGATCTGGCGAGTTCTGATCCAGATCGCGCAAAACGGCCAAACACTGATCGTTGAGATCAAGAAAAACCGCTCGCATTTCTCGATGGGAATCTTTTTGCGAGTCGTATGTTTCGCGTACAGTGTCCCACAGATCGCGCCACAGCTGATGGAATTCCTGCTGATCGTTTGCGGTCGGGAACGAAAGGACTCTGCCGCTAATCACACGAACCAGCACCGCATCTGGATCCTTTTCGCCGCGCGAAAGCGCATCGCGCATATAGGCCTCTACATCCTCGGAGTCCGCCGAAATTCCCAGCAGAACAAGAACGGCATCCAATTCGGTCTCGGGCTCCAGGTCACCGCTTGCCAGCGAATTCATCATCCGGGATTCAATCGGCTCATCCTTCGGCCAGAAAAAGCTAACCTGCCCCACCGTTTGAACTGTCAGCTCCTTTTGCATATTAAAAAACGTAGCCAGCGAAAGCGGCGGATCGGAAAGCACCGATGCGGCCTCCTCGTTACACTCGGCGAGCCAGAGCATCCGGGCCATCTGCTCAGTACAGTCGTGATCCAGCTCCGCCTCCTGACGAGCCTCATCGAACCCGAGACTCAACGCATGAGTCCACTCGCGCGTTTTGGAAAAATCGACCGGCCCCTGTTGGGTAGGAACATGCTGGACAGAAAAAACGCCCTTCAGCCAGTCCTCCACCGTCAGCATCAGCGAATCCCCGGCTTTAAATGCGCACGGCTCAAAAAAGGCCTGCAAATCAAAAACCGTTATGGACACCGAGCCGTCAAACGGCGGCTGAAGGCTCGCCGCGTTTTCCTCCGAGTCAGCAAGCAGATACTCCATCGCGCCGTACTCTCCGAAAAACATCAAGAAACGATGGATCTCCGCAGCGGACATCTGAATTCTGCGCGTCGGCACAACCGACCCGTCCGGCAACTTCAGAATCGCCTCTCCCGGAAACACATCGCGGGACAAATACGGCATCAACCGATGCCCCGGAACCAAATAACCGTTCGAGACTTCTTCCGCCAGAGGCGTCACTCGGAACTCTGCTCCCTTAAAGCCAACATGGCGCGGCATAAAACCATCCGAAAACATCGCCCGCTCATCCTCAAACAGCCAATCCGACCCACACGCCAGATCATACAGTCGGTCTTCCGCGTCATCGTCAAACCCCTTCACCTTTCCAGCAACAGACTTCGCCAGCACCTCAAACTCAAACGGCCCGGTCTGCTTCAGCGCAAATTCCCGGATCATGTCACTCCACTTCTCAACATTCATTCTCTTCTCCCTTTCAAATTAGCCCCATCCGCCGGATGGATCAGAGGTTAACAACTCCCTTGCACTCCGGATACGCCGAACAGCCCCAAAACTGCTGCCCCTCATTCTTGCCGCTCTTCGCCGTGCGCAACACCATCGGCTTGCCGCACTTGGGGCAGTCCGGAATGGGATCTGCCGAATCCGGGTGATCCGCCCGATCTTGGTTCCGCTTCTTCATCCGCTGAGCCGCCAGCTGCTCGCTATAGCCGCCCTCGCCCACAAACTGCGCCTCCAGCGCCGCAATCTGCTGATCCATCAAATAGTTCGCCTGATTGATCAGGCAAATCAGCGCATTCGCACGAACGGCCGCATCCGCGTGCTCCAGCCACGGCGCATAAAGTTTCCACCGTTCCTCATCGGTCAGATCCGATAGATTGGACTGATCTGGAGAGTTGGCCTTGAAATTCCGTGGCACATTCCGCACCGCCATCGCCTCCGCGCTGTCCGGCACCCACATCTTCAAATGCCGGTGACGTAAAAAATCTTCGTAGTCGAGCAATAGCTCCTCTTGGCTCGCCCTCGCCACATTCACCAGCCGCAGCTCCGTCTGCGACGACGTCGCCGCCGCCCGGCTCCCCTCCGCAATATTCTGCCGCCCGCTCCGCGCCGCCTGCACCATCTGGTCTACTGTCCGCGACCGACGATCAACAAACTTTTCGCAAAACCAAACCGTCGCATCATAGATCGTAGTCGCCGCCTGGAAACTGCACGTATCCCGAAACCCTCCGCTCGGTCTCAGCTTTTTTGCGCCCATGATGTTCTCCTCTCGCAACTTTTTTCATCTGCCGAATCAGGCAAATCCGCCTGATCCACCCTAACTTTTTTCCAAGCATTGGAAAACCTCGATCTGTCAAATCACCCCAATAAATTCAGGAAAGCGAAGATCGGGACTCATCTTTTTTGCTGTGCTGCTCATTCGTTCTCCAAAGTAGCACGAGCGGCTCGCTCGTTGAATTGCAAGCGAGCCGCTCCGAAGGGTCGAGAGTTTTCAACTTGCTCTACTTTCAATTCGTGAAAATTCGTGTTCATTCGTGGTTACTCACCCTCTTCTTTGGAAAACTCGCTGTCCTTGATCATTTTCTTTTCGGAGGATTTCACCCGGCGCTCCAGCTTTTTGAGATCCTCCTCCGGCGGGAGTTCTTCGGGTTTGATGCCGCGCTCTCCAAGCATCGTTCGTACGCTGGTGTTGTTCTGGACATGCTCCCCGGTGATGGCGGACTCCCCTTGCAAATCGTTCCTGTCCATTTTCGTGTGGTCCGTGTCTTTCGTGGCGGGTTCTCTTTTCGTGCCTTTTTGTGTTTTTTGTGGCCATTCTCCCTAAAACGGTGGCGCTTTCGCCCTCTTCACCCTCCGCCTTCGAATTGCCCTTCTTCGCAATCGTGTCGAACAGCTGATTCGGCTCAAGGAAATAGCCCAGTGTTTCAAGCGACTCATCCGCAATATTCCAAAGGGTTTGTTCCAACTGCCGCTTCTGATCGCCTGACATAAAAACTCTCCGTTTTTCCAATGCTTGGAAGTCGGCAGCGCCGACAGGCAATTTGTTTTCCAAACATTGGATTGGAAACGTTTTTACCCGAAAGTTCCAATTATTGGAAAAACAAACCCCATTTCTTCCAAGGTCTGGAAAGATTTTTTACAAGGGTTAGAAAAAATCAGCCCGCGAGGCTGACGAGGTGATCGTGCTCGCCTTTTTTGGTTTTGAATTGGTTCGGGTATTTTTTGAGCAGTGCACTGAACGTTTTACAGTCGTAGTTGGCTTCGTCGAAGGTCGGGTCGAGGCGTTTCACCACAGGGCGAATGGCCGCTTTCACAACCCATTCTTCCCCTGATTTAGCCACAATTTGTTTCATTGCCCGAGTAATCAGTTCGACAGCATCCTTCACGACGACGTCGTCGCTTTCCGTCTCTTCAACCACCGCCAGCTCTTCAACCATCAGCGATTCATAATATTTGAACTCGGAACAGCTGTTGGCCCAGTGCCGATTGGTGCTGCCTTTGCACCCCACCCCGATCAGATCCTTGCCCGCCGTTTTAATTTTCTGCGCCAGCGGGATAAAATCGCTGTCGCCGCCGATCACCACCACGGAGGAGATGTGAGGGAAGCGAAGCACATCATCCAGCGCATCGAGCGAAAGCTTGATATCGGCCCCGTTTTTTGCGGAGGCGCCGGGCGGAAAAATCTGAATCATTTCAACGGCGGTTTTTAGCAAGGGCTGCCGATATCTGGCATACCACTGCCAGTTACAATAGGCCTTGTTAATCGCAATGTTGCCATACGTGGCGGCAAAGTCGTACACCGCCTGAACATCCACGAGCATGTCTTGCGGCGCGCGGTTCTGCTTACCATAGGCTCCACTCCCGTTCTTCGCATCAAACAGACTGGCGTGAATATTTTCAAAATCCCAATATAGAGCTACTGCATCTTTAGACATATCATCCTCCGGTTTTCATGGCTTCTACAGGATTGTTACTGGTATTGCCAGTCCCGTTGCTCCTTGCCACAAAAACGGTAGACTGTAAATTAAAATGCCCAGTTTGGAAATTGAGTGCCCCATGCCAGAAT
>CAYYYX010000024.1:26901-29143 GCA_964476065.1 uncultured Verrucomicrobiota bacterium | reverse complement strand
CTTCATCCGTGGGACATGAGTTGTTCCTATAAACGCAAATCCGAGATGAACCGAAATTCGCGGCTAAAATAGTCGAGGCTCTGAAGGGAGGCCTAACATGAGTGAACACGATGAATTAACCCATCCGACCCATTGTTTCTGCCAGATCCCCAAAGAGGAGCTCAAGCCCTGGGTCGACAAGCGCTACGTGGAACACCGGCCAACCCTCGAACTGCTCCACTCCACCGAGAGTGTGCACGAAAAAGAGATCATCAGCATCGTCGCCATGCTCGATGTCGACGAAGAGACCCTCCTGAACATGATGGGGGATGTCGACCTGCCCGACCACCACATCCTCCACTGCCGCGAAAACGTCAAACAGATGCTCGGTCTCTAAAGAAAGTCTGGCTACTATCGCGACATGAACTTTGATTTACTGATCCAAAACGGAACGGTGCTCGATGGAACGGGCGCGGAAGCGATTCGAACGGATGTCGGAATCTGCGGCGATCGAATTGAGGCAATCGGTGATTTATCGAACGCAGAATCCCAACAGATCCTTGATGCGACCGGACAAATCGTCTGCCCCGGCTTTATTGATGCGCACTCCCACTCGGATGCCTATCTGCTGATTGAGCCGCGCGCTTCGAGCAAGGTGTTTCAAGGCATCACCACCGAAGTGTGCGGCAATTGCGGTGCATCGGTCGCGCCGCGGCTTGGCGGTGCGCAACTACCGTCGGACTGGCAGGACAAGTCCTTCCCTGGCACATGGAGCACGGTCGCGGAATATCGGAAGCTATTCGAACAGGCGAAGCCTGCGGTCAACGAAGCGTTGCTGATTGGTCACAACACGCTACATCGCGGAATTTGCGGCTACGAACCGCGCGGCGCGAACCCCGATGAGTTGAAGAAAATGTGCCGTGCGATCGAACAGGCGATCGACGAAGGTGGATGTGGAATGAGCACCGGGCTGATCTACCCGCCCGCCTCGACCGTGCCGCGCGAGGAGATTGTCGAACTTGCCAAGGTCGTTGCGGCGAAAGAAAAAATCTACACCTCGCACATGCGAAGCGAAGGCAGGCAGCTACTCGAAGCGATTGATGAAGCACTCGACATCGGCCGACAGTCCGGTGCGCGGGTTCAGATTTCGCATTTGAAAGCCTCGGGAAAAGCCAACTGGCACAAGCTCGACGCCGCGATCGAAAAGATCGAGGCCGCCCGCGCCGCAGGGATGGAAGTGGCCGCCGACCGCTATCCCTACACCGCCGCGCAGACCGATCTCGATATCGTTCTACCCGACTGGGCGCTCTACGACGGCAAAGAGGCGGTGCTCGGACGCCTGAAAGATTCCAAGGTTCGGAAAAAAATCCGCGATGAAATTCTCGAGGCGCGCGGCGAATTCGGCTTCGACACCGTCATGATCGGCTCAACGGAGCATCCGGGAAACCATACCTTGCAAGGTATGGTTTTACAGGAGGCTGCACATGTTTTGGGGATGGAACCGGTCGATGCGTTGCTGCACATCATTGAAAAAGACGAATTGCGAACCGGCGGAATATTCTTCGGAATGAGCGAGGAGAATATGTGGCGGGTTCTCGAAACCCCGTGGGTGATGATCGGGTGCGATGCGTCGCTCCGCGCGCCGGACGGCATTCTGAGCAAAGACCATCCGCACCCGCGCGCTTATGGAAGCTTTACTAAATTCCTGCGCGCCGCATTGGACGGACAGACCGTCGCTCTGCCCGAAGCGATCCGAAAAATGACGGCCCTGCCCGCCGAGCAGTTCCGTCTGAAAAACCGGGGCGTGTTGAAAAAAGGGAATTTTGCCGACGTGGTAATTTTTGATCCGAACACGATCAAAGAAAACACCACCTACGCCCAGCCGCATCAGCTTTCCGAAGGCGTTACCGCGCTAGTGGTGAACGGAACGCTGACGATCCAAGATGGCCAATTAACCGGCGAGCGAAGCGGGGCCTTTCTCGATTAGATCGTTCTAAGGAAACCCGTGGCCGTTCGGTTTTTCTGTAGGGCGGGGGCCGCCTGTCCTGAGCGAAACCGAAGGGTGACCCCGGGATTCCGCGATCACGGATCGCGGCTACAGTTTTTCTAACCTTGCTCTAAAGTTCCAGACCTTGGAGCAGGCTGAGCCTGCACCCCTATTTTTCCAAGCATTGGAGCAGGCTGAGCCTGCACCCCTATTTTTCCAGACATTGGAGCAGGCTGAGCCTGCACCCCTATTTTTCCAGACATTGGAGCAGGCTGA
>CAYYYX010000024.1:9784-26662 GCA_964476065.1 uncultured Verrucomicrobiota bacterium | reverse complement strand
CATTGGAGCAGGCTGAGCCTGCACCCCTATTTTTCCAAGCATTGGAGCAGGCTGAGCCTGCACCCCTATTTTTCCAAGCATTGGAGCAGGCTGAGCCTGCACCCCTATTTTTCCAAGCATTGGAGCAGGCTGAGCCTGCACCCCTATTTTTCCAAACCTTGGAAATTCATGCCGCCATCGGCGGTAACGCGGTGGGGACACCGCGTCTACGGGGAGAATCAGAAGTTCATGGCGGTGAGATAGGCTTCCCATAGGCGGTAGCCGCCGAGCATCCAAAAGACTGCGGCCACGGCGAGATACGGGCCGTAAGGGATCTGACTCTGCAGTTCTTTTTTGCCGGATTTCAAAAGGCTGATTCCGACCCCGGAGCCGATGAGTGCAGAGACAAAAAGAATAAACAAAACAGACTGCCAACCCAAAAGCGCGCCGAGGCCGCCCATGAGTTTGACGTCGCCAAAGCCCATGGCATCTTTTTTGAAGGCGAGTTTTCCCAGAACACCGATCAGCCAGAAGGAGCCAAACCCAACCCCCCCACCGATGAGTCCGGCGATCAAGCCGCCCATGCGAGTGACCTCGCCATGAAGCTCAGGAACGAAGAAGCTAAGGATCGGAAAAATAATCATTCCGCCGATGGTGACGCGGTCTGGAATCCACATTTCGTCGATATCGACAAAGGTTCCGAAGATGAGCCCAAAGATGCTCAGGGCATAGCAGGCCGCAACCCAAGTGGGCCCGTAGAGAAGCCAAAGTGCGAGAAAAAGAACGCCGGTGAGTGCTTCGACAAAAGGATAGCGCGCTGAGATTTTCACACCGCATCCACGGCATTTGGCTCGCAGGAGAATCCAGCTTAGAATCGGAATATTGTCGTAGCCCTTAATGCCCATGCCGCACTTTGGGCAAGCCGAAGGGGGATGAACGACCGATTTTTCAGCAGGAATTCGGTAGATACAAACGTTAAGAAAGCTACCTAGACAGGAGCCAAGGATGAAGACAAGCGCCGACCAGTAAATGTCCCAGAAATTCATGAGGGGAGGTTACAGGATGCGGGATGCGGGATGCAAGATGCGGAAGAAGAGATTTACAAAATCATCCATGCGTCGCCAAGGCTATGCAGGACAAGTGGACAGCCCCGAGCGAAGCGACGGATAATTTCCGAAAGGAAATAGAGACCGGAGGGAACGGTTCAAATCATTTCCTTTGCAGGCTCGGTGAATATGAAGAGCTCACACAGAGGTAACAAAGGAAAGAAAGGGGAACCATCATTTCTCTACTTCGTTTTCTTCGTTACCTCTATGTAAAACTTCTCCGTACACGGCCTGCTCGAGGGCATCGCGCATGGCCGCGATGTCGGGTTGTTTTCCTGTCCAGATTTCAAAAGCTTTCGCCCCCTGATGAAGGAGCATGCCCAGCCCGTTGGCGATCTGTGCTCCCGCCGATTTGGCCGCACTCAAAAATGCGGTTTCGGGATACATGTAGATGAGGTCGAAGACGCGCTGCCCGGCGCGGAAGGCTTCCGGCGGCATCAGCGACGAATCGTCTTTTTTCATTCCGACCGGCGAGGCCTGAATGACAAGATCGGCCGCGTGGCAGGAGGCTGAGCCTCCACCCACGGATTGAATAACTTCTACGTTCGGCGCACCGTGTGAAATCTCGACAGCCAGTGCGGCAATGCGGTCGGCATCCACATCGGCCAGTGTGATGGTTTTGGCACCGTCAAGCGCGGCCATCAGGGCCACGGCGCGCCCTGCCCCGCCGCAACCGAGGACAAAGACGTTGTCGCCCTCGGCGGATTTTCCGAACGCTTCTTCAAGCGCTTTGAGGAAACCGTAGCCATCGGTGTTGTGGCCGATCAACCCCTCTTCGGAAAATTCGATGGTATTTACGGCGCCAAGGATTTCCGCGCTGACATCGAGTTTTTCTAAACCTTGGAAAGCGACCTCTTTGAGCGGGATCGTCAGGTTGACGCCCGCGTAGCCTTCGGCGGGGAGCTGCGCGAGGCGCTCCATCAGTTGGTCGGGTGGCACATCGAGTTTGCCGTATTCATAATCGTCTGCGAGCCCCATCGCCTGGATGGAGGCATTGTGCATGACGGGCGAAAGGGTATGGCCAATTGGGTGACCTAGAACTGCGAGTTTTTTCATATAGCTCCTAAACATAAATCATTTTACATAGAGCAAACGAAGAGAACGGAGCAAGCTGGAAAAGAACCCATGAACTATCTGCACATTTCCAATAGTATTTCTTTCTCGGCGCACTGCTTTGTTTCCTTCGTTATCTCTATGTGAGTATTCGACAGGCTGGAAGCCTGTCCTACTTTACTGCAATTCGATTGAGGCCCGCGATGATGGCCTTGACGGCGGCTTGATCGATATTGGAATCGGACCCCACCCCAAAAACGATGCCGTTGTCTTTCAGCTTCAGCGGGACATAGGCCAGCGCCTGCGCATCGGCCCCTTTTCCAACGGCCTGTTCGTGATAGTTGTCCACACCAAAGTCGATTCCAACCCCCTTCTGAACCGCATTCACAAAGGCGGAGACGGGACCATTCCCGTCCGCGGTCACGGTGGTTTCCTCCCCATGAATCCTCATTTTGACTTCGCCATGAATAAAGGTGGGATCCTGATCATCCGGGCGCGGCCAATACGCAATGAGTTCGAACGGCCCGGCAGGATTAACAAACTTTTCCTGGAAGATGGTGTGAACCTCTTCGGCGGTAATTTCTCGGGCGGCCTCATCGCTGTACGCCTGGACCTCTTCGCGCAGTTGAGGTTGCATGGCCTTCGGCACTTCGATTCCGTATTCCTGCTCCAGAACCCAGGCGATGCCGCCTTTTCCAGACTGGGAGTTGATCCGGATCATCCGCTCGAAACTACGACCCAGATCGGAGGGGTCGACATGCAGGTACGGGACCTTCCATTTCATTCCAAACAGTTCGCCCGCTTTATCCAAACGGTGCATTCCCTTGTTAATGGCGTCCTGATGGGAGCCTGAGAAGGCCGTGAAGGCGTATTCTCCGGCGTAGGGCTGGCGATAGTAGATCGGCATACTGGTCAGGCGTTCAACGGTCTCGGCCACACGACCCAGATCGGAAAAATCCAATCCGGTTTCGATGCCGCGCGAAAACAGATTGCTGGCCACGGTGACCAGGTCAACGTTCCCGGTACGTTCCCCGTGTCCAAACAGAGTTCCTTCGACGCGGTCGGCCCCCGCCATAAGCGCCAGCTCAGTGGCCGCAACGGCCATGCCCTGATCGTTATGCGAATGCAGGGATATTTTCACGCAGTCACGTTGTGGGAAATTCGCACAAAACCATTCGATCATGTCGGCGTAGTGGTTGGGCGGTCGGCGCTCAACGGTGGCTGGCAGATTCAGAATCATCGGTTTTTCTGGAGTGGCTTTTCCCCACGCCTCGAACACGGCCTGACACAGCTCCAGACAGAACGATGGGTCGGTATCTGTGAACTCTTCGGGAGAAAATTCATAACGGATATCACTATTGGGCATGGTGTCGGCCAGCTCACTGATCTGCCGAGTGGCTTCGACCGCAGCCTTCAAGGTTCCCGCCCGATCCATCCCGAACACCTGCTTCATGTGCAGGTCGGAAGAGGCAATATAGGCATGCACAATCCCTTGTTTCACCCCTTTGAATGCCTCAAAGGTCCGCTCAATCAGATGCGGGCGACACTGAGTCAACCCCATGATAAACGTATCTTCTGGGATATGGTCATTTTCGATCAGATTCCGGAAAAAATCAAAGTCATCTTGACTGGCGGAGGGAAACCCAACTTCAATTTCTTTAAATCCGATCTCACACAGCAGCTGGAAGTATTCCATCTTCTGGTCAGGGTCCATCGGATTGGGCAGCGCCTGATTTCCATCGCGCAGATCCACTGAACACCATGCAGGGCTCACCGACAATGTTTGCGACGGCCACAGACGCGCAGGCAGATCGATCGATTCCGGTACTTTATATTTTGGTTCTGTTTTCATAGGGAACCTTTCATAATCAATTTTCACACAGAGGAAACGAAGAAAACCAAGATTAAATATTTGAGCCCGGTAAAATCATGCGGAAAATCCCGTCTTTCAGTATCATCTCGTTAAAATTCATAACCAATCCGAGGGGAATATTCATAAGTTTCATATAGGTCAACAGCTTGGCTTTGTGAATAGGCAAAATCTTTTCGACCGCCTTTAACTCTAAAAGCAAACAGTCGTCTGTCAACACATCCAGCCGTAACGGCTCATCAAACACCAACCCTTTATATTCGATTGGCACCCACTTTTGGCTTACGGCCGGTATCCCGCGCAACTCTAGCTCACGCAATAAACATTTTTCATAAATGGACTCTATTAACCCCGGCCCTTTATCCCGATGGACCTCAATGGCGGCGCCAATCACCTCATGAGTCAGCGCATCAGCTTTCTTATACAATAAATGCATGGCCTCTCCTTTATCTTCTATTCATCGTCGTCTTTTTCACAGAGATATTTTACACAGAGGAAACGAAGGAAACAAAGGGGTCCTTCGTAGAAGTTTTCCTTTTCACTCTTCGTGATCTTCGTTTTCTCTGTGTAAAAATCTTCTATTCTCCCGTATGAATTCGTTCTTCAAAATAAAAAACCTCCCTGCGGCTCGCAGAGAGGTTTAGCTAACGTCGTATGACAATCTGTCAGAACATACGCAAAACCCCTGCGAGCTCAAGGCTGGCAAGTCGAAGGAGTTCTAGGTTGTTGATGATGCTACGCATGGTTGCTGGTTGCTGGTTGCTGGTTGGAAATGTTGACTCTTTGGGTCGGCTTTGTCAATGAAAGGTTTCACATAGAGATAAGCAAGGGAACGAAGGAGGGAAGGACTGTACACATCCTACATTCCACGTCCGACAATCTACAATCTCCCAGTCAACCCTCGTCCGACTCGAGCTCGATCAGAAGGTACGGGTAGAGCTTTTGCACAAATTCGATGATTTCCTCGTTGTAGAGGTCTTCTCCGCCATCGTCTCGCACCCCGGACACCGCGATGTAAGCCCATTTATGGGCGACGCTGTGGATAACTCGGTCCCATGCCAGCCAGAACATACGTTCGTAGTGACTGTGAGTTTCGCGTTCCTGCCCGACAAACCAATAGGCATAATACCCAAGATAGGCCTGCGGATTCCCCTCTTGATCGCGATAGTTTTTGACCGTTTCCAGGATGCACAACTTGAGTGGGTCGCGCCCTTGCAGCGGGATTTTCAGATGCTTGGTTGCTGCAATCGTATTCCCCTGCCCCACGAGACAGCGTTGCGGCCGATGAATACTGCTTCGTTCTTTCCCGGAGAGCACGATGGAAACGAAAACCTGATCGGCCACATCGTTGGTATAAATTGATTTCACAAAAAGGGTGTCATGAGGAAGGGCTTCGTACTCCGCATAACTCATTGTGAAAAGTTTTTCTCCAGTATCTGGGTCAATGCTGGGAAATTCCAGTTCGCTGACACGATACTGCTTGGGATCCTCTCGATCATGCGAATAGCGCAATTCATCACCGAGCCATCCCCCCTCCATCGTGGGCGGAAGATCCATTTGGACTCCCGGCCGGTCGTTCAGCTCCACGTCCACGGTGAAAGCCAAGGCCAGCGCTGTGATGATCATCAAGCCGATGAGGACTATGTATGGTGTAAAAGAGCGGATTTCCATTTTTTTGCAACCTCACTAAATTTAAGATTCAACAGCCCTCCGATCAGCACCATCATGGTGATCGATGCCGTAAAGAGAATGTAACCGGAATAGTCATGATAAAGCCCCAAGGCGACCTTTCCTCCGAACGCCTCAGCCACAATGGCCACGGTCACAATTCGCGAAATATTCCCTGCAACCGCCAGCGGAATAGACGCCATAAAAAGGAGCCATTGCCGAACAATCGTTCGCTGGGTGAAATAGGCATAAACGGCGGTCAACGCGGTCATCGCGAGTAGCGAGCGGAGGCCGCTACACGGGTCGGCTACATCGAACTCAAACCCACCTGCTACAGCCGAATAAATCGCAGTCCCAGAGCGAACAGCAGCAATGCCAATTCCGTTGAGCATGCCGGTTGCCAAGACCGTTGAGAAAATACGCAAGGGGAAGGCGATCACATCCATAAAGTTCAACGGGATACAGAAAACAAGATAGGTGCAGGGAAAAATCAGTTTCTTGGCCAATTGCCATCCGAACAGATAAAACGGAATGCCCCAGCTCAGAAGCACCAAACTCATCAAAGAAAGGCGAGTCTGTTGCATTTTTGCTCCCAGCCAATGAATCGCCAGTGCCAGAACGACCACCGCCAACCCCCGCGCATCGACCTTTTTCTCGACGGAGAAAATTTCCTTCCGCTTAAACCAAAGGATTCCGAGACTCACAAACGGGATGAAATAGCCGTGTGAATAGTCAGCGCCAAAGGAAAGTGTGTCACGCCAGCGGGAAAACATCCACTCGAACGCCGAGCGAGAGCCCACGTTTTCAACGGTATTTCCCATCATGTGAAACATGACGAAAATGAGTCCGATCACGGCCGAAACCAGACCAATTTGAATCAACTCGGGTCGCTCCAGCGCCCCGAGCCGCCATCGCTCGCTCCAAACTTTAATGGATGTTTTATTCTGCATCAGCCAAGAATTGTATCAAACCGACCTCAAAAAGCAACCCGCACATTGCAACGCGACAGCCCCACAAACGACGACGGGAATCAACGGAACCTTTTTGGATGAGATGTTAGGCACCATTCATAGATTTTCCATTCGTCGGCCTCATGAACCGGAATTAATCCCGCGCCCAGTTTCTCGCGAATCGCACGAAGCCGCGCGACCGACTCCGGCCCTCGATGCAATACCGCCGGAAGCGGATCCATGACATCGCCATACACAAAAACCTGTCCGGACGGACGATTTTCCAACCCTTGGAACTTTGCGTCGATGACCTGGACCGGACTCCAATACTGTACATACGTAGAAAAGCTGTGAGAGTCGGCCATCACCACCTGATCTTCCGCCGAAGCATGCTCAACAATCCAGGCGGCCTTTTGACGGCAATAGTCTCCCTTTTTACTTTTAACAAAAGCCATTCCGCCAATGGCGTTGTGCAGCAGCATTGCAGCAACCAATGCAGGGAACAAAAATTTCCAATGCTTGGACGCAACATGAGGTGCAGGCTCCTTGTCCGCCGACTTGTCCGCCGTGGCGGAGGCGGAAGCCCGCGTCCAACCACCTGTGGTGAGCCTGCCTGTCGTGAGCGAAGTCGAACGGCCGAATCCATTGGAAACTAAAAACCAGAATGGCAGGAGCGTAAAAATCCACAGTTCTGGATTTGCAGGCTCAAACAACAAGGCCATCGCCACATTACCACCCAGCCACACCGCCAACGCCCAGTCGAACAACGAAGAAAGCCGAAAGCATTTCCGAACCGCCGCCCCCAGCAGCAGAAGTGCACCCGCAAAAGTGACCATCGACAAAACGGACCAAAACGCCCCGGCCTGACGGCCCATAAAAAATTCTTCCTGCAACATGTGATGTGGAAACAACCCCGCCAGCTTCTCCGCAACAGGAGGAATCGAAAAAAGGAAATTTCCGGACAACACATTCTGCCCGAACGCGAACAGCCCCTTCAGCCAGGTCGACGCTTCAAACAACGAACTGCGCACCGACTGCGCATCCTGAAACACAACCGCTCCAACGCTGTTTAAAACAAGGCCATACACCCCCGCAACCGCAACCCCAGTGCAGACAAAATAGAGCCCAGCCCTTTTCCACTGTTTCTGGAAAATAAACAACAACCCCACCGCAACCACAGCGGGGAGACAAACCAAGTGCAATAAAAGGGCCAACACCGAACAGAAAATCGCCCAAGGCATTCCCTTCGGGCGCAAGGCAAAAAACCACGCACCCGAAACCGCCGCCAAGGCTGGCAGATAAATCTCCGCCGCGCAGGCGTAGCGCCAAAACCCATACGAAAACAGAAGCGGAAGAACCCAAAGTCGGGATTGCCCGCTCCGGCGAAGAAGCGCCGCAAAAAAGCAAATTACCCATGCCGCAGAAACCATACTCATCGCGATCAGCACCGGCAGAGCGCGTACGGAAACCCCAAACTGCTGAACCGTCAGAACCACCCCGCGCGCAATCGGCAGATAGAGCAAATGATGCTGATGAAACATTTCACTCCAGGCCCCCTGCTCCACCATCCGGGCGTAATAATAGGCATCCTCCGCCTCACAATGGTTTTGCGGGGCACTCAGCATCAAAAATGCCAGCACCGCAAAAAAGATATAAAATGGTCTACGCTTCATCATCGTTGCGCGCCAGCTTCTGCAAAAAAACTCTCCAGAAAAAAAGCGGAGTCCCAATCACATAGCGTTTGAAATGCGTGCGGGGCGAACAAACCAACCGCGCCAACCATTCGAGGCCATATTGAGTCATCCAGCGCGGCGCGCGCTTCTCCACCCCCGTATACCACCGAAAAAGCTCGCCGGTTGCAATCATCACGCCCTTGCCCAAACGGCCCTTGGCACGCCACGCCCATTTTTCCTGACGAGGCATTCCCATGCCCGTCAAAATAATGTCCGGCCCCAGCCGGTTGATCTCATTCATCACCCGAATCTCGTGATCCTCGCCCGGGGCAAAAAAACCATCATGCTGGCCGACGATCCGGAGTCCGGGATGTTTTGCTTTCACGGTCCGGGAAAACAACGCGACCCCCTCGGCGGTATCCCCCAGAAAATAAACACAGTAACGCCGCTGAATGCACAACTGGAACAACTCATCGATCCAGTCGGGCGGCGTCATGCGCTGGCCGAGTTTTCTACCGAGCAGACGCGCACCGAGCTTGACGCCGAACCCGTCACAAAAAACCACCTCGGACTGATTGAGGATTTCGAGGAACTCCGGATCCGAGCAGGCCAAATTGCAGGCATGCACATTCACATTGTTAACCAGCGCAGGCCGTTTAATTTCTGCCAATCGATCGATCTCTTCCAGTAGCTGCGGACGATCAATCCCATCCGCGGGAATGCCGAGTATGTTAATTTTTTCCATTATTGAAATCATCCAAGGTTTTTGCCAACGCCTACGCGGAACGGGCCGTAGATTCTCGCCAGCGAATGAAATTGGCACGGTGCCCGCCGGATTGCGGTTCAAATACAAGAATCGTTTGGAGTTCAGAGTTCATCGTTATCAGTTATCGGTTATCAGTTCAAAACACATCTCCGCGATCATCCGCCTTCGCCTTCAGTCATGCTACATCCCACATTTCACATTCTACAAGCAGTCCGCGGCTACAGTCACACCCCACAACTTGCCGCGCCGGAGCCTTCGGCGAAGGAGGGTCCTACTTTTCACGTTCCACAATCTCTCTCAGCCATTGAATATTTCGCTTCACGGTTTTATTGAAACGGTCCAACTTCTGGGCATAAAGGAATGTTTCCATCGCCTCTTCATAGAGGCCCTCTTTTCGCAGCTCAATGCCGAGCTTCCGCCAGTAGAAATCGTTAACGCGCTTATCGTGCGCGGCGCGGTCACAAGGCCGGATGAGTCAAGCCGATTTTATTGACCCGAACCCTTGAAGGCCTGAAGTGACATCCATGACGGGAAAACGGAGACTGCCCGCTGAACTCCAGCACCCAAAGGGGGCGAGCGACCCTCCAAATAATACAGCCCCGTCCGTTCATGAACCCGAGATCCATCAAAGGGCTGTTCAGAAAAATGTGTGATCCTCCGGTTCGACGGAAGAAGACCCGCCCCGGAAACAACCCGATATTCATTCCCGGCAAACAGATGATTTAAGAGCTGGGTCTGCCTTCCCCAGCAATCATCCCCTTGGCCAAACTGTAGCACGCCGATGCCCTCCAACGCGGGGGAAGCAAATCGCGTCGGCAAAGCCAAAAGCTCAGCCAGAGCGGCGACCGGGCTTTTAGGGTCGTCACGCATCAAGCTTCGACTATCCGAATAGAACGTCGCACCGGAAAGCGCCGCGAACGATGCGCGCCGAACCGTTTTGCCCTGCAGAGACGCCCCAAAAAGAAGTTGCCCGGACATGGGGGTACTCAGCACGGGAACCGTACCCTGCTCATCCACCTCAAACTCTGTTTGCCGGACGGCCTTCCAGATCCGCTGGTTATGATCCACGGGACAGGTTGAAGCATTCCGCAATCTGAACATAAAAGGTAACGTTCCACCCATTGGATAATGCCCATCCCCACTAGGGAACAGCGTTGGGTTCGTTGTTGAAATCTGCGGCCGGTTCAGCGCGGGAAGACGAACCCCGATGATAAGCGGCAACACCGCAGCAAGACAAATGGCAACGACCGTCACGCGACGATTTCCGGAGGGAAGACGTCCAGAAGCGGACAAAATGAGAAGAGCCTCGCAAGCGCGCCAGAAATAGCGGGGGGAATGAAGTTGCGGGAGAAAAAACAACACGGGCAATAAAAGCGCCGCCAAACCCGCAAGGGTGTACACCTTCTCGAGTCCACCCCGTGTGCGAAGGGTTATAAGAAAAAGCTGAGCAGCATAGACCAGAAAGATGAGGCCAGCAGCGCCAAACCCGAACACCAAATAACCTGCGACCATTTTTGCATTAAAAAGCAAATCGAGCGACACGCCCGGCCCCCCACACAAAAGCGGCCCTGCCCCCAGCGCTAGCAGCCCGCTGCCAATCAGCGTCCAATGCTTGGAAGCAACTGCGTTGCCCTTCAGCGCTTCGCGGGGCAAGAGCCACCTATTTTTCCTGGGTTTGGAAAAACTGGAGAGAAAAGTTCCAATCATTGGAAACGGCGTAATGATCCAAAGAAGCAAGGGGAGAAGAAGAATGATATCGGCGCGCGAGCCGACGGCCAGCGCGAAAAACAAAGCCCCCGGCCAACCGCCCTTCCGTCCCTTCTGTAAAAGAAAAACGGAACTTAACAACAGAAAAGCCGAGGACAGAACCGAGCTGTTCACATAAAGCGTATTGAGAAGAACGGCGGGTGCCGTCAAAAAGCATAACAGAGCGAGGGGAGAAAGTTTTTTACGAAAATAAACAACGAAAACCGTGAGTGCAGACCAGAAAGCGAGGGCGATCCCCATGTTTGCCGCGGCGACGGGATCCGCATTGCACCGAACCCACTGCTGGGCCTTGAAGATGGCTGCCGTCGTCCAATAGAGCACATAGGTTTTGTCGTACTGATAATACGCAGTCCAATCTTGCACGCGCCCATGCGCCAAATCGTACGCCCCGGCCAAAATTGCAGCCTGATCGTTTTTGCGCATGAGGTCGCCGGTGCACCAGATGGAAACCAGAGCAACCCCCACGAGTAAGATGATGTTTATCCGTTGCTTCATGCGTCGTAGTATTTCAGTGCGTTTGCGATGCCGTCACGGAAGCTGATGGTGTGCTCGAAGCCGAGCTCGCGTTGGCGGGTCGTATCGCCGCCGCGGGCAAAAACGCCCTCGGGGGTATTTGAGGTGCCCGTGACCTCCGGCTGAAAGCCGAGAATGTCGGCCGCCGTCTGAACGAAATCAATAAAGCTCGTAAAGATTCCTGTCGAGAGATTGATAGCAGACGCATCATCCACTTGATCCATGGTGTGGAGTACGCCCTCGATGCAGTCGTCGATGTGAATGAAATCGCGCATCTGGCGACCGGTTCCCCACACTCCGATTTCAGCAGCGCCCCTATTCTCTAAGACCCGTTTACAGATGCTGGGAAACGGATAGGTGTCGTCCTGATCTTCGCCGTAGCCCGAGAACGGACGATACGTCACCGACTTCAGCCCGTGTTTTTCATAAGCAAGGCGCGCGCAGTACTCGTGCGTTAGCTTGGCCCATCCATAGGTCAGGTCGGGCATGCCCAGCCCTTCATCGAACGAAATCATATCCTCTTTCAAAAGCAGGTAATGATCGGGCCGCTGCAGATGTACCGGATAGGCGGCACTGGAACTGAAGACGATACTTTTTGCGGGCTTCGCCTTCACCGCCCACTGCCAGTACTCGGCATCGATCGACAAATCATCCGCCACAGCCAGCGGGTTATTTTCAATCATCGCGCGGCCGCCGACCATCGCGGCCAGATGGAATGCATAGTCAAAGTCTGTGTCCTGCCTGCGCTTAAACCACTCGCGACAATCCTCCGAATCAAAATGGAAGTTTTCAAATTCCAAGGGGTGCCCGCCCTGAGCTTGGCCGATGGGGAAAAGCGGCCAATCTGCGGGCGTGATCGCGCCGCTCAACGGCTCCATCACATCCACACAATGGACCTCGTGCCCTGCCTTGAGAAGCCGAGCAATCAAATGACGCCCGACAAACCCGCACCCGCCCGTCACTAAACATTTTTTCATTCCATGACCTCTCTAAAAACCTTCTTCACGTTCTCAATAAAACAGTCCGCAGTAAAATTCTGCTTATAGCGTTTCCGGCCTGCAGCTCCCAACCGCTCACATAAACCTTCCGACTCGGCAAGAGACTGCAGGGCATTTGCATATGATGCAATATCATGAACCGGGCAAAGAAAGCCGGTTTCGCCCTCCCGCACGACATCCTTTGGACCCGGCCAATCCGATGCCACAATCGGCAAGCCGTGCGCCATTGCTTCCAACTGAACGATTCCAAATGTTTCCCACGGATAGAAAGTTGGGAAAAAGAAAATATCAGCCCACCCATAGAGTTCCCACAACCCCGATCCTGTTTTTCTGCCAAGGGTTCGCACCTGCTCTTCAAGCCCACATTGAGCGCGGCGTTTTTCGAAGAGATCCTGTTCTTGGTCGTCAACCCATAACCCCGCGGTCTGGATTTCGAAATTGACTCCGCGCGTCTGTAGCTCCCGGGCAGTATCCAACAGATCAAACAACCCTTTACTTTCGGTGTGAATGCCGACGTAAAGGATTTTGATTCCGACCGCTGTCGGCCTTTCTTCTTTTACTTCTAAAAAAGACGCCTCCACATCCGTTCCGTTGGGAACAATGGAAATCCGCCGAGCATTAAAATAGATTCCGTCGCGAGGACAGGATGCGCCCAGTTCAATCGCCGCATCGGCATACCCATAGGCCTTTTTAGCTGGAACAGCCAATCCCCTGTGCCGGGCAACAAAAGAGGAAACCCCTCCCGAGTGAAAGTGAAATACGGTTTTCCCCGCCAGCGGCCGCACGGCGCAGAGATAAATGATGTCGCGCAAAACCGGGATTAGGTTTGGCGACGCGGGGGGGTAATAGAGAACCGAATCGGGATATTTTTTAAGTGCTCGGCGAGTCTCTCTAATCAAATGAAAAAGATGAAATATTTTTGACGGACTGAATTTCCCGGCGGTGGAAACCGAGTCGCTGTACGCCATCCGAATATGGAGCAGATCCAGGGCCCCAGAGAGGCCCTCGATCATCTGTTGAATCATCTTCGCCTGCCCGTTATACGGGGGCGGAGTCTGCCCAACAACAATTAGCTTTCTCTTTTCAGCCATGAGGCTCCCACCTGAACCGGCAACTCACTCGTTCCGCCTCTATATGTTTTCGGACACGGGACTCATCAAGATGTAGATCGTACGCGAAGGATCCGAGGTGCCAATAGCCACCTCTCCACGCTTTCTCTAGGTGACGACACAGATTAAACCCCATGCGACCCGCACGGTATAAGAAGGGCGTCTGTTGGCGGAACGCCCGAAGCTCTTCCACTCCGGCCTGCTTACGACTCAAATTCTCTCCCGTCATCACACAAACGGCCAAGCGATCACGGATTTGTGTCGGGCAAAAGCCCGCCCTGAGCATCTGATCAATAAAATCACAATCGCCAACCGCCTTCCACTCCCTGTTAAAATGGAGTCCGGAGTCAAAAACCCTGCGTCTAAAAAACATGGCGGCACTCTGGGTATAGAGGTGATCCGCCAGCACATAGGCTCGGCGTAACGGCGGGTTCTTTCGATAAGTAAGAAGTTGCCCCTCTGGATCCACTAATAATGTGTCCCCGTACGCCAGGTCTGCGTCCGTTTTTTTCTCAAAAAGACGTGCTGTTTTCTGAAAGGTTTCCGGCAAATACTGTTCATCGCAGTTGAGCCAGGCGAAAACGTCGCCCGTCGCCCGGGAGAAGCCTTTGTTCAGCGCGTCGTACATACCCTGATCGGGTTCACTGATCCATTGGATTTGATTTTGAGAAGCAAGCCACTCGACCGTTCCGTCGGTAGACCCGCCATCAATTACGATGTGCTCCACATCGACCCCCTGCTGATCCGCAACCGAAGCGACGCAGCGCTTCAGGTAGTCCAACTGGTTGAAACTAGGCGTTATGATTGAAAATTTCATTTTTTCGGTTTCAGAAGGGGTAATGGTTCCCATGTAATGAACGGGATTAGCCTTCTTTTGTAACGCCCTAAGGAACGATAATCCAACACATCATAAACATTCTGGTGCTTCGGGAATCGCTGATTCGCTCGATGCAGGGAGTTTTGCTCCGGGACGATCCCGATGTTGTCTTGCGCCAGCAGTCGAGTTCGTATTCCTTCGGGGTCGGCAATAGTGATCGGCTTTTCTGCGTCGACCAGTGCCAGTGCCATTTTCACGGTTTCCGCCAGTCGAGTGAAGGACTCTCCGCACAACTCGACAATATATCCCTCTTTCGCGCCATACGGCGGACGGCGCACCGAGAGGTTGATATGCGTCGTGTTGCCGCCCCGCTTGATCTCCCACGGATGCCCGCCTCCGATTCGTTTCGGATGCGTTCCGTCGATCCAGTCTGCAAATTCCTGCGGAGAGTTTTCATCAATGCCCAGCAACCCTTCGTGGCGGCCGTCGGCATAACGTTCATACATTTCACGCCCAGTCAGAGCCTCATCGACGGGGTCGTCTTTTCGTTTTGCTGCGATGTATGCGATCCGGCAATACTCAAAATAATCCGCAGCGGTGAGAGTCTCGATTTTGAATCGTCGGTCGTGAAAAAAGGCACCCTCTTCGACGAGGCGAATAAATTTTCGGCAGCGTCGCTTGCCAAGTTCTTCGTCGAAACGGAAGAATTCACTCAACGAAGCCCGGACAAGAGAATGCGGAACGATGCCGTATCGGCGAGCCAGAGGATACTCGGCCTGCACCTGTTTATTCGACCGAACCCAATCCTTTTCCATTTTTTTCAGCCAAACACCGGCATTCTTCAGAAGAAGACTCCATTGTTCAATGGCGGACTCCTCGTCGATATAAACGGGGCGACCGAAATCCGACAGCATACTAACGCTTTTTCCGGGAACCACTTCTAGTCCGGGAGTCTCGCCGTCGATATGAGCCAGATAAAAGGTCTCTCCGTACTTCACGATTTGCAGATGGCTCCATCGTTCCTGCCGGTCTGGGAAATAGAGATCCCAGACATGATCCATCACCGAGAGTCTGTATTCAAAACGATCCAGACTCCTCAAAAAGGCAACCACTTGATTCGCACACTTCATAAACCCAACTCCTGGCTCCTTCATCTAAAAAACCAGCCCATCGTGCAACCGCCTTAAAAACTGTTCTACGGGCAGCACATCCAACCCATCAAAATGATACGCCCGGCTCCCTGTGTACACTCCGATCATTTTTTCAACATGAATCCCGGACAAACGATTTAGATCGCGCATCGCCCGCTCCCACTTGCGATTCCATCGTTCCGCCATTTTAACTTCGATACATACGACCGATGCTGGAGAACTCGCCCGTCGGCGGGCGGTTTCTATAATAAAATCAATTTCCGCTCCTGCGGCTGTCCGGTAATACGCCAGTGGACGATGGCATCCATGAACGGTATTGAACGTACGCAACTCATGAAAAATCAACGATTCCAGAGAGGCCCCAAGCCAGGTTCTGTCGGGCCTATCTCGCAGCAACCCAGCGGCGGCACGAGCCATTCCAGAATCTACCCAGAAAAATTTAGGATGTGCCGCCTCTCTCACTTTTAGAGCCGGTCGATAGGCTGGTAATTGATGCGCCACCAATGTGTCGAACAGGATTGAGAAATATCCCTCCACACTCGAACGCGGCACAGCTGCCTCTCGCGAAATGTTCTGTAAATTCAACACCTGTCCGTGAACTTGTCCGGCAACGGTCAAAAAACGAAGAAACGGAGCCAGTTTACGAACAACGCCCTCTTCTCGAATTTCCTCCCGCAAATAGGTATCGAGATATGCACTTAATATGTCCGGAGCCATCGGGAGGTCACTCCAAACCACGGGCAAAAGCCCCCATTCCAACGCCTGAGATAAATCAAACCGTTCCCCCAACTCCGCAAATGAAAACGGAGCCATCTTTAATGTTAAAGCCCGCCCGGCCAGCAAATTCGCCCCGCCCCGACGAAGTTTTCGTGCGGACGAACCGCACAGTACAAATCGCCACCTCTTTGTTTCCATCAGACGGTGCACCTCATCCATGAGAGCCGGAACCTTTTGCACCTCATCGAGGATCACCCAGGTTTCAGGCGGGTGGTTTCCAACTAACGCCTCAAGATGAAAGGGAAAAGCAGTCAACTCCTGCTGCAAAGATGTATCCAACAAATCCAGTCGAACCGCATCCGGTAGTTTTTGTCGCAACCAAGTGCTTTTTCCTGTCCCGCGGGCACCAAACAGGAAAAAAGAGCGCTCAATCGGCTCAAGAAGTCTCTCTAGCTCTGTCTTCATATCGTGCATTTATACATGACTGCCGTTGTTTTGCAATGCATTTTTACATCTGCGGCGTTAATTTGCATGGGAAACCGAGATCTTCACTCCCGTTTTGCTGGTTCTAATGCCTGCGGTGAAAAACACGAATCTCGGCTACAGGCCTCTCGAAGCGAAGCGTAGATCCCGACCCTTCGGGACGTCTTCACTCATTCTACAAGCAGTCCGCGGCTACAGTCACATCTCTCCGAGCTGTAGCGCTCTACGAGCCGGAAGCCCACATTTCACATTCTACAA
>CAYYYX010000024.1:0-9684 GCA_964476065.1 uncultured Verrucomicrobiota bacterium | reverse complement strand
TCTCTCCGAGCTGTAGCGCTCTACGAGCCGGAAGCCCACATTTCACATTCTACAAGCAGTCCGCGGCTACAGTCACATCTCTCCGAGCTGTAGCGCTCTACGAGCCGGAAGCCCACATTTCACATTCTACAAAAAGTCCGCGATCGCGGATCGCGGCTACAGTCATCTCGAAGCGAAGCGTAGATCCCGACCCTTCGGGACGTCTTCACTCATTCTACAAGCAGTCCGCGGCTACAGTCACTCATCGTACGAATTGAGAACATTGCTCTTTCATCGTTCATCGTTCATTCTTCATCGTTCTCTCTAGCCATTGGATATTCCGCTTCACGGTTTTATTGGAACGATCCAACTTTTGGGCGTAAAGGAATGTCTCTAGCGCTTCTTCATAAAAGCCGTCTTTACGAAGCTCAATGCCGAGTTTGCGCCAGTAGAAATCGTTGAATCGTTTGTAGTGAGCCGCCTGGCGCAAATAGTCGAGCCCCGCCTCGCGATTCCCCAAGGCCAATTCGGCCCGCCCCAGCCCGTAAACGATCTCTTCTTTTTTGATGTTATGACGATAAGCTTGGGCAAAAGCCGCCTGCTCCTTCTGCGCCAACTCCCGTTTTGCAACTGGGTCGAGTTCATAGTAGCGATAATGACTATAAATCTGCCCCAGCCCCAGCGGGGCATGCCAGTTTTGCGGGTCAATCATCATGGCCGCCTTATAAAGCCTCTCAGCGCGCGCACGATCCTGCGCCAAACGAAACTTGTCGCCCCAGACTCGCAGCGTCGCCGAACTCATCACCTGTAGACTCCACAACGCCACAAGGATTATTGCACCGGCAAAGACAACCTTTACTACAACTTCAACCATCCCTCGTTTATTTCTGCCCATCTTCATAATTTCGCTTCTACTACCTTTTTGCAGTCGCATAGATCACAGCACCCAATACCCTCCGGTTTTTCTACTGCCACGACGTTCGATTTTTCCTTCAGAAACCAGTTTGGATATATATCGCCCCACCGTCTTTTCCGTCACATCCAGTTGCGCGACCAAACCTTTTCGCTGCACCCCCGGTTGTTGCTCGATTAATTTCACAATTTTTTCATTTAACGGGACATTTAACGGGACATTTAACGGGACATTTAACGGGACTCCTGCGTCTTTCGGAACGGTTTCTGTTCGCTGATCAGTATATCTCAACTCAACAAGGTAGCCACCGCCGGTTTCCTCATATTGGAAAGTCATCGTCGGGTAGTCTGCCACCTCTTTACGTACCCGCAAATATCCACTGCCGTATTTCTCAATGTCACGAGTCAGATAAAAGGCCTCCGCGGTGAGTTTGTTACGTGTTTGAGACTGATAGCAGTCCGTTTTTAACTCGTCAACCGTCAGCCCGCCATACAATTTACCCGGATTGAAAAACGTGATGGCATGATCAAAAATTTTGATTTGAATATCAGTTGGGCTCGTGTAATCCCGATGAACGACCGCGTTGAGCAATAACTCCCGAAGCGCCGACACAGGATACTCGAATATTTCATTTCGCTGAATCTTCCCCGTAATTTCAAAGGCCACCTTTAAGTGCGAGATGATGAAGCTCATCGCCTCTTCAACCACCGAAAACAGCGTGCCGCGAATCATCCGGTCATCAATGATCATTGTGGGGGTCTTAAACCGTCCGATATGCAGGGAATACGGAGGGTCGTTTTCACCAAAAAGAATAACGGCGGCATGAGTTGGGACCCCCTCCTTCACATACCCCAGTTTTTTCAGCACAGCCCAACGATCACCCTCAACCTTGAATCGCCCGCCCTCATGGACTCGTTCAAGAAACGCATCTATTTTATCGTGCGACAACTTCGATAGATCCGAACGCTCATCCGGATAGGCATCCCAAGAAAGCTGCAACGATTGAAGATGCATAGTAGCAACTTCCGTCAACGTCAGTTGATGATTGCTGTTTGCTACCCGTTTATAATATCGATCCTTAAATGCCACCGGCTTCACTGGGAACTCATCCACACGGATGCGCACAAGCGTCTTGTTTTCTATACGAATTGGCTCGATGACGGGAATAATGGAGGGAGATGTTTTCTGCTTAATCTCGTTCGCCCATGTCTGAAGCGACTCATCCCCGCATGACACACCGACAACATTTCCATCAAAAATACCGAGGTAAACACTACCGCCCTTCGTATTTGCAAAAGCGGTCAGCGTTTCAATCACATCCTTACCGAACGACTTCTTGAACTCAACCGTCTCCGATTCGCCGCTGGCTATGATTTCAAAAATCTTTTTCACTGTTAAGTGGTCATTCGTTGTTCACGTGAATAAACTCAATCAAAAGGCAGGAAGTTTAATCATCCTCCGTTGCTTCTGGCAAGAAGCTAAGTCGAGACCCTTGTCTTTGAGAATTTTGCGGTCGAGAACTTCGACCGCAAAAAGTCGAACTCCTGATAATGGCGTACTATTGGGAATTAGAATTCTGATTTTACGCAGAGAAAAAAGAAGCAAGTTGCAAGGCTGTTTACCTGCCAAAATGCACATTACTATGTACATTCTGCAAGGCTCTTTCCCAAATCTCTATGTTGCAAATTTAAAGCACCGCTTTCATATTCAGAACTCCTGACCTCGGTTGCTTTTAAACGGATACCCAATTTGTAGAGTATCGAAAATACATGCAGGGATAGCGGGTGTCATTTAGCTCATCTTCTGCAAAACTGATCTTTCTCTTTCGCGTTAATTTCGCACTACTATCCGCCTAAAACTTGTTTTTTTGTGCACGTTTTATTCGACAACCCATTCTCAATCAACAACTTAATAGGGGCTGTTTTTGACAAGACTGTTGATGACAGGACAATGGGAAACCTTGTTTCTGTGCCTGTTTAAAAAATCGTCTTGTTATCCATCGTCCTGTCGAAATTCTTTTTTCCTTGTCCTTTGTTTCCCAGACTCCATCTGTAAAAGCGGGGCAGCCGCGCATCCGGCGAGGAGGGAAAGCATGAGCGCATTGGGGAAAATGCGGAGCTCAAAGTCAAAGAATCCGTGTACAGCGGTTCCCGCCAACGCCGCAAGAATTGCCACCGCAGGCAGCGCGTGGGTTGCACGATCCGATGTTTTGATCAGGCGGATCATCGGAATGCAAAAACTGATGAGTACCCACACAATCAAAGCCGCGCCGATCAGCCCGTACTCCGTAAACAGCTCCAAATATTCATTGTGCGGATGAACGGTTTCGCGCCGAAGCCCTTTCCAACGTTTTCGGTGCTCCGGAAAGGTCTGTCCATAATTCCCTGGGCCAACACCCAGAAGCGGACGTTCCTTGCCCATCACAAAAGCATCCGCCCATGTCATGGGTCGGAAGTCAATTTCGGCCACTCGCCCCCACTCTCCCTCACCAGCAAGTTCTAAAACTCTCACCACGGGGGCCATCCGGTCGCGGAACATCTCGGACCCCATCCAAAGACCCCCGAGGGTCCCTGCGCCAAGCAACGGAACCACCAACAGGGCGATATAGAAAAGCCGCCGACTCTTGCGCAGCATCAACAATAGGGCTGTCGTTGCGAGCCCTGCTATGAGGCCGAGCAGTCCGGCCCGGGACTGCGTCTGGTAAATTAGAATGGCAAACAGCGGAATGGAATAGGCAAAGCAGATGCGCCAGAACCACCCGAACTGCGGGAGAAATAGAAAAACCAAACAGAAGGGAATCCACATTTGGAACAGGTGCGCGATGTGGTTGGGACAAATATAAGTTCCTCCCAGACGTTCTCCATAATTGGTATAACGTTCAAAGCCAAAAAGCATCTCCGGACTGAGCTTGTGCTGCACGAGGCTGTAGAGCGCGACCAGGATCAGAAACCCAAACACCGTCATCCAGACCGCCTTGCGGCGCGGAAAGCGGGAAAGGATGCTGGCGGTTGCCCAGTAAACACCGATGTACGCACCAACGCGAAGCGTACTGATTTTGGCCTCATAGGGAATCACAGAGAAGGGGATCATGATGGCGCTGTAGAGACAGAAAAGCATTAGCAAACCGCCTCCGGGCGGGATGCTAATACTTTTGTGAGTTGTGGGATGTGGGATGTGGGATGTCGAATCCCCGTTATGTCCCGAGAGTTTAGGAGTATGGGAGTAAGGGTGTGTGGAAGTACTTGAGTCCGATCCATCTCCGTTCGCTGTCGTCAGTCTTCCGTCCTCCGTCCTCCGTCCCCTGACCCCTAATTTCAACTCTGAACTCTGAACCCTGAACCCTGAACTCATAGCCCAGACCGCGAGAGCGATATAGAGGAGAGTCAGTAAAGGGGCAAAGAGCCAAACCTTATCCTCCCATACGCCGTAGAGGGCCGTTGCAGCAGCAACGGACATCACCACGATGGCTAGGGTCAATTTTTCAGAAGTCTTCATCTTTAAAAAAAACGAGTGCTATGAACATTTTCAACAGCGGACACCATTTAACCACAGCGGTCTCAGAGATACAGATATTTTTGAACCACGAATGAGAGAGGGAACAAACGGAACTGATTTAAAACAGAGAGTTTTTGACTTTCAAAACTACAACTGTAAGACCCGCCTCAACTCATCAACAGCCCTTTGATGTTTAGCGGGATCCATGTTGCTGATGTTGCGCAGCTTCCACTGCAATGCGGGCAACAGATCGAGATGATCGATCGGCAACCGCTTCCAATCCGGGTTCCCAGTTTTTACAGAGAGGAGAAACTGACGCTCATTTTCACGCAACCCGGCATTTAACTCCCGGACTAATCGCATGCGAACCGCAATCAGTTGCTCGATGGCGACCGGAGTTTTTGTCATTCCGGAAAATTGAGAATGATAAAGCGCAGCCAGCGGTTGCTCCTTTGGATTAAGCAGCTCGGCCATCGGACGGGGATGCCCGGCCAAATAGACAACAAACGCCGTTCGGATTTGATCGCTCAATCCGAATTGCTCGAACATAAGGTCAACATCAAATAGATCCCGCGGGTGCTGCCATCCAGAGCCGCACAGATTTTTCCTCCATATAAATCCGCGACGGAAAGAATGCGAGCCTCTACAAACCGTTCAAACTCGGCTTGAGCCGCCGGACAAAGCCTGCGGGTTTCATCAGGATACACCGCGCCGCGAAATACAAAATTCGGCTCAATTTTTATCTGAGCCTCCGGAACGCTTACCACCAATCGCCCGGTGACTCCGGCGACCGGCTGTTTGACCACAACGGTCTCGTTCAGTTCGGTCTCTATTCCTTCGGCGAGTTGATCCAATGCGCACGAAATCTGAGTCAACGCTTCTGTACGGGGCACAAGCGGCAGATATGCCAAATCAATATCCACCGACAGGCGCGGCAAATCCTGAACAAACAGGTTCATCGCCGTTCCGCCCTTCACCGCGAAGGACTCGACCTTCTGAATCAGCGGCAGAACCTCTAAAAGCAACTCAACCTGTTTAAAGTAACCCCGATTAAACATCTGCGATCAGCCCCTTTTTTGGAACGGTGATCTGTAATTCACGATCCAACGCGCCCCCGCCATAAACCACCCGCTTCCCGCTCCCGAGACCCACGTTTGTCAGATCGACGTATTTCCACCAGGGATGCGAACACTCCCCGGCCATCCAAAGAAAGGTCCGTTTCACCCGCACCGAGCGACAGGTTGATAAAAGTTTTTGAACCTCGCCGGGCCGGAAAGACGAGAACCCATCAAACAGGATTCGGGCGTAATCAAAATCGGAGTTATTTTGGATACTGTAGAGCAGTTCAAAAGCAGCTCGCTCTGGGGAGGAGGCCCTAACAGAAAAGCCTTGGCATTGAATGTCGCTCACCGGGAGCTTTTCCGAATCATCAAAAAGCTGAACACAGCGATGCGCCAGCTCCACGCCCCAATCTTTTTTGGAAAACCAGGACGGGACCCGCTCAACGCCATCGCTGAAAAGCAGAACTCTTTTTTCCTGTCCCGCCGGAAGAAAATGAGCCAACCCCTTCAACTGAAGAGCGCTTAATCCGGCGACATGCACATTCATTTCCAACTGGGTCTGGAGAGCAAACAAGGCTCCGTTCCAACGGGCCGTCTCACCGGCCCGCATATACGCGCCATGCCCGATCCGATCCAGCCAACCGGAAGCAACATATTTTCGGGCCAAATCCTTCGAAACTCCATGCTCGGCGAGCCACGTTGAAGTCAGCACAGCTCCGGGAACCGCCTTTTGCAGAATGCGGTTTAATTTGCTTATGTTTGGCGTACTCACAGAGCTCTTATATCATATAAATGAAACCAAAGGTCAATATTCGGTTTGTTATTTTTTCAAAAAGCGAACCCAGAGACCGCTTATTTTAATGGAAATAAACAAAGAGTTTTAACCCCTCGATTGCCTCCCTATAACGAAAACTTCAATACCAACGCAAAGAAGACGCCATCCTCTGCGCACGAAGGGGTAAAGCATCTTACCTATTTCAATAAAAATCAGTCATTTAAAATGACTATTTTTACAGGTTCCGTTTTGCATCCAGAATCCAGCATCAACCAAAAAAAACTCAACCATCACCGCCATATTTGGACCCAAAATGGCGACGAGCCTCTCATTTTTTATCAAAAAATGTTCTTCGAAGAATTTAGTGAAGTGAGCGACTTTTCCACCACCGACTGTTGCCTCTTCTTCGCTTACGCTCATCGTTCCCGCCTGTCGGCAGGCCTTAAGCGAGCGTTCAGGCTACATGCTTACATTGGCCCTCTGCGCGTGCTTAATCATTCCACTCACTAGAGTAAACAGCCGAGCAAGTCAGAGAACAGCCAATAAAATAATGGGAAAGGAATAAACGAACTAATTGAAGGCAGGGAGTTTTTGACCACACCTGAGCTATTGCGAACGAGGCCGCGTTCTTGCGCGGCAATGACCAACGGGAATGGCAATGCTAATGTTAAATAACAAATACAAACCCGGCAGCCTATTGCGTCGCCGGTAAATTAGTGGTCAAAACTCTTCCTTGCGGTGGTGCGTCGCCGGCAGATTAATTAAAATTAGCGGTTCATCATAAATGGTCAAAACTCTCCTCTCAGCCCAGTCAGGCTCAAGCGCGGTCGCCGCCCGCACCTACAGAAAGACCTCTCCCGCATTCATCTTTCATAGGAGTCTGGTAAATCGTTGTTGAACATTTCACACGAAGGCACCAAGGATCACAAAGAAAACTCATGCTGGGTTCTTTGAGCTCTTAGAGAGCTTCGAGTCTTTGTGGTTAGAAAATTTACCTCTTTGACTTCTGATCTTCCGCCGTCGCTAACGCTATGGCGGACAGGCTGTCCTCTGAACTCATAGCCCAGAGGGCTAGAGCAATGTAGACCAGCATCAGCAACGGGGCGAAGACGAGCTGGGCCGAAGTTATTCAATTCATTTTTCAACGAGTGGGTATTTTTTTAGTCGCAATAATTGCAACAGAATCTCTCCCACAAACCGTGGGTTGTCCTGTAAATAACGTTTCCAAAGCCGAGGATCTGTCAATGCTCTGTGCAGCCACTGAAACCCAGAGTTTTTAATCCATTCCGGAGAATCAACCTTTGTTCCTGCGTTAACATCAAATGCATACCCCACCGGAGCGATCACCTTGGTTCTCAAGCGCGCCATCATTTCCCCAGCGAAGTAAAGTTGCCTCGGCGTACTCACTCCCACCCAAAAAATATTTGGACTCAACGCATCAATCTCTTCAACCAATGCCGCTTCCTCTTCTGCGTTCAGCTCCCGAAAAGGCGGGCAGTGCGTGCCGACGATCTGAATGCCGGGATGAGCGGTCTCCAGTTGTTTTTGGAGCGTTTCCGCGAGCCCCGGTCCGCCGCCGTACAAAAAGTGAGTCCACCCTTTGTCAGCCGAATAAGCACACACATCCCGCATTACATCCGGCCCATAGACCCGGCGGATGTTTTGATGCCCAAACAATTTCCCAAGCCATACCAGCGGCACCCCGTCCGGCGTGTTCAACAGTGCATTATTGAGAATGGTCTTCAGTGCCGGATTTCGACGGGCTTCCATGATCCCTGCGACACCCATAGGGCAAATGTAGCCGGGAGGCTCCTGCCCCTCAATCGCGCTCTCAAAAACACGGATCGTGTCCGTCATATCAACGGCATCTATCCCAACGCCTAAAAGATTAAATCGCTTAACTCCTACAGCCATACTAATACGCTCCCTTTGCAGAACAAACGGCACTCAGTGTGCGAGCCAGAATAACAGAATCAAGCCAGACAGACCAATTCCTCACATAATAGGTGTCCCATTTCTCCATCGCAGAAATGTCCGCATCACTTCGTCCGGAAATTTGCCAGAACCCCGTCAAGCCGGGTTTCACGCGATAGCGCGGAGTGCGGGCCAACTCTGAAAGCGCGTCGTGATGGTACTCTGGAAGGGGCCGCGGGCCCACCAGCGCCATTTTCCCGGAAAGGACATGAATCAACTGCGGGAGTTCATCCAACGAAAGCCTGCGGAGAACCCGACCCAGCGGGGTGATCCGAGGATCCTTCTTTAGCTTATAGCAGGACTCCCATTCGGCACGCAGGTCGTCATTTTGACTCAATTCCTGTTGAAGTCTCTTTTCGGCATCTGGAACCATCGTGCGGAATTTATACACCTTAAAGGGCCTGCCGCCTTCCCCGATGCGGGTCTGTGTGTAAAAAGGATTCGTCCGATCCACCAGGCAAATCAACAGAGTGAGGACGACACAGAGCGGAACCCAAAGCGGCGCGGTTAACACAACCAAAAAAGCCTCTGATAGCCGCTTGAGAATACGTGCAAACGGATTGAACAGATTCGACGCCACCTCCAAGCCGATTAGATCCCCGAAGCTACGCGAACGCACCGACATAAAAACGCCCTCCTGCAAATTTGGGAACATGATTACTTTATTGCAGTCAGCCAGCGTATGATCCACAAGACGAGTCACTTCATTCAAAGAAAAAGAGGGAAGGGCCACTGCAGCGACCTTAATCCGATCATCCGTCTGCAGAGACCCGCCGGAGACCGGAACCCCGCAAACATCCTGCCGATTCTCCTCCAGTATTCCCGAAAAAACTGCCGCAGGCCTATAGCCAAGCTCCGGAGATTTTTGTAATGCCATCACCAGCGTTTTCGCATCGTCCGGCTTTCCGTAAACGGCTACTCGACACCCCCAGTGGCCCCGACGGATCAAAAGAGTACGGACCGCCCATCGGAAAACGGGAAGAAAAATACCCCCAAAGACCCACGAGACAATGTACACAACCCGGCTGGGAATCATGCGGTCCCGGCCGAAGAAATACGTTAGGGCGGCGAGCGAAAACAGAGCCAGCAACACGATCTGAATCCGACGGACCTCCTCCACCGCACCCAATCCCCATCCCGGAAGCAGTCCGGAAACCGCGGCGCCGACCCACCATACCGGAATAACGGCATACGCGTAGTGAATAGAAATCGGCACCCCGTGGATCAGATAAATGATCCAATTCCCCAAATAAAGGCCGACCAGCAAAACAATCGAATCGCTGACGCACAACGCCACCGTGTTCAGGAGGTGCCGTTTAAAAAACAGGTTTTTTCTAGTTTTCATAGGCTCTGGGTTCTGGGGGCTGGCTCCTAGAGCCTAGCGCCGAGTGACTAACTTTTCACATGGAGGCAATAAAGGCAACCCCAAGGTCTGCGACGGGGCAGGCCCCAAGGTCTTCGACGGGGCAAGCCCCAAGGTCTTCGAC
>CAYYYX010000023.1:0-29809 GCA_964476065.1 uncultured Verrucomicrobiota bacterium | reverse complement strand
GAACGTTTGATCATCTCATTGAATCCTTTCTGGTGGGCTACAAACGCCTGCTCGACCTTTGCTTGCGTACAAAATGGCGCGTCATCTTGGCCGCCGTGCTCATCTTCCTCGCCGGGTTGTGGATTGCCAACCGCTCCGGATCAGAATTCTTACCCAAACTGGATGATGGTCGCGTCATGGTGAAACTCAAAATGCCGAGCGGCACCTCGGTTGCCGAGGTGGATCGTATTCTCACGCGTGTAGAAAACAAGTTGGAGGGGCTTCCTGAAATCGACAGCATCTTCCGAATGGCCGGAGGCCGCGTTTTCGGTCTCTACACGCTGGAAGTCGGCAATGAAGGAAACCTCAATATCCAGCTCGTATCGCGCGGACAGCGAAAGGTCAGCACATTGGAATTTATTTCCCAAATCCGACCCATCATTAATAAGATTCAATCGGAAGAACCCGGCGCCAAACTACCGGTCAAAGCCAGACCCATTAAAGGGATGCGTAAAGTCGGCGAACAGGATGTTGAAGTAAACATAAAAGGCAACGATGCGGTTTCCCTCTATGAATTCTCTGAAAAACTGGCGGCGAAATTGCGCCAAACCTCTGGACTGTCCGGTGTAAACATCTCCATGGACATGACCAAACCGGAATACCGGATTCATATTGATCGCGCCCGCGCGTCCGCCATGGATATTTCGGTCGACCAGGTGGCAACGGTTATGCGTTCGCTGGTACAGGGACTGGTTGGAACGCAGTTTCGAGAGGGATCTGAATATTATCCAATCCGCGTGATGGTTCCCGAGGTTTCCATCAAAAACAAACAGGATCTACAGAACCTGATTGTTGACACCCGCAAAGGGGAACCCGTTTACCTGCGCGACATCGCCACCGTAACACGCGCCGTCGGGCCCGTTGAAATCTCACGAGAAGACCAAATTATGCGTGTCATTGTGCGTGCCGATGCGGCAGGGATTAGCGTGGGCGAGGCGCTAGCCCGTGCCGAACAAACCGCAAACGATCTACAACCGCCCCCCGGCGTCGATGTGTCCATGGGGAGTGAAGCGCGTTTAATGGCAGAAAGCCATCAGGTCATGGGTCTGATTCTTGGCTTTGCGGCATTATTCGCATACGTCATTCTGGCCATTCAGTTTGAGTCGTTCATTCTGCCCTTATTGATTATGTTCAATGTACCGCTCACGCTCACCGGGGTCTTTCTTGCACTCGCTTTATTCGGCGCGTCCATTGGGGTCACCGTACAAATCGGGGTGTTGGTCATGATGGGCGGCATCACATCACAAGGGGTTGTCTTGCTGGCGCTGGCGGAAGAATACCGCCGCAAAGGACTTTCAGCCATCGATGCCATCCGCAAAGCGGCACCGTTGCGGGTTCGCCCGATTCTCATGACACAACTCACCACGGTTCTGGGCTTAACCCCATTAGCCATGAACCTGGGCGAAGGCGGCGACATGCTCGTCACCATGGCCATTGCGGTCATCGGCGGCTTGCTCTACTCGTTGCTGTTAACCCTGCTGTTCCTGCCCGCCGCGTACAGTCTGGCCTACCGCACCCAACACGAACCCACTATATAAAGGAGTCTCCCCATGCCATGGATCAATTCATCAACGTGCACCGGATGCGGAATTTGCGAACAAAACTGTCCCGCAACTGCCATCGAGGTTCATGAACAAAAAGCAGAACTGAATCCAGCAAGCTGCATTCGCTGCGGAATATGTCACAGCGTTTGCCCTCGGGATGCTGTGCGCCACGACAGCGAATTGATTCCCAGCGAAATTGACGCCAATCCGGAATGGGTCGCGAAACTTCGCGCTCATCCTCATTATTCGGAAAACCCTGAAAAACAGAAACAACTTATTCAACGTCTGAAAAATCACTTCAATAAAGAATTAAAAGTGGCTCAGCAGACACTAGAACAATTAAATACATATTAGTTGAGGTGGAACCCCACCTTGACGTCAAACAATCCAACCAAGATATAACCCACAGGAGATAAAAACATGAAAGTTGTTGTTATTGGCGGCGTTGCCGCTGGACCCAAAACCGCATCCCGCATCAATCGCCTCTGCGCAGACGCGGAAGTCACCATTATTGAAAAAGGTGAATTCCTCTCCTACGCCGGGTGCGGACTGCCCTATTACATCTCCGGCATGGTAGAAGACTCGAAAGAACTGATGTCCACCCCGGTCGGAACAGTGCGCGACAGCGCGTTCTTCCGAAATGTGAAAAACGCCAACGTACTCAACCATACGGAAGCCATGGTCATTAACCGTAAAGATAAAACGGTGACCATCAAAAATCGCGCCGGTGAAGAACGCGAACTAGCTTACGACAAACTGGTGCTCGCGACCGGCGCAGAATCCGCCGTGCCGCCCATTCCCGGCATCGAACTGAAAAATATTTTCAACCTCAAAGACATCCATGATGCCGATGCCATCAAAGCCACGCTGGCCGAAAAGAAGGCCATCAACGCCGTGATTGTCGGCGGCGGGCTCATCGGCGTCGAAGTGGCCGAAGCCTTCAGCGAAATGGGCTGCCGAATCACCGTGGTCGAATTCCTGCCGCAAATTCTGGGCATGATGGATCCGGAAATGGCCGCCCTAGTCGAGAAACATTTTGAGGCCAAAGGAGTCCGAATTCAAACCGGAACCCGCGTCACCGAATTCCAGGGAACCGGCCGCGTCGAAAAAGTGATCACAGATCAAGGCGAACTGCCTGCTGATATTGTTATCATGGCCGTTGGGGTTCGACCCGGGTCGAAGCTGGCACAGGATGCCGGAATCGACATCGGCCCGACCCGCGCCATTGCGGTTAACGAACAGATGCAGACCTCCGATTCGGATATCTACGCGGTCGGTGACTGCGCAGAAAAGAAAAACCTGATCACCGGCAAAGCGGTGTACGTCCCGCTCGGCTCGACCGCCAATAAAGAAGGGCGCGTCGCCGCCAATGCCATTTGCGGAATAAATGATGCGTTCCCCGGCATTCTGGGAAGTGCCATCTGTAAAGTGTTCGACTTTAGCGTTGCCCGCACCGGGCTCGGCGAACAAGAAGCCCTCGATGCGGGGTACGATGTGGTCACCTGCCTCGCCCCCGCCCCCGACAAGCCACACTTTATGCCGGACGCCAAGCCGCTGTTTCTGAAACTGCTGGCCGATCGCAAGACCCGAAAACTGCTGGGCGCGCAAGCCACCGGCCCCGGCAATGCGGATCGCCGCATCGACATCGTCGCCATGGCGCTCACGGCCGGCATGACGGTCGACCAGTTAGCCAACGCCGACCTCGTCTATGCCCCACCCTTCTCCCCAGCGGTCGACAACATCATCACGGCCGCCAATATCCTGCGCAACAAGATCGATGGCTATATGGACGGCATCACGCCCGCCGAGGTTCTCGCCTTGCGCGAACAGGGCAACGACTTCACGATGCTGGATGTCCGCTCCCCCGCCGAACGCGAGCAAATGCGAATCGAAGGAACCGTGGATATCCCACTCGGTGCCCTGCGCGGGCGAGCTGAAGAGCTGGATAAAACCAAGCCGGTCATCGCTTTCTGCAAAATCTCACTTCGCGGATATGAAGCGGCCTTGATTTTGAAAAAATATGGTTTCGCTGACGTCAAGGTGATGGATGGCGGCATCCTTATGTGGCCCGGGAAACTCATCAAAGGCTAATCAAACATTAGAGCGGATTAAACAATACCGTAGCCACGTGTAGCAGGCGGGACGCCTGCGGTACGTATCGCAGCCGTCTCGGCTGCCTTGCGATCACGGCTACAGTTTTTATAAAAGTGCTCTAAAAAGGAGAACATGATGAAAATAGAAAATGGAGTCCGTGTCATGGCCGGGATCATGATTTTGATCTCCGCGCTACTCGTTGCCATGGTCAGTACATGGTGGTTACTATTCACCGCCTTCATCGGCGCGAACCTGATTCAATCCGCTTACACAGACATCTGCCCGGCGGCCAAACTCATGAAAAAACTAGGGCTGGAAGAATAGGTCCGACCCTTGGAAAACGAAAGGCGACCCGCCATGCGGGTCGCCTTCGTTCTGAAACAACTTCTTATTTAGAAGCCGGAGCGGTGCAGTCACCCGACTGATCCTGCTTCTGCAACTGCTTCTTCTGCTGAAGCTGCTTCTTCTGCTGGAGTAGCTTTTTTTCTCCCGTACAGGTTGCGCTGTCTGCCGAAGCAGTACATTCGCCGGTACCGTTACCGGCTCCACCCTTTTCTTGTCCGCCGCCCTTTGCTTCCGCCAGTTGTGTTGAAAGCGCGAGGGCCACCACCACCATCATAATTGCTCTAGTCTTCATTCTGCGACTCCTTTTCCTTGTCTGGCAGTGCCCATCGAAGTGACAAACAAATCAACTGCCAAAGATTCTACAACAAACGTCTGCCCGACCCGTTTATTGCAAAAAAATGAAAATATCGACGCGCAGTCGCTGCCGCGCTAGATTCTTCCGATGTTTGGAACCTCTCACACCCTATTCAGGCCGCCGGGCGAGGCAGACAGCCTGATCATCCGCGTGGCGGACGGTTGCCCATGGAACGGCTGCAAATTCTGCGGCATGTATAAAGGCGTCCCCTATAAGTTCCAAGGGTTGGAAAATGCAGAGCACGAAATTTCCAATGCTTGGAAAATCGGACCGGACGCGCGACGCATTTTTCTGGCCGACGGCGATGTGATGCATCTGGACTTCCAAACCTTGGAAAAAATGCTCGTTTCGCTGAACGAGAAATTCACCCGCCTTGCCCGTATCGGCATATACGCCAACGGCGCCTCCATTCTCGCCAAAACCGACGAACAACTCCGCCGCCTGAAAGAGCTCAAACTCAACACACTCTACATGGGGCTCGAAAGCGGCGACGAACAGACGCTCCGCAAAATGAACAAACAAGAAAGCGCGGAGAATATGATTGAGGCGGGCCAGCGCGCACAGGCCGCGGGCCTTCGGATGTCGGTGATGGTGCTGATTGGCATCGCCGGGGAACTGCGTTCCGGCTTGCATGCAAAAGCAACGGCAACCGTGCTGAATAAAATGCAACCGCGCCTGCTCTCTGCCCTGCGGCTGGTCACCACCCCCAATACACCGCTCTATAAAAACGGGTTCAAAATGGTCACCGAATTTCAGGCCGTCACCGAAACACGCGAACTGATTTCGCACCTCGAACTCGAATCGACCGTCTTCCGCGCGGACCACTCGTCGAACATCGTTCCGCTCGAAGCGCGCTTCCCAAAAGACAAAGAGCGCCTGCTCGATCAGCTCGACGCCCTGCTCGCCTTCCAGCCTTCGCCAGAGGCTACGGCGGACCCCGCCGGCCTACGCCCACTCGACAAAACCTCGCCCGGCCGCCTGCCGTGGAGCCTTTAGAGCATTTCGCAGACGGCGTTGGCTATCATTTCGCCGATCGCACAAGACGCCGTCAAACCCGGCGATTCAATGCCCGCCAGATTAAAGAAACCCACCGCGCCACGATCTGCCTCGTGACGAATATAAAAATCACGAGGTGCCTCCCCTTCTGTAGAAAGCTTCGGGCGAATGCCACTCATGTCGGCAACAAGATCCTCGGGTTTTAGGGTCGAAAGATATTTATGCGCCCCTTCGTAAAACTCCGGCGCATGAGTTTCGTCGACGGTGTAGTCGATCTCATCCACATAGAACGCATTGGGCCCCAGTTTAAATCCACCGGACAGGTCGGGGACGGTGTGAACGCCCAGGCCGGTCAGGTTCTTATCCGGAACAGGGTAAATCATCGACTGCAACCGGTTTCGGTAGTCGGACGGCACCGTAAAATACTCGCCTTTGGCATAATGGAGAGTCAGCCCAGCCTCATCGGGGTCGATCCCCGCCATGCGCATCACCTGCTGTGCGCCAAGCCCCGCGCTGTTGATGACCACGCGGGCGGCCAGTTGATCCTCACCGGCAGTATCCCGATAGGAAACATTCCACCCGTCTGGTGTTTTTTCAAGGCCGGTCAGTTCCGCTCCACGGATCAGATCAGCCCCTGCGTCCTGCGCGCGAGCCGCCAGCACATCCATCAGGGCGTGCGCATTGATGATTCCCGATGCGGGAACAAGCAACCCAGCTTCGGCCGCTACAAACGGTTCGCGCTCCGAAACCTCAGCGCCCGTCAACATTCGAAGGCCTTCCACACCGTTCTGCTCCGCGCGCGTCTTCAGCTGGAGCAACTCGGAAACCTCCTCAACTGCGGAGGCGATAATGATCTTTCCACAACGCTTGTGCGGAATGCCTTCCGCTTCGGCCAGTGCATAGAGTAGACGCTGCCCTTTCACGCAGAGTGTTGCCTTCAGGGAGCCGGGCTCGTAGTAGATTCCGGAATGAAGCACTTCGCTATTGCGCGAGGAGATCTCCTGCCCCCAACTGTCGTGCCGCTCAAAAAGAACCAGCGACCCAACGCGCGGGGCGAGCTGTGCGGCAATCGCCAGCCCAACCACGCCTCCACCTACAATGACCACCTCGGTTTTCATTCCGTCCATTAAGGATCAGCGGCTCCCATTTGTCACCTATGAATTTTTCCACCTGAGCGAAGCGAAAGTGCTTTTGGTATCCCTAAAAGAAACGACCCTCGGGAGTGGCAAACATTGGAAAATTCTTGTCCACTTTATGATTCCTCATTAGGGTCGATGCAACGGAGGGCGATATGGACGGACTGAAGAAGGTGAATGCGATTCTGCTGGCGGGTGATCGGTGCGCAAGCGTCCAAGTTCGTGACGACAACAAGGCGTTCCTTCCTCTAAAGAACGAACCCCTTCTGATTCATATTCTGCGCGCGCTCAAACAATCGAAGCACGTGCAGAACATTATCGTGATCGGTCCGAGCGACCGCCTTTCCGAAATACTTCAAACTCATGCCGAGCAATTGACAGGCGATGGCGAAATCCGGGTGGTTGGGCAAAAGGACAACATGATCGATAATTTCAAGGTCGGTTATGTTTCCACGCTAGGCCTCCCTGAAACAACCGCCTTTGCCGACCTGCGGGGAACGGAATACGCAAACACCCCCGCGCTCGTGGTGCCCTGCGACATCCCCCTGCTTACCCCGTGGGAGGTGGATGAGTTCATTACCCAAAGCAACATGCACGACTACGACTACTCGATCGGCATCACATCGGAAAAAATTCTTTCCTATTACCACCCGACCGCAGAAAAACCCGGCATTCAGATGATCTATTTCCATCTGCGCGAAGACCTATGGCGCCAAAACAACCTGCATCTGGCCAAGCCTCTGAAATTTGAACATCTCGACTACATCGAAAAAATGTACGAATGGCGCTATCAGACGCACCTCTTCAACGTTCTGCGAATGATGTTTGCGCTCCTGCTGGTCAGCTGGCGGTTTATGACCGCCCTGCGGGTTTTCGCTCTGTTGCAGCTCTCACTCTACTACGACCGGCACGGGCACCCGAACCTCTCCAAAAGCATCCGTATGCACGCACCGCTCGAAACCTTTCAGCGCGCCGTCGGCAATATTCTCGGCGCACGAACCCAGCTGACCTACACCCACCTCGGCGGCGCCGCCCTCGACGTCGACCACGACGAAAACCTCGACACCATGGAAATCCAATACGATGACTGGATGGCCCACCAGCAATCCCTCCGCGGCTCATCAGAAACTGCGTCTTAACGCAAAGCCGCAACGTGACAGGAGTTTGCCACTCCCCTCGGTCGTTGCCGTCTCTTCGCTCCGGCCTCTGCCTTCGGCGGTCGCAACGTTCTCCGCGACCCTTCGCGTCTTTGCGTTGACCTCTTTTTCCAGATTTGTTTAAAATTGACCTTTCCACACGAAAACCCGTACGTTCCCCCCCTGAATGAGTGAACTAACACTCCATTTCGATAACGCCCGCGAGGCGTCCGACCTGACCGCCCTCCCCAAAGAAACCCTTTCGGAAGTGGAGCGGGTTTTCGGCGTATCGCTGACCGCACGCGACACGTGGCTCAAAATCGACGGCGAACAGGCAGAACGTGCCGCACGCTTTTTTGAGGCGTTGCGCGCAGCGCGTGACCGAGGCCTGCCGCTCAACAGCGTACTAGTCGTTCATGCACTGAGCGCCTTCGCGGAGGGTCGCGAAACGGTTCTCGAATCATTCGCCTCCATGCGTATCGATGTGAGCCCGCGCAAACCGCCGGTCTTTCCGCGCACGGCTGGCCAACAGATTTATCTCGATGCCATTCAAAACCACGCCATCACCTTCGGGCTCGGCCCGGCCGGAACCGGCAAAACCTATCTCGCGATGGCCGCCGCCATCTCTGCGCTCCTCAACGACGAGGTCAGCCGCATCATCCTGACCCGCCCGGCCATCGAAGCGGGCGAAGCACTCGGCTTCCTGCCCGGCGACCTCCTGCAGAAAATCGACCCCTACCTGCGCCCACTCTACGATGCCCTCCACGATATGCTCCCCGGCGGAGAAATTGAAAAACTGATGGAGCGCGGCGTCATCGAAGTGGCTCCCCTCGCCTATATGCGCGGACGAACCCTCAACCATGCCTTTGTGATTCTCGACGAAGCGCAGAACACCACCACCAAGCAGATGATGATGATGTTGACTCGCCTCGGCTTCGATGCCAAAGCGGTCATCACCGGCGACCCCACGCAAATCGACCTGCCGGATAAAAAGAATTCCGGCCTGCTGGAAGCCGCCGTTGCTCTACAGAAAATTGACGATCTCGCCTTTGTCGAACTGGGCGAAGCCGACGTGGTTCGTCATCCGCTCGTTCAAAAAATAATTCGCGCGTACCGCCATCACAGAGTATGAACAGCAGACCGCCGAAGGCAGAGGCTGGCGCGAAGCGACGGCAATGCAACGAAGTGGAATGGCAATATCGAACACCGAATAAGGAATATCGAATGTCGAAGGTTAGAAAAAAAGTAAAGAAGAGAGTCGCCGCGACCAAGGATGTCACCGCTCGCAAAGATCGGTCTCGCTTCCCGGCTTTTAATCTGACGATCGTACTGACGCTTTGGCTGGGTGTTGCCGCCCTATTCTATAGCGGACGTCTTCTTCAGCCTCAGGAACTCGTTCTTGGACAGCAAGCCTCCGAAACCATTGTGGCGGCTATCGACTTCCGTGCGGAAACCCTTTCGGCTACCGAACTGGCCAAGCGCGCCCGGGCAGATGAAATCCTGCCCGTCTTCCAAGTTGACCGGTGCGGACTCGACCAGGCCGAGCAAGCGCTCGGCAAGCTGGTCCCCCGCCTGAAAACGCTACTGGTCGCCGTGGAACCGGAACGGCATGCGCTCATTCAGGACTCCATCGAAGACCGTCTTGACATGCTCTCGATCTCCTTGACCATCGATGAGCTTCTTCGGATTTTCCCCGAGGATGGAACCGATCTGCAAGCGGTCATCATTAGCGCACTCTCCTCCTCCATCGAACAGGGCATCATCAGCGAAAACGATCTGTCCACCCGATTCAACAGCACTGTAGCCAATGGGCAGATCGCCGTACGAGGAACCGCCGCCGAAACCATCCGCCCACTCAGCAGCTTTCAGTTGCATGCCGGGGCACTCCACACCGCCATCGAAACAATTTCCGCCCAGCTGCCTCGCGAGGTTCGCGACGAAAAAATCATCCGCACGCTCATCACCCCGTGGATGCACCCCAACATCATCTATGACGCCGCCGAAACCGGCGCACGGAAAGCGCAGGCCATGGAACTGATCGACCCAGTCATTGAGTCGGTCGGAAGCGGATCCGTCCTCATCCGCAGTGGCGATCCGGTCAGCGAACAGACCCTTGCGTGGCTAGCCGCGCACGACCAACGCCTCAGCGAGCTCGAATCTGCCGTGGAACGAATTCAGCGGGTCGCGGCCAGCGGACTCCTGCTCCTCCTCGGCCTCGGGCTAGCCATCGCGATCACCGGAATCGTCTCGAAAAACCTCCTGCACAGTCGACGGCGGATCCTGCTGATGCTGACGCTCTCTGCCCTGCCTCTTATTTTGGGCAAGGTGCTTCTCGCCCTCAGCGTGAACCTTCAAATTCTTCCCACCGCCGTACTCAGCTACGCCATTCCGCTGTCCATCGCCCCCATGCTCGCCGCCATTCTACTCGGCGGCATCCCGGGAGTTCTCGTCGGCCTCTGGACCAGTTTTGCGCTGGCCGCCCTCCTCGGAAACAGCTTCGAGGTGTTCGTGCTCGGCCTACTGGTCTCTGTCACCGCCGTCTACACCACGCGCGATGTCAAACGCCGCACGAACCTCTTCCGTGCCGGCCTCTGGATCGGCGCGGTGAAAATCTTCTTCGCACTGATTCTGGCGGTGCTCAACCAGCCGTCCTGGGGGGTCATTGCCTCCCAGCTCGCCACCGCGATGATGAGCGGACTCGCCTGCGCTCTGCTCGCCCTGCTGTTGATTCCTCTGTTTGAACATATCTTTAAAATCACCACCGACATCAAACTGCTCGAGCTCTCCGACCTCAGCCACCCGCTTCTGCAGAGTCTTGCCATCAACGCGCCCGGCACCTATCACCACTCCCTCATGATGGCCAGTCTCGCGCAGAACGCCGCCGAAGCCATCGGCGCCAACGGACTGCAACTGCGCGTCTGTGCCTATTTCCACGACATCGGCAAATTAGTGAAGCCGGGTTTCTTCAGCGAAAACATCCAATTCACCGAGAATCCGCACGACGACCTCGCGCCCAGCATGAGCACCCTCGTCATCGTCTCCCACATCAAAGAAGGCGTCACGCTGGCGAAAAAACACCACCTCCCGCAGGTCATCATCGACGGCATTGAGCAACACCAGGGAACCAGTCTCGTCTCCGTGTTCTACCACCGCGCCAAAACCCAACAGGCCAACGAAGCGGATGGACAGCCCGCCATCAGCGACGAAGATTTCCGCTATGAAGGCCCGCGACCCCAAAATAAGGAAATGGCCATTCTCATGCTCGCCGACTCCTGCGAAGCCGCCTCGCGCTCGCTCGAAAAGCCGAACCCCGTACGCATCGGAAACATCATCAGCGACATCTTTGATGCCCGCCTGCGCGATGGTCAACTCGATGAATGCAACCTGACGCTCCGCGAGCTCGACACCGTAAAAAAATCCTTTGTCTTCTCACTCACCAACATGCTCCACGGACGCATCGCCTATCCCAAAAATGAAAACAAATTTGATAAACAATCAGACCGCGCACCGGCTAAACGTGTCGGCGATTCAACGGCTGACTGACGCACTGGCCGGCTGCCTCGCCGCCGCCGATCCCAATTCCGTCTGGGGCAGCGTCACCGTTGTCCTCACCGATGACGAAGGCATCACGCAGACCAACCGCGACTTTTTAGGCAAAGATCGCCCCACCGATGTGATCAGTTTTCGCTACGACCCCATCCCCGGCGAAGACCCTGCCGCCACCGGCGATCTCATCATCAACGTCGACTGTGCCGTCCGCGAAGGCCCGGCCCACGATGGAATCGATGCCGAACTCGCGCTCTACATTGCCCACGGCTTCGACCACCTCTCCGGTGCCGACGACGACACCCCCGTCCACCGAGAAGCCATGCGCGAAACCGAACTCCGCTGGCTCGCAGAGCTGAAGTCGGATATCAAAAACTTGATCTTGGACTAAGTGACTTTTCCCAAGGTTTGGAAACTCTCCCGTAGACGCGGTGGCTCAAAGACCCTCGATACTTCGGGGCCCACCGCGTTCGATCCTGCCAAAGAAACGCGGTGAGGACACCGCGTCTACATTTCCCTCTTCAAACAAAAAAAAGGCCGCCTCGTGAGAGACGGCCTTTTCAATCATCGCGCGAATCTAGTCGTCGCTGACGATGTTTCCGGAATCAACCTGGTCGATGACTTTCTGATATTCATCGGTCAGCGGGCAGCCGCAGCTGTGTCCGGCTTCAACCGTTGCGTGCAAGCGAGCCTGTTCAACATGCCAGGTGGCAATCTTCAAGTGTTGGTCAACATTCATGGTGTTCTCCTAGTTATTTTTAAAAACGAGTCCCTGTAATACAAAACCCCACGGGGGAAATCCAGCACAAACCCAACCTTTCTAGTCATGTTTCCAAAAAGGAACCGCTTCCTTCAAAAAGGACTCAACGCAAAGACGCAATATTCGCAAAGGTACGCAGAGAAAACTTTGCGAGACTCAGCGGGCTTCGCGTCTTTGCGTTGAGGTTAAAAACGCAAAAAAGCCGTGAAATTGGGGGCAACCGTGCTAAATTCCGTGACCTCTCAATTGCGACTACGCAGCAGAAAGATGAGAGATGAACTATGAACTATGAAACCGGAATTTTTAATAAAGGCTGTCGCCCTGTCCCGCCGAAGCCTTGGCAAAGGCGGAAGACCGCTTTCTTCTTTCATAGTTCATCTTTCATAGTTTTTTAAAACAGGAATAAAATTATGACCTCAACCGAAATCCGCCAGTCGTTCCTCGATTTCTTCGAATCGAAACAGCACACCGTCGTTAAATCCGGCAGCCTTTTGCCCGACTCCCCGAACCTGCTCTTCACCAATGCGGGCATGAACCAGTTTGTGCCGATCTTCCTCGGCCAGTCCAACTGCCCCTACACCCCCGGCCGCGCCACCGACACCCAAAAATGCATCCGCGCCGGCGGCAAACACAACGACCTCGACGATGTCGGCATCGACACCTATCACCACACCTTCTTCGAAATGCTCGGCAACTGGTCCTTCGGCGACTACTTCAAAGAAGAGTCCATTGAATGGGCGTGGGAACTCATCACAAAGGTGTGGGGTCTGCCCGAAAACCGCATCTACGCCACCTACTTCGGCGGCGACGAAAAATCAGAGGCCGACCTCGAAGCCAAAGAGCTGTGGCTCAAAGTTCTACCCGAAAGTCATGTCGTTCCCGGCAACCGCAAAGACAACTTTTGGATGATGGGCGACACTGGCCCCTGCGGCCCCTGCTCCGAGCTGCACATCGACCTCACCCCAAATGCGGACGGTGGCCCCGAACTCGTCAACGCCGACAACCCACTCAACATCGAAATTTGGAACCTCGTCTTCGTTCAATTCAACGCCAACCCCGACGGAACCTTCTCGCCCCTGCCCGCGCAGCACGTCGACACCGGCATGGGCTTCGAACGCGTCTGCTCCCTTATGCAGTGCACCGATAACTTCAAAGATTTCTCACGAACTATCTCCAATTACGAAACCGATGTCTTCTCCCCCATTTTCCAAACCTTGGAAACCATGAGCGGCAAAACCTATGGTAGTTCCCTGACCGACCCGGTCGACATCGCCTTCCGCGTCATCGCCGACCACATTCGATGCCTCGCCTTCTCCATCGCCGACGGAATCACCCCGTCGAACGAAGGCCGCGGCTACGTCCTGCGCCGCATCCTGCGCCGCGCCGTTCGTTATGGCCGCGCCCTCGACTTCAAAGAACCCTTCTTCTACAAACTCGCCGACGTCATCGCCGATAGCTTCGGCGATGCCTTCCCCGAAGTACGCGCCAACCTCGCCCGCGTTTCCAAAACGCTCAAAGCCGAAGAGGAATCCTTCAACCGCACCCTCGACCGCGGCATCGACCTCTTCGAGCAAGTCGCAGACGAGATTGTCACACATAAACTCACGATCGTGAGTTTATGTGTGACGGATGCTGATGTTTTCCCGGCAGATGAAGCGTTCAAACTCTACGACACCTACGGCTTCCCGCTCGACCTGACGGAACTGATGGCCCGCGAGCGCGGACTGACCGTCGATGTGGCGGGTTTTGAAAAACTGATGAACGAGCAACGCAACCGCGCTCGCGCAGATCACGCCGCCAAGAAATCGGTCGTACTCGTTGAAAGCGAAGGGCTCGATGTGAAGCCCACCGAATTCGTCGGGTTCCAAACCTTGGAAAGCGAAGCCGTCGTCGAAGCGATTTCTGTGATTGATCCGGAAAGTAGCGCAAGCGTCTCGCTTGCTTCAAACGACCGAGACGGTCGTTCTACTTTGAAATACAACATCCTCCTCGATAAAACCCCCTGCTACGCCGAAATGGGTGGACAGCTCGGGGACCACGGCAGACTGCGGCTGATTTCAGATGATAAAGAAATCGGCGAAATGGCGATTACGGACACCCAGAAACAGGGCGAACTGGTCATTCACGTGGCCAAACTCATCAGCGGCCGCGCGCCCGAGCCGGGCGAAGGCGTTCTGATCGACGCAGACGCAACCCGCCGCGCCGACATTCAGCGCCACCACACCGCGACCCATCTGTTCCACTGGGCACTTCATAAAGTCGTCAGCGAAGATGCCCGCCAACGCGGATCGCTTGTCGCCAACGACCGCATGCGCTTCGACTTCAACTCGCCGGAAAAACTCTCCGACGAACAGAAAGCCGCCATAGAAAAACTGATCAACGAAAAAATCGATGCCGCTCTGCCCGTATTTTCCTCGGAAGTTCCGTTTACCGAAGTGCAGAAGCATCCGGCGATCCAGCAGTTCTTCGGCGAAAAGTATGGAGATGTGGTTCGAGTTATTCAAATGGGTGGAGCCTCAAGCTCCTCCTTCGACGGATTTTCGATGGAGCTATGCGGCGGGTGCCACGTCAGCAATACCCGCGACGTCGGACAGTTTAAACTCATGAGCGAATCCTCCATCGCCGCCGGCATCCGCCGCATCGAAGCCGCTTGCGGACCCTACGCCGAAAAATTTATCGAAGAGCAGAAAGCCAAAGCCGCCGAAGCGGAAGCCAAAGCCAAAGAAGTGGAAGCCAAAAAAGCCGCCGCCAAAGCACGCGCCGCCGAAATGCAGGCGGAGGCCCCGGCCATTGCTGAGGAGTTGCTCGCTAAAGTGGAGAACGGCCCCGCCGATGGCGGGGTAACCCTGCTCATCGAAAACATGGGCGATGCCGATGCCGGACTCTTAAGCGCCGTCATGGACGCCCTACAACCGCAACTCGTCAGCACCGTCGCCGTTCTTGGCGGAGCCAGTGACGGCAAAGTCGCCCTCGTTTGTGCGGTGACCCCCGACCTCATCAAAAAAGGCAAAAACGCCGGCAAAATCGTCGGTGCAATCGCCAAACAATGCGGTGGTGGTGGCGGCGGAAAACCCGACCGCGCCCAAGCCGGCGGCCGTAACCCCGATGCGCTTGAAGCCGCACTCAAAGGGGCGGGAGAGTTGATTTAGTTCACTACGAGGCACACGGAAATTACAAACCGATCCTGCGAGCTAGGCTGATGTATTCCATCAGCAACGCGTTGGAGCAGAACGGAAACATAATTTACCAAAGGTAAATAAAGAGCGCAGCGAATGGTTCAACGCAGTGTAGTGGTAAATACTAAGACTGACATCGGCGATACATGGCGGACTTTTGATATAGTTGAGGAAACGATTAAAGGATAAAAAATCCCGCGCCGGATCCGGCGCGGGATGATTCCAATCATTGGAAACGCGGTGAGGACACCGCGTCTACACCTCCGCGCGCTCTGCGGCTCTGCGTGGAATCCCCCATCCCTTACCGCTGGGTGTACTCCGTCCCCGTTTGCAGGCAGTGGTGGGCGAGGATGATTTCGGCGGCGATGTAGGCGGTGTGCGCTTTGTTCAAAAAGTCGCGGCGGACAATTTCTTTGGTGAGTGTTTCCGGATCGGTTCCGCGGAATTCAATATTGAGCTGATGCTTTCCATCGACGTAGCCGATGCAGATCTGACCGTCTTCTTCTTTCCAGCTCCACGGGAATTCCAATGCGTCGCACTGCACGACCTCGCGGTCGGGGTTAATCTCGATGTCCACTCCAAGGCATTTTCCGATGATAGTTGTCATGGGATCATGAGGGATGTTTTTCAGACCTTGTTCAAGCCAAAACCGAAGGGCTAGCTTTTCACGAGGCTAGATCTTGGGTTTTCTCGCAAAGGCGCGAAGGCGCCAAGGGAATTCAACTTTGCGCCTTTGCGACTTGAGCGAGGAACGAGCGGGCGAGAGATTTTTATCTAAGTGTGGCTCTTTAATCCTGTTTGTGGCATCCCTTAAGCATGAGCGATCCAATTTTAATTCTGGCGCCGATGCGTGGCATCACAACGATGCACTACCGCAAAGCCTTCGTCCGGAATTTCGGCGGCCTCGACGCGGAGATGGCCCCATTCATTCCGACGGTGAATGCGGACAAAATTAACCCAAAGCTTTTGCGCGATGTGCTACCGGAAAACAACTCCGGCCTGCCGCTGATTCCTCAGCTGATCGGCAACAACGCCGCCGATTTTGTGAACATGGCCCGCGCCCTGCACGATCTCGGTTACGAAGAGGTGAACTGGAACCTCGGCTGCCCGCACAAACCGGTTCGTAAAAAGCAGCGCGGCTCCGGCCTTCTGCCCCACCCCGAACGGGTCGATGCATTGCTCGAAACCATCTGCGCGGAGAGCCCCTGTAGAGTTTCCGTGAAGGTTCGCCTCGGCGTGTCCGACCCCTCGGAGCTAATGAATCTGATTCCGGTGCTGAACCGCTACCCGCTGAGCGAGGTAATTGTCCACCCGCGCACGGCGGAACAGATGTATGACGGAAAGGCCGACCTCGGCGCATTCGCTCTGGCGTTTCAGGAGCTCACCCGCCCCGTCTGTTACAACGGCGACATCAACGACCTCGCCTTTTTCCAAACCCTGGACAAATGCTTCCCCACCCTAAAGAAATTCATGCTGGGGCGCGGGCTACTGGCGAATCCGTTTTTGTGCGAGGTGATTAAAAGCGGGAACCCAGTCACAGAAAACGCCATCGAGCGGCTCGGGGCATTCCACGACGAGGTGCTGGCGAATTATCAAACGGTGATCGACGGCGATGTTCCAATGCTTGGAAAAATGAAGGAGTTCTGGGTCTATCCGGCACAGAATCTTTCCAATGGTCGGAAGCTATTCAAGAAGATCAAGAAATCCACCCGCATCCCGACCTACAAACAGATCGTCAGCGAGTTCCTCGCCGATGCCGAATGGATCGCCTAAAATCCATTTTGCAATTTTTCAGCGGCGGGAGCGTTATACGAACTATGAAACGAATTGTACTTCTTCTCCTGTGGCTCCCGCTGATCGGCCTTGCTGCCGACATGATGACCCCCGCCTACTACAACGGAGACTTGGAGGCCGAGGCGGATGCGTTCCTCGACGCCTGCCAAAGAATTGAGTTCCACCACCCGCTGGAAAATGAGCGCGGGGAAAAGCCCTCGTTCGACGCGCCACGTTGGGGTGTATTTGGCGCAGGCAAAGGGCCGACCAAAACAGAGCAACATCATCCGGCAACCGATCTAAAAATGGACGAGGTTGCCCTCTATGCCGCGCACGGCGGCATGGTTGCAACGTTCCACGACGCACCGAAATATCGAAACTATATTTCGATCACAAAAATCATCACCGATGAAGACGGTGAAGAGCTCGGCAAGCTGGTAACGCTTTACGCGCATGTCGACCTGGATTTAGACGAGACCGACGGCCTTCTTCTGGACGGAAAAACGGTCGAAGCGGGGGATCTGATTTCGCAAAACCTCTGGTCCGGCACCCGCGGCGGCCCGCATCTCCATTTTGAAATTCGCTACTATCGTCCGACCGATGACGGCACCGAAGAATTCTACGGCTTCCGACAGACCGTTCCCGGCGCGGGCGACTGGCCGTACGGAAAATGGGACCCGAAACACGGCTACGGCTTCGGCGATCCAAAAACCCACGGCCTGATTTTTGATTAGAACGTTTCCCCGCGCCGAACAAAGCGGTAGGCTCGGGAAATGAAAAAGCCACTCCTCCTTGAAGAACTAGCGATCTGGCTACGTGGCCGCTTCACGCTCACGGGCGAGGAAAAGGTCTGGTTGCTTCTCATTCTTATCATCTGCTGGGTTGGACTGCTTGGGCGGTACACGTACCTAAAAACCCAACAGCCTGAGGCGCTCTCCCCTCAAGAGGTTCAAGCTATGATGATGAAAGATGAATGATGAGTGATGAATCCAAAGACCTGAAACAGCGAACCAACGAATTAATGGCCATGCTTACCGCCTCAGTCAAAACGGTGAAAAAACGGAGATAACTCATCATTCATCATTCATCACCCATAAATATTTCTATCGTCCACTATCACGCGAGGCCGGGCGGAGTGACGCGCGTGGTCGAGCACGCGGTCGAGTCGCTCGGCGGAAAAGCGCGCTGCCTCTTTTTCACGGGCGAGGCGGCTCGCGGCGAAACCCCGCTTCAGAAGAAAATCCGCGAGGTTCCCAACCTTGGATATTCCGTCGACAAAAAGTTCCACGCCTTGGAACTTTTGAGACGCGCACGAGGCGCCTTTGGTGGCGAGCCAGAGGTTTGGCACATCCACAACCACTGCCTTGGGAAAAACCCATCCCTGACGCAAGAGGTCAGTAACCTCGCAATGGCTGGTCAAAAAATTCTCCTGCAGATTCACGACTTCGCTGAGGATGGGTATCCCGAAAACTACGCCCAGCTCGGAAAACTTAAAAAACGTCTCTACCCCATCGCCCCGCAGATCCACTACGCCGTGCTCAACCCACGTGACGTTGGATTCTTGCTTTCCACAGGAATACCCGAAGAAAATATTCACCTCCTGCCGAATACGGTCTCCCCGCCTCCGACGACGAAACTTGAAACTCGAAACTTGAAACCTGAAACCCCGCTGTTTGTGTATCCTTGTCGGGCAATCAGAAGAAAAAATATCGGCGAGCTATTGCTGTGGAGTGCGGTGATGCCGGACGCACGCTTTGCCATTTCCCTTGCACCGAGAAACCCAGAGATGAAACCCATCTACGATGCATGGGTTTCCTTTGCCGAAGAGCTTGGGCTGAATGTCGACTTTAACGCCGGCGCCAAATGCACTTTTGAGGAAATGATCGCGAAGGCCGATGCGCTCATCACGACCAGCATCGCCGAAGGATTCGGCCTCGCCTTTCTCGAGCCGTGGCTCGCGGGCAAACCGCTCGTCGGGCGCAACCTCCCCGAGATCACCGGCGACTTTGAAAAGCACGGGCTCGATCTTTCGAACCTCTATAACCGCCTCTCGGTTCCCCTGACGTCCAATGCTTGGAATATTGGCGCGGACTTTTTCCAAACCTTGGAAAAAAAGATGCGCGCCTCAACCGAAGCGTATGGCCGCGAATGGGACGATGCTCTTTTTGCCAAGGCCCAAACGAAACTCGTTCAAAACGGAACCGTTGATTTTGGAATTCTCGATGAAGAAATGCAGCGCACTATCATCCGCGCCGTGAAAGCCGACCCCTCCATTTTTCCCGCCGAGCTGGGCGATTCCTCACCGATGATCGAGCACAACCAAAAGGCGGTCAAAGAGACCTACAGCTCCGAGGCGTACGGAGCGCACCTGCTCTCGATTTACCAGAAATTGCTAGCCGTGAAACCGGGCACCGTCCGCTATGCTGATGCAGACGCACTGCTGAATGCATTCCTTGCGCCGGAGCGGTTTAATTTTCTGAGAACGTAAAATTATGGAGTAGTGGAATAATGGAAGACTGGATTGATGGAATAGAAAGCCCTCTCTTGCAACACGCCCATACTCCACAACTCCAACACTTCAGAAATTCCTCTCGGGGGAAGCGACTTTGAATACCAGCGGAACCATCTTAACCCTGTTCTCCATCCTAGGCGGGCTGGCGCTTTTCATTTTTGGAATGAATCTGATGAGCGGCGGGTTGCGCGGTTTCGCCGGCGCGAACCTCCGCAAGATTCTCGCCCGAGCCACCCGCAACCGCCTGAACGGAATGGGTCTTGGAACCGTCCTGGGCTTCCTCGTCCAAAGCAGCGCGGCGACGGTGATGCTGGTCGGCTTCATCAATGCGGGGCTGATGACTCTGGGACAGTCGGTTCCGGTGATGCTCGGCGCGAATATTGGCACCACCCTTTCGATGCAACTGATTTCCTTTAAGCTGGCGGACTACTGCTTCGTCGCCATTGCGCTCGGGTTTCTGCTGAAGGTCGCCGCGCCGCAGGCGCGGATGAAGAGTGCCGGAAAAGCGATCCTCGGCTTCGGGTTGCTCTTCCTCGGCATGTCGACCATGAGCGCGGCCATCGCCCCGCACCGCGACGCGTTTGTGCCGCTCTTCGAGCAGATCAATGGGGCCACACCGCTCGGAATGCTTCGTGGCATTTTGCTCGCCGCCGCCATCACCGGCATCATCCAGAGTAGCGGCGCGGTGATCGGAATGAGCTTCGCGTTGATTCAGGCGGGCGTCATCACCGATCTGTCCGGTATTTTCCCGATTATTATCGGCGCGAACATCGGCACCTGCGTCACCGCTCTACTCGGCGGAATCGGCACCCACATCGACGCACGGCGCAGTGCGATTTCGCATCTACTATTCAATATATTCAGCACGACTCTCGCGGCGCTGAGCGCGCCGCTATTCTACCGCTGGGTTCCGGCCCTCGGCGGTGACTTGGTTCATCAGGCCGCCAATGCAAACACCATTAAAATGGTCCTGACCGCCCTGCTGGTTCTTCCGTTCGCACCATTGCACGCCGCGCTCGTCCGACGCGTGATGCCGTCGCACAAAGCCCCGCCGCAACCGAGCTTTCTGGATGAAGATCTCATCCCCATGCCCGAGCAAGCTCTCCACGCGGCGATGCGCGAGCTGCGCCGCATGACCGAACTGTGCAGCGAAAGCCTGCTCCTCGACGAACAGCTACTCAACAAACGGGATGAACGAGCCATCCGCACCATCGAACAGAACGAAAAAACAATTAATGCTGTTAAACTGGCGCTCCGCGACTACCTCACGCTGATCACCTCCCGTTTTCTGTCTCGACGGCAAGCGGTTTTGGCCCAGCATCTCGACCGTTGTATGACCGAGATCGAACGGATCGGCGACCATATCAAAGTGCTCTGCCGATTAAACCGGAAACTCAGCCGCTACAGCCAGCGTGCCTTTTTTGTCCCCTGCCAAGACCAACTCAATGGGCTTTACGTTCAAATCAACCAAATCCTCATCAACCTGAGCGCCTCCCTGGATCCCGAACACGAGAACTACGAAGAAATGGCCGCAACGATTCTGGCCGCCCGTAAAAGCTATATTGAGAAAAAGGAAATCGCCAAGAAACTGATCACCGAACATGCCGGGCGGAATAATCTGCCCCCCTTGCTCGGCATCTATCTCAACGAATATCAAATGACCTTCACCAAAATTGCCCGGCACTGCAAAACCATCGCCGGCGAACAGAAGAGTCCCTTCTTCTGGCTCAAACAACATAAACTCGATCGACCCGCCGACCCGTATATTGAAAACGATATTCTGGACGAGCTGGATGAAACCGACCTGTTCGAACCTCTCTAGCCGATGACACCGCCGCTCATGTCAATTTATTATAAATTAATATGAAATTGACACAACCCGAACTGTTTTGTATCAATTCGTAACAAATTGATACGAGGCTGATATGAAAAGTTTTCCACCACCGCCAAAAGTTAACATCGGAGAGGTCGCCAAGGACTCGTTAACCTTTGATGATCAAATTCGAAATCCATTTTATGGAACGTATTTGCATTGGAATGATTTCAGATATCAACCCATGCCCAACGGACTGAAGCCAGAACGAGTCTGGGGAATATTGAAATTTTGGCGAACCGTAACTTGTCGGTTTCTTCCTTTGTTCGACACCACAGGCTCACCCTTTAGATTCAGTAATATAGATGCCGTTCAGGAAATGCTCCATCACATCGATCAAGATGCTGCTGGCCGGTTTCGCTCGGATGGGATTATCCCTCCTGCGGAAAAAGAGCGTTACATCATCAGCTCATTAATGGAAGAAGCCATACGCTCTTCTCAGCTTGAGGGCGCGGCAACAACACGACGCGAAGCAAAAGAAATGATCCGATCGAAGCGTGATCCTCAAGACAATAGTGAGCGGATGATTTTGAATAACTTCAATGCCATGCGCTACCTCGTCGATAACCGACAGGAAACGTTAACCCCGGAGTTCGTGTTCAAGCTGCACCGGATGATCACCGAAAAAACACTGAAAAATCCCGATGCAGCTGGACGTTTTCGGAACAGCTCCATTGATCCCGATGAAAACATTCGGGTCTATGGAAACGACAATGAAATTCTCCACACCCCGCCGCCGGAAGATGAACTCCCGAAACGCATGAAGGCTATGTGCGCTTTCGCCAACGGAAAAAAGCCCTCCTTTTTTCTTCACCCCGTGTTGAGGGCGATCATCCTCCACTTCTGGCTGGCATACGATCACCCCTTCGTGGATGGAAATGGAAGAACCGCCCGAACCCTCTTTTACTGGGCCATCCTAAAGGAAGGATATTGGCTGTGCGAATTTCTCTCTATCTCCAGCATCTTTCGCAAGGCTCCAGCAAAATACTCCCAGGCTTTTCTAAAAACCGAAACAGATGACAATGACCTCACTTACTTTGTGATCTACCATCTGAAGACTATTCGTCGAGCGATCAATGATCTTCATAAGCACATTCAGCGCAAGTCTACTGAAATAAAGGAACTGGACAAAAAGGCCCGGAGCCTCCGCTCATTGAACCATCGGCAAAAAGCGCTCGTTTCACACGCCCTGAAAAATCCGGACATCGGTGTAACCGTTTATTCACATCAGGGCGCCCACGATGTCTCATACGCAACCGCCCGCTCTGACTTGCTTGCCTTGACAGAAAAAAACCTGCTTGTTGCCGAAAAAACGGGGAAAACCCGTGTTTTTTATCCCACACCCGATTTGGAAAACCAACTGAACAAATAAAATGCGTACTTTTTTGATTAGCCTGTTGATGCTGCCTTTTCTGAGCGGATGCGTGATGCCTCGGCATACCATCGGATTGAATACAGCACTGGAGAAGGAGCTGGATGGAAAAAACCATCTGGCCTCAACCCGCTGTACGCGGGGCGCGCACCGCGGGGATTCCTATTTTTATACGGAAAATTCGATCCGGGCGATTCACTCTGCCCGGCACAACCCGAAGTTTGCATTCATCGAGTTCGACGTGCAGTACTCGGCGGACAACCGGGCCGTCGTGGTTCATGACACCACCCTACGGCGGGTGTTCAAGGAAAAAGGAAATGTCGGCGAGTCCACACTTGAGGAACTTCGACAACTGAGCCACAACCAGATTTCTACCTACGAAGAGGTGATGGAGCTCGCCGAAGGGAAACCGCTCAATATTGAAATCAAATCGCAGGGGGATGCCGAAGAGGACCAACGGCTGGCAGACTTTATTGTGGCGGATGTGCGAGCGCGGAACATCGAAAACCGGGTGTTGATCAGCTCGATCTCCAAAGAAGCCGTTCGATACGTGAAAGATCACTATCCGGAGATGGCCACTGGCCAGATTTTCTTTTTCAAGGCCTCGACCTATCTGCCCTTCGACTTTCTCACCGAGGGACTCTACCGGCAGATTCAGGAATCCAAAGCAGACTACCTCATGCTCCACACCACCAACCGGCATAACATCGAAGATCTGCTCCGGCTGAAACCGAAAGACAAAACCATTATCTTCTGGAACTTCGACGACACCATGTACGTCGTTCACAAAAACTTTTCTGACCGGCTCTGGGGCGATGGCCGTCTCAAGACCTTTTTTAACTGGCTTCGATACAAAACCCGCTGGCGGCATTAAGAGAACCCGTTGACTCTTTTCTAAAAGAAGCCATCTATCTGATGTCGCCGTTTCTTCCCTCCCCCCTCAAAGATTCTTTTTTCGTGCTTCTTTGTGTTTTTTGTGGCTAATTCCTCCCCATGATTTCAGCCATTCTATTTGATTTTGACGGCATCATTGTCGACTCGGAAAAGTTGCACTGGGCGGCGTTCAACGCGGTGCTCGCAGCGCAGAGTCGGACGGTCTCGTGGACGGAGTATGTCGAAACGCTGATCGGCTTCGATGATCGCGATGCGTTCAACTTCCTTTTTCCGAACCTCGAGAAACCCGAACTCGAAAGCCTAATCGTGAAAAAGGCGGCGGCGTTTCAAGCGTTGCTGGAAAGCGACGGCGCGGCGGCTCTGCCCGGCGCGGTCGAACTCATCCGCTCTCTTTCCGGAAACATCCCGCTCGCCATCTGCTCGGGCGCACTGCGTGAAGACATTCTTCCAATCCTTGGAAAACTCGGAATTGAGAATGCCTTCGACACGATTGTAACGGCGGACGACACACCCATCAGCAAGCCCGACCCCGCGCCCTACCGCCTCGCCGCAAAACGCCTTGGCGTAAGCGACGGACTGGCCATCGAGGACACGCCGGCGGGGATTGCATCGGCCAAAGGCGCGGGGCTGAAGGTGCTGGCGGTGACGAACAGCTACGAGCGCGAATTTTTGACTGAAGCCGACCGGATTGTCGATTCGCTCGAAGGCATCACTCTCGAAGGGCTCCTTGAGCTAATCTAGGGGAAAGCCGTTGCACAGGCCCCGCCCTTTACGCATAATGCCGACCCTATGAAAAACGCACTTTTAGTTCTGATTCTTACGGCCACAACGCTCTTCGCGCAGACCAACGAAGGCCCGGTCATTACCGCCATCGATGGCTACACCGCACAGGTCGGAAGCACCATTATTACCTACGGCGAAATCCGCGAAAACGTCGCGCCGTTTATGCAACAGCTCTTCCAGCAATATAAAGGCGAGGAGCGCGCCCAGCAGATCCAGAACCTATATCTGGAAACCCGCGAAGCATTGATTGAAGAAGCACTGATTAAAGAAGAAGCCAAAGAACTCGGCCTTTCGCTCCCCGATGCCGCCATCGATGAAGAAGTCGACCGCCTCATCCGCGAACGCTTTGGGGATGACCGCACCCTGCTGATCCGGGCGCTCGCCGCCCGCCGGATGACCTTCAGCGAATGGCGCGAAGGCGTTGCCGACCAGATCATCCTCCGGGTGTACTACAGCCGGGAGATCACCCGCCGCGCCTCTGTTTCCAAAGAAGCCATCCGCACCGCATACGAAGAAAACAAAGAACACTTCTTCATTCCATTCAGTGTCAAATTCCGGGCCATTCTCATTAACAAAGGAAGCACGGAAGAAGACCGTGCTGTTAAAAAACAGCAGGCGAACGACCTGCTGCAAAAACTGCGCGGCGGTGCCGATTTCTCCGAAACCGCCAAAGAGGTTTCGGAAGGCATTCGCGCGGACGATGGCGGCGAATTCCCATGGAGCGACCCCAAAGATATCCGCGAGGAACTCCGTCCCGCCCTCCACGCTGTGGCAACCGGTAAAATCAGCGATCTCATCGAAACCGACGAAGAATTCTATATCATAAAAGTCGAAGCGCGCCGCGAAGAGGGAGCCGTCCCCCTCGAAGATGTTCGCGCACAACTTGAAACCGAACTGCTCCGCATCGAACAGGATCGTTTACACACGGAACTGATGGAGCGTTTGGCCCAGCGTCACTTTATTAAACGGTACTGAGCCAGCTCATGAGCATTCGTATTGGAATAACCTGCGGCGACATCAACGGCATCGGCCCAGAAATCGCGCACAAAGCCATTTCTTCCAAGGATTGGAAAAACGTCGTATTCACCTTCATCGGGCCGGAAAACCTCCCCGCCCTTGGGACCGTCACTGCCGAAGCCTCGAAAACCGCAGTCGCCGCGATTGAGCGCGCGGTGAAGGGTTGCCTCGACGGCGAACTCGACGCGATGGTCACCGCCCCGATCTGCAAGGAAGGGCTGAAGCTTGCGGGGATCGACTATCCCGGCCACACCGAAATGATCGCCGACCTGACCGGCACGAAACGCTACGGCATGATGCTCATGGGCAAAGGCCTCCGCGTGATGCTCGTCACCCGCCACCTGCCGCTCCGTGAGGTCGCCGATGCCCTGACAAAAGAAAACATTCTCGAAGCCATCGAGCTGACCGCTGAAGCCCTCACCGCCTTCGGAATCCCCAATGGGCGCATCGGTGTCTGCGGGCTCAACCCGCATGCGGGCGACGGCGGCGCACTCGGAGCTGAAGAAGCTGAAATCATTGCGCCCGCCATCGAGACCGCGCGTACCCAAGGCCTCAACGTCGCCGGCCCCGTCCCCGCCGATGTGATTTTCTTCCAAGCATTGGAAAACAAATATGATGCCGTCGTTGCGATGTATCACGACCAAGGGCTCGGCCCGCTCAAAATGCACGCGTTTGACTGCGGCGTGAATGTCACGCTCGGCCTGCCGATCATCCGCACCTCACCCGACCACGGCACGGCCTTTGATATCGCGGGCAACGGCATCGCCGACCCAACCAGCATGATCGCCGCCATCGAAACCGCCATCGCGCTCGCAAAGCGATCGCGGAATAATGGAATAATGGAATAATGGAAAAAGAGAACTCCACGACGCCCACAGTCCCTCGACTCACCAGTCCATCGGTCATTCGCGACCTACTCAACGGCCTGGGGCATCGCCCCAATAAGGGTCTCGGACAAAACTATCTGATCGATTCCAACATCCTCGGCATCATCGTCGCGGCGGCAGATATTTCAGAGTCAGATCAACTGCTCGAAATCGGCCCGGGACTGGGTGCACTGACGCAAGCGCTGCTTGCAACCGGCGCATCGCTTACGGCGATTGAAAAAGACAAGACGATGGTTCGCCACCTAAACCATACCTTGCAAGGTATGGTTTTGATGGAAGAAGATGTGCTGGATGTGAATCTGAATGAGCTGTTCGCGGGCGGTGTGAATAAAATCATTGCCAACCTGCCCTACTCGGTTGGGAGCCGATTCATCGTGAATACGCTCGAAGCAACTCCCCTTCCCGAGCGGATGGTCTTTCTCGTTCAAAAAGAGGTGGCGGATCGACTAGCGGCGCAGCCGGGCGGCAAGGCCTTCGGCCCACTGGCCATCTGGAGCCAGCTGAACTATGAGGTGAAAACCATTAAAAAGGTGAGCCCGAACTGTTTTTTGCCCGCACCCAAAGTCTGGTCGGCCGTGGTGAAATTTCAAAAACGTCCTGCGCCGCTGGCGGAGGTGACAGACTACGCGCGGTTTAAAGCGTTGATCAAAGTCGCGTTCTCACAACGCCGCAAACAGATGGGTTCCAATCTTCGGAAAAATGCGCCGGAGTTTTTCCACGGGTTGGAAAAATGCGGCATTGAACCCACCACCCGTCCGGAGCAGATTGCTATTGAGCAGTGGGTTGCGCTGTCTGAAACGCCTGACAACACCTGAATCCCGCGGTGTCTTCCGGAACCGAGCAGGTGTGCGCCCGTTTGAATTTTGCGCGCCAGAGCAACCGCCAAACCATCCAAAGCGCTTCGAAGATGATCTTCTTGCTCATTTTAGATGTGCCGGAGTGGCGCTCTTCAAAAACAATCGGCACCTCGACGGTTTTGCAACCGATCCGCCAGGCCTGATGGTTGAGCTCCACTTGGAAGGAATATCCGTTTGAAACAATTCCGTCCAAATCGATGGCCTTCAGCACGCAGCGATGGAAACACTTATATCCACCGGTCGGGTCGCTCAGCGGAAGGCCCGTGATGAGTTTAACGTAAATCCCAGCCCCGCGACTGAGGAACAGGCGATGCAACGGCCAATTGATGACGCGTATGCCGCCGATGTAGCGCGAACCGATGACAAGCCCTGCGGTTTCTGCCGCCGCGCGCATCGCCGGAACATCTTTGGGGTTGTGCGAGAAATCCGCATCCATTTCAAAAATCAGTTCGTAGTCGCGCTCGAGCGCCCATTTGAAGCCCGCAATGTACGCGCGACCGAGCCCGTCCTTCTCTTTTCGGTGCAAAACGTGGATGCGCTCATCGGAGGCGACGAGTCCATCGATAATCGCCCCGGTGCCATCGGGGGAGTTGTCGTCCACAAAAAGAATGCTCACGTCGGGCGATGTATCCAGCACAGCCTGAGCAATAGGACGCACATTTTCGCACTCGTTATAGGTCGGTATAATGATCAGGGTGTCGCTCATAGTGCGGAGACCCTACTTGATAAGAGCAAAGGAACGCAAGCTAGAGGATCTTTAATATTGCCTTTCGGAATCAGTTGCCTGATATTCTCCGACTTCTTGACCACGGGGAGTAGCGCAGTCTGGTAGCGCGGTTGCTTTGGGAGCAATAGGTCGCAGGTTCGAATCCTGTCTCCCCGACCATTTCCCAACCTTTGGAAAAAAGTTTTCCAAAGGTTGGAAACACGCTATCCTCTTGAAAAACCACGGAGGATTTTAATGAGCGAAAAGCTAAAACGCAGTCTCGAAGATCTACAAAGCGAACTCAAGCGGATCAACTCAGAGGATCCGAAGCTCCAAAAATTAGCTGGCGATGTGAACGAGGCGCTTTCGCAAACCGGCGAGCTCTCCCGAGCACTACATCACTCGCTTCAACACGTTACCGAAGAGTTTGAAACCCGCCACCCGCAATTGACCGCCCTGGTGAACAACGTGATGAGCTCGCTCAGCAACATTGGAATCTAATGCCCGCCCCCGGACTAGCCTTTATCTCTCCCGGTGGCGGCGAGCTGATCATGATCATGCTCGTTTTGATCCTTCTCTTCGGTGCCAAGGATGCCCCGCGGGTCTTCCGAAGCATTCAGACCTTTCTGGACAAAATGCAGCGAAGCGCCGCCGACTTCCGCTATAAGATCATGTATGGCGATCTCCATGCGGACACAACGAAGGAAGAACCCTACGATGTTGAGGCCGACTATCCGGACGAAGAGGTTCAGTGCTCCGACGTTCAGAGTTCAGAGTTAGATTCGGAATCAGAACACCCTGAACCGGAAATGGAGAACCCTGAACTGAACCCATGAAAAATCCGTTCCACAACCTGAAGGCGCGCCTGATTCCCGAAGATAGCGAGTCGCCATTTCTGGAGCATCTGGAGGCCTTTCGTCAGATGCTCTTCCGTTGCCTGATCACGGTGGTGCTCGTCACCCTGGTCTGTATCCCGTTCGCCAAACCCATTCTCAACGGACTACAAGCTCCATTGCTAAAAGTCGCGGAGGCGCGCGGTGCAGATTTTGAGCTGATCACCACGTCGCCGGTCGAGGGGTTTGTTCAAGTCGTGAAGGTTATTTTTACAACCGGCATTCTGCTCAGCCTGCCTCTACTGATTGTGTTCATCGCCCGCTTCATCCTGCCGGGCATGAAACCTAAAGAGCGAAAAGTTCTGTTCCTCGGCGGCTTGTTCGGTGCGCTTCTCTTTGCGGGCGGCGTATCCCTCTGCTATTTCATCTCCCTTCCGGTCGCCGTGAATATTATGTTCTATTTCAACGATTATCTGGGGACCGTCGCCAACTGGAAAATCGATAAATATCTCGGGTTTGTACTCCACCTGCTGATCGGATTCGGGCTCGCCTTTGAGCTGCCGCTGATTCTGGTTCTGCTCGGGCGCATGGGCTTTGTCACCCCCCAACAATTGCGCGCCCATCGCCGCCACGTCTTCATCGGCATTCTCGTGCTGGCGATGTTATTGACCCCGCCGGACATCATTACTCAGCTGCAAATGGCGATTCCCTTGTACCTGTTGTACGAATGTAGTATAGGTGTCCTACGCCTTTTTGAACGGCGCGAACAAAAGAGAGGAAACGAAGAATGAACACACTCGCAATCATCCCTGGCATGCAGGGCGCCCCAGAAATCCTGCTAATCGTTTTTGTGATTATCCTGCTCTTCGGCGCAAAGAAACTCCCCGAACTGGCCCGCTCGCTCGGCAAAAGCCTCAACGAATTCAAACGCGGCCAAACCGAAAGCACACCCGAAAAAAAGGTTGAAGCCCCTGCCGAATCGACACCGGCCCCAAAAACCGAAGAAAAATCGGAAGAACCCAAAGCCGACGCATAGCTTTCCAGGCATTGGAAGAAAACGTTCCGAGGGTTTCCAGTTTCTTCGTGCCTTGCTGTCCTGCTGTCGCAGGCCTGCCCCTCCCGACTTCGCCGCTCTTTGAGCTATGGAGGACAAGAAGCAGAGAAAGAAGAAAGGC
>CAYYYX010000022.1:0-31355 GCA_964476065.1 uncultured Verrucomicrobiota bacterium | reverse complement strand
GCCAGATGTTGACGTTTAATCCCTTTCTGATTGCCTTCTTCGTTCTGGCCGGCGGGCTTTCCATCCTGGAAACCAATGCCAATCCGTACATTATTGCAATGGGCCCGGAGGATACGGCCACTCAGCGCCTGAACTTTGCGCAGTCTTTCAATCCGGTTGGATCGCTAATCGGTCTGTTTGTTTGCAAGTTCGCAATCCTGAAGAAGCTGGACGTCGTGAATGCGATGAAGGTGGAAGGGTTGAGTCCTGAAGCGCTGACAGCGATTCAGACTGAACAGCTTGATATTGTGATGACGCCTTACTTTATTGCGGCGCTCGTCCTGATTGTGCTGTGGGTTCTGATCGCCACCAGCAAGAAGATGCCGACCGTTCAGGAGCACGATCACAAGGCGCATGTCGGACAGACCGTCAAAGATCTTTTGACCAATAAAAACTATGTTTTTGCGGTCATCGCCCAATTCTTCTATGTGGGCGCACAAATCGCGGTGTGGACCTATACGATTCATTACATTACCGGCCAGTTGGGAATCGAGAACAGTGCGGCGATGAACTACCACATGGGGGCGATCATCACCTTCTCGATCAGTCGCTGGGTCTTCACCGCCCTGATGCGTGTGTTCAAACCCGGTAACTTGTTGCTGATTGCCGCTATTGTTGGTGGGCTTCTGACCTGTTCCGTGATTTTTGTTCAGGGCATTGTCGGAGTTTTTAGCCTGGTTTGCATCTCGGCCTGTATGTCGCTGATGTTCCCGACCATTTTCGGTTTGGGTTCCCGCGGGCTGGGTGAAGCCACCAAGCTCGGCGCGTCCGGCCTGATCATGGCGATTCTCGGTGGTGCGTTGCTGACGCTGCTGCAGGGTAAGCTGATTGATGTCTTCGGCGGCGCTGATGAAGCGATGCTGGGTGCTGCAACTGCAAAATCTTATGTGGTTCCATTGGTCTGCTTTATCGTCATTGCCGCCTATGCGCTGTTCTGTAAGAAAGACGGCGAAAAAGAGCTGGTTTCCGAGTAGTTTTAGATAGGAGAAAATTATGCTTAAAGGAATTGATCCGATTGTTTGTCCCGAACTGCTGAAGCTCATGGCGGAAATGGGACATGGAGATGAGCTCATCCTTGCGGATGCTCATTTTCCCGGCCACACCTTCTGTGAAAAAGTGATTCGCGGTGACGGGTTGCAGATTCCTGCCTTGCTGGAAGGCATCATTCCGCTCTTCGAATTGGACAGCTACTCCGACCCGCTCATCATGATGGCCGCAGTCGAGGGCGACGAACTCGACCCGCAGGTGGAAGTCGACTATTTGGCCGCCATCAAAAAAAGTGCTCCGGATGCGCCGCCGGTGAAGCGGATCGACCGCTTCGCGTTCTATGATCGCGCCGAAAAAGCATTTGCAGTCGTGATGACCGGTACCACCGCCAAATACGGCAACATCATTCTCAAAAAGGGCGTCACCCCGGTGCGCTGAACAATAGGTTTAATTCAAAAATAAGGAGGTTCCAATGTCTGGAAAAAACGAAAAAACGTGGATCACATCACTTCCCAAGGTTGGAATCCGTCCCACCATCGACGGCCGCTACGGCGGCGTCCGTGAATCACTCGACGGTCCGGTGATGGCAATGGCTGAGGCCGCCGCCAAACTGATCAGCGAAAGCCTGAAATACCCGAACGGGGAACCCGTTCAATGTGTAATTGCTGACACGTGCATTGGTAGCGTGGCTGAATCCGCTGCGTGCGCTGAAAAATTTGATGCTGAAAACGTCGGCGTTTCTCTCACCGTTACGAATTGCTGGTGCTACGGCTCCGAAACCATGGATATGGACCCGATGCGCCCGAAAGCGGTTTGGGGATTCAACGGCACGGAACGTCCCGGCGCGGTTTACCTCGCTGCGGTTCTCGCGGGGCACACGCAGAAAGGTCTGCCGGCATTCGGGATTTATGGTCGCGACGTGCAGGATGGTGGCGACGAAACCATCCCCGCCGATGTGAAAGAAAAAGTTCTCCGCTTCACCAACGCCGGTCTGGCTGTTTCCATGATGAAAGGGAAGTCCTACCTCTCCATGGGTGGTGTCTCTATGGGAATCGCCGGGTCAATCGTCGACCAGAACTTCTTCGAAGAGTACCTCGGCATGCGCGTTGAAGCCATTGACCTGATGGAACTACACCGCCGTCTGCGCGATGGCATCTTCGACCAAGAAGAGTATGCACAGGCTCTCGCTTGGGTGAAATCCAATTGTCCCGAAGGGCACGACCCAAATGGTGAATCCACCACTCGTTCCCGTGAACAGCTCGACAAAGAGTGGGAAACCTCCGTCAAAATGGCGATGATTGCCCGCGACCTGATGTACGGAAACAACAAGCTCGAAGAAATGGGCTACAAAGAAGAAGCTCGCGGTCATAACGCCATTCTCTCCGGTTTCCAGGGCCAGCGCCACTGGACCGACACCGAAGCCAACGGCGACTTCATGGAAGCGATCTCCAACAGCTCCTTCGACTGGAACGGCATTCGTATGCCGCGTCTGATGGCGACTGAAAACGACTGCCTCAACGGCGTTGCGATGCTCTTCAGCTATCTGCTCACCAATACGGCACAGGTCTTCGCTGACGTTCGTACCTACTGGAGTCCTGACTCCATCGAGCGCGTGACGGGTCACAAAGTCGACGGCGTTGCCGCAGGCGGACTGATTCACCTGATCAACTCCGGTTCCGCTTCCCTCGACGGCAGCGGTCAGCAGTCCGACAACGGAACGCCGGCCATGAAACCCTTCTGGGACATCTCCGAAGAGGAAAAACAGGCTTGTTTGGACGCCACGACCTGGCATCCGTCCGTAACGGAATACTTCCCGGGCGGCGGAATGTCCTCCAAGTTCGTAACCAAAGCTGGCATGCCGATCACCATGAGCCGTATCAATATCGTTAAAGGCCTTGGCCCGGTTCTGCAGATTGCAGAAGGTTGGACCGTTGAACTGCCCGACGATGTGCACGCGAAACTCGACAGCCGTACCAACGACACCTGGCCGACCACTTGGTTTGCTCCGCGCATCACCGGTAAAGGCGCCTTCACTGATGTCTACGAAGTGATGGCTAAGTGGGGTGCTAACCACGGTGCGTTCAGCTACGGCCACATTGGTGCGGATCTCATCACGCTGGCTGCCATGCTGCGTATCCCGGTCTTCATGCATAACGTGGAAGACGGCGACGTCTACCGCCCGAGTGCCTGGAGCTCGTTCGGAACCGAAGGTCTCGAAGGTGCGGACTTCCGCGCGTGCGACACCTACGGCCCCGTCTATGGATCATGATGATGCCAGCCAAACATTATTTAGCCGTCGACCTCGGGGCCTCCAGTGGGCGCACCATTGTGGGGACCTTCGAAAACGGAACCCTTTCGCTCAAGAAGATGAACCGGTTCTGGAACGGGCCGACTGAAATCAACGGGCGGCTTTTCTGGGACTTCGTTCATCTGTTCCGAAACATTCAGGAGGGGATTGCTCTCGCGAAAAAGGAATATGGCGACGGCCTCGTTTCGATGGGAATCGACACGTGGGGTGTCGATTCCGGTCTGCTGGATGCTAATGGAAAGCTTCTCTGTAATCCGGTCAACTACCGCGACCGCCGCACCAACGGCATGTTCGAAAAAGTTTTCGAAAAGGTGCCAAAAGAAGATGTCTTTCGTCAGACCGGTATTCAGTTTATGGAGCTCAACTCGCTCTATCAATACATGGCGATGACTCTGGAGGGTTCCGTTCAATATCAGGTCGCAGACAAGATGCTATTTTCTCCCGATCTGCTGAGTTATTGGCTGACCGGGAAGATGGTGGCGGAACGCAGTATTGCCAGCACCTCACAGTTCTACAATCCCGTCACCAAAGACTGGGCGTATGATCTGCTCGAAAAGTTGGGTATTCGTACCGATCTGTTTGCGGAGCTGGTTGATCCCGGCACCGTGATTGGCGAAACCAGCGGTCTGCCGGTTGTAGCCGTCGGCGGGCACGACACGGCGAGCGCCTTTGCGGCGATGCCGGTCATGCCGGATGAACACTGCGCATTTTTAAGTTCGGGAACCTGGTCGCTGCTCGGAACCGAACTGTCCGAGCCCGTCATTAACGATCAGGCACTGGCGGCCAACTTCACCAACGAGGTGGGCGTGTGCGACACCATTCGTTTTCTTAAAAACCTCTCCGGACTCTGGATCATTCAGGAACTTCGCCGCGTCTGGGCGGAGCAGGGGGTTGATTACACATGGGACGAGATGGCTGAAATGGCTCTGTTGTCCGCACCCTTCGAATTCTTCATCAACCCCAGCGAGAATCGTTTTGTCGCACCGGGCGACATGCCAGCCCGTATTCAGGATGCCTGCGAACAAAGCGGTCAAGCACGACCGGAAACGCACGGTCAAATTCTTCGTGCGGCTTACGAGGGTCTCGCGCTTTTGTATGCCGACACTTATGGCGCGCTGGAACAACTGAGCGGAAAGCAGTTCGACACCCTTCGCATTGTCGGTGGGGGTTGTCAGAACAAAACACTCAGTCAATTTGCGGCCGATGCCGTCGGGCGCGATGTCATCACCGGCCCGATTGAAGCTACAGCCATCGGTAACATCATCATGCAGATGCTGGCCATGGGGGATATTTCCTCGCTGGCAGAAGGACGTGAAATCATTCGCAATTCCTTTGCGCACGAATCCATTACCTACCAGCCGCAGGATGTTGAAGCCTGGCAGGCCGCTCTCGAAAAATGGCGTTTGATTCAGAAATAAATAATCTGAATTATCAAAATCGATTCAACGAATCGACACTTGTTGCTGACTGGAGACGAGTGACTCGTCGGTTCGATCCCGCAAAGAATAATTTCCGCATGGAAATAACACCGGAAAGGGAATGGTCCAACAAGAGGAACGGCAACTGGAGTGGTAAACCTTGTAGAACGTGCCATTTGAGCGATAAAAACCCCTGAAATCCGGTGCAGCTAGTTCCAATGGTTGGAAAAAAATAGAAAATAAATATTGAAAGCAAAGGAAAAGAAAGGGTATAACGCAAGCTATTCGAAACCAAAAGAAAACCTTTGGGGGTTAAAAATGGCTGCAGCTCTATCGGAAAGAAAGACCATGATTCTGGATTTGCTGACGGAAGACAGCAAAATCAGTGTGTCTGAATTGGCGAAAAAATTCGGCGTTACGATGGTAACGGCTCGTGCCGATTTGGTTGCTCTAGAGGAAGAGGGCTACATAGTCCGCACGCATGGCGGCGCCATGCCGGCCTTCCATCCGCAAATTCTGGAACGCATCCGTTCAAAAAAAGAGTTGAAAGCCTCGATTGCCCGTGCCGCGGCTCATCAGATCGAAGACGGTGACACGGTGATTATTACCGCCGGAACCACCACCGCATTAATTCCTAAATACCTTCTCGGAAAGCGCGACATTCATATTGTCACCAACAACACCCTTTTATTGACCTACGCACGTTCGAATCCGCAACTGCGCATCACCCTCGTCGGCGGAGAGTTTCGTCCGTCGGAAGAGGGCATGGTCGGCCCGCTGGCCCTGAGGGCCATCGAACAATTTCATGTGGCGAAGGCATTTATTGGAATCGACGGAGCGTCACCGAAACAGGGCTTCACCGCCAACTCCGTCGAGAGCGCCGACTTCGTCCGCAAGATGGCGGATCAGGCGGATCAAGTATTCGCGGTCGCCGATTCTGGAAAATTCGGCAATGCCGGGTTCGCCCGGATTCTTCCTTTTAGTGGGGTGCAGGTCCTCGTGACCGATGCCTTCCTCCAACCCGATTTCGAAGCAAAACTGATTGACGCAAATGTACAGGTGATTAAGGCCTAGGGAACCGCAGAATGCCGAACAAGGAATATCGAATGTCAAAAAATGAAAAATTTGATCTTGAAGATCGTTTGATTGATTTTGCAGCGCGATGCATCAAGGGCGCAAATTTTTTGCCGAATACGCGTGCCGGACAGCATTTGGCCGATCAGTTCACGCGAAGTGGGACTTCACCCGCCTTGAATTATGGTGAGGCTCAGGCGGCGGAATCGCGTAAAGATTTCATTCACAAGATGAAAGTTTGTCTGAAAGAGCTTCGGGAGACATCGGTCTGTCTCAAAATCATTGTTCAAGCAGAGCTTTTGACTTCGGAAAAACTGCAGTCACTAATCGACGAAACCGATGAGCTGATTTCAATTTTTTTAACAAGTATTAAAACCACAAAACAAAATATGAGCAGCACTTCGTAATTCGGAGTTCCTTGTTCGTTATTCGATATTTTTTTGACTGAAAGGAAGAAAGATGGCTACAGAAGTACTCATGCCCCGGCAGGGACAATCCGTTGAATCCTGCATCATTATTGGTTGGAACGTCAAAGAGGGTGACACCGTCACTGAAGGTCAGCCGCTTTGTGAAGTGGAAACCGACAAAGCCACGTTTGAAGTCGAAGCGACTGCCGCCGGCACCGTGCTCGGCATATTCTATCCTGCCGATGCCGATGTTGACGTCCTTAAGGTGATCGCTGCGATCGGCGAGCCCGGCGAAGATGTGTCGTCACTTCGTCCTGCGGACGAAGCGCCGGAACCGCAGAATATCGAACAAGGAATTTCGAATGACGAAGTGAAGGAAGAAGTTGTTGTTGAAAAAACTTCTGCGGTTCAGGATTCGAAATTCGATATTCGTGATTCTGGCCCCACCGGCAAGGCTTCGCCAAGAGCCAAACGTTTAGCAGAGAAGAAAGGTGTCGATATTTCACAAGTGGTTGGTTCGGGGCCAGAGGGCCGCGTGATTGAACGAGATGTATCTGCGGCACAGGCTGTTCCGCTTTCCCCTGCCGCGCAGGTGAAAGCCGCTGCGGGCGGCGCGGTTCCAAGCATTGGAACCGGAATCGGCGGACGTGTGCTGGCCGGCGATATCGGCGCAGAAATCACGGCGTTGGAATTCCCCGGCGCGGTTACAGAGATTCCCGTCAAAGGAATCCGCAAGCTGATTGCGGGTCGGATGCTCGACTCGTTGCAAAATGCTGCGCAGGTTACGTTGAATTCTTCCGCGGATGCCCGTTCGATTATGAACTATCGGAAACAGTGTAAAGCTGCGCCCGAAGAAGTGGGTGTCGGTGGAATCAATCTCAACGACTCCGTCCTTTATATGGTGGCGCAGACGCTGGGCGAGTTCCCGGACCTTAACGCGCATTGGAAAGGCAATAAGATCGTGCAATTCAACGAGGTGCACCTCGGCTTTGCCGTCGACACGCCGCGCGGCCTGATGGTGCCGGTAATCCGCCACGCGAATCGTCTTTCGCTTCAGCAGATTTCGATGGAAGCCAAACGCCTCGGGTTGGCTTGTATCGACGGAACGGTCGATCCGGATGCATTGAGCGGCGGTACGTTCACGGTCACCAATATGGGTGCAATGGGAATTGAAAGCTTCACGCCGGTGCTCAATACGCCGGAAGTCGGTATTCTTGGCGTTTGCGCCATTCAGCCCAAGCCGGTGATGAGTGGCGATGACGTTGAATTTATTCCGCACATGGGTCTTTCGATCACGTTCGACCACTGCGCGGTGGACGGGGCCCCTGCGGCGCGCTTCCTGGCTCGCCTGCGCGAAAAATTCGCCGCATTTGAATTTGAACTGACGCTTGCGCGTTAACGTAAGGAGAACCTCATGTACGATATTATTATCATCGGAGCAGGACCCGGCGGGTACGAAATGGCGGAGCGGGCAGGGCATAAAGGGCAGAATGTTCTGCTGATCGAAAAAGCTCATCTCGGAGGCGTTTGTCTCAATTGGGGCTGTATCCCGACCAAGACACTGCTCAACTCTGCGAAGCATTATGTCCACGCCAAAGAGGCACCGGCATTTGGAGTCACCACGGGCGAAGTCAGTTTCGACTTGAAGAAAGTGATGGCCTGGAAACAGGAAGTCATCGAGACCCTGCGCGGCGGAATCGCCGGGATGATGAAGAAGAGCAAGGTCACGGTGCTGACTGGCGAAGCCAAATTGCTTGGCTCCGGCAAGGTCGAAGTGAATGGCGAGATTCACGAAGGTAAGAACGTGGTGATCGCCACGGGCGGCTCGCCTTTTGTTCCGCCGATCCCTGGCGCAGATCAGGATCACGTGATGACCAGCAAGGAAATCCTCAGCGTTGAGGAGCTTCCCGAATCGCTCGTCGTGATTGGTGGCGGCGTGATCGGCATCGAGTTCGCCAGCTTCTTCAGTAGCCTCGGCGTGAAAGTCGACATCATTGAAATGCTCGAGGAAATTATCCCCTTTATGGACCGTGGACAGGCCAAAAGTTTCCGTGCTGCCCTTAAAGGCAAGGTCGATTTCAACCTCGGTTGCAAAGTGACCGCGATTGATGGTCACGACGTAAAATACATCGACAAAAAGGGCGAAGAAAAATCGATCAATGCCGACCTCGTACTGATGTCTGTGGGTCGTTCACCGAACCTTGCCGGCATGGGCTTCGAAGAAGCCCGCCTCGACGTCGACCGCAGCGGGATCAAGACGGATGATCAGATGCGCACCAACTTGCCGAACGTCTACGCCATTGGCGACGTGACCGGCAAATCGCAGCTGGCTCACTCCGCAACGCGGATGGGTGAAGTGGCGCTGAATACCCTTCTCGGAAAATCGGATCGCTTCCGGATGAATGCGATTCCATGGGCGGTTTATTCCATGCCCGAGATCGCGGGTTGCGGATTGACGACGGATCAGGCCAAAGAGGCTGGGTTTAACGTCGAAACCGCGACCCTTCCGCTCCTGATGAGTGGCCGCTTCCTCGCCGAGAACGGAAAGAAAGGGCCCGGACAGGTCACGGTGGTTAAAGACGCCGATACCGACGTGTTGTTGGGAGTTCATATGTTCGGCGCGTACAGCTCAGAAATCATCTGGGGAGTGGCCGCCATGATCGAAGCCGAGCTGCGGATCGAAGACATCAAAGAAATTGTTTTCCCGCACCCGACGGTCGGAGAAGTTATCAGAAGTACGCTGTTTCAATTTTGAAACAGCTGAACCGCAGATTAGAGAACATGGAACCGCAGATTGTTGAAGGGAGGAGGGGCGATGACAGAAAACAAAACATTTGATTTGGAAGATCGGCTCGTTGAGTTTGCTGCCCGGTGCATTAAAGTATCCGATGCGCTCCCTTTAACGAAGGCGGGGCAGCATCTTTCAGGACAGATTTGCCGTAGCGGTTCTTCGCCTGCACTCAATTATGGAGAAGCTCAAGGAGCAGAGTCTCGTAAGGATTTTGTTCATAAAATGAGCATTTCTCTGAAGGAACTGCGGGAGTCTCTGATTTGCCTGAAAATTATCATCAAGGCTGAGTTGGTTGACTCCAGCAAGCTGAGCTCATTGGCTGACGAGGCGGATGAGTTGATTTCGATATTTGTAACCTCAATTAAAACAGCTAAGAAAAACATTAAAACAGAAGAAAAGTGAGGGAGTCGCTGAGAAGCGAATATGGAGTCGCTGAGTAATGAAGGGTGTTCCTTCGAAATTCACTAATCCATGTTCACTAATCTGCGGTTCGTTCGACTGAAAGGAGAACCCATGCCAAAGAATCAAGTCATCTGTCCCAAAGAAACCCGTAAGGCGGGCGAGATCACCTTCAAGCCGATCCCGGTGATGCAGTACAAATCGAACTACAAAGCCGAAGAGAAAAAATACGGCAAAGAGCGTCTGGTCAAAATGTACTACGACATGCTTGTCATCCGTGAATTCGAAACCATGCTCAACCAGATCAAGGTGCAGGGTGCCTACGAAGGAATGGAATATAACCACCCCGGACCGGCCCATCTGTCGATTGGTCAGGAAGCCGCCGCCGTCGGTCAGGCCGTTCACCTCGACACCGATGATTACATCTTCGGATCCCATCGCTCGCACGGAGAAATCCTCGCCAAGTGTCTTTCCGCTGTCAGCAAGCTCGACGACGCGAAGCTCACGCAGATCATGGAAGAGTTCTTCGATGGCGCGACGCTGAACGTCGTCAAAGACGGTTCGCATGAAGACGTGAAAGACCTCGCCGAAGATTTCGTTCTCTACGGAACACTCGCCGAAGTGTTTGCTCGTCAGAACGGTTTTAACAAAGGACTCGGCGGCTCTATGCACGCCTTCTTTATCCCGTTTGGCTCCATGCCTAACAATGCGTTGGTCGGTGGATCCGGCGATATTTCTGTCGGTTCGGCCATGTTCAAACTCATCAACCGCAAGCCTGGCATCGTGGTTGCCAACATCGGCGACGCCTCCCTCGGTTGCGGCCCGGTTTGGGAAGGTTTCTGGGTTGCCGCCATGGACCAGTACCGCGAGCTGTGGGACGACGAATTCGGCTCCCCGCCCGTTTTGTTCAACATCATGAACAACCACTACGGCATGGGCGGACAGACCAATGGAGAAACCATGGGTTATGATATGCTCGCCCGCATTGGTGCTGGGATCAACCCTGAGCAGATGCATTCGGAACGTGTTGATGGTTACAACCCACTCGCCGTGGCCGATGCCACAGAGCGTCAGAAAGAACTTCTGCTCGCGGGTAAAGGCCCCGCACTTCTCGATGTCGTCACCTACCGCATTTCCGGACACTCCCCGTCTGATGCCTCCTCCTACCGTTCGAAAGAGGAAATGGCGCTATGGGAAGAAGCCGACTGCATCAAGGAATTCGGTGAATACCTCATCAGCAACGGCGCAATGACCGAAGACGATGCCACCGCGCTCAAAGCGAAGATCGTTGCGAAAGTCAGCAAAGCGATGAAGCTGTCGATCGACGAGTCTGTTTCCGCCTACTCGGACATCAACCTCATCGAAGAGGTGATGTACTCCAACGGCAAGGTCGAAAAATTCGACGACCGCGAGCCGGAAGTTCTCGAGAAAATGGAAGACAACGCCCGCGTCAAGAAACTCAAGCGCAAAGAGCGTTATGCATTTGATGCCGACGGAAAACCGTTCAAGGCCAACAAACTCTACACCTATCGCGACGGCATCTTCGAAGCGATGATTCACCGCTTCTACACCGACCCGACCATGGTGGCCTACGGTGAAGAAAACCGCGACTGGGGTGGAGCTTTTGCTTGTTACAACGGTCTGACCGAAGCCATTCCCTATCATCGTCTATTCAATTCTCCCATCTCCGAAGGTGCGATTGTTGGAACGGCTTGCGGATACGCTCTCAGCGGCGGCCGCGTCTGTGTCGAGTTGATGTATTGCGACTTTATGGGTCGTGCCGGCGATGAGATCTTCAACCAGATTTCCAAATGGCAGTCCATGTCCGCCGGTATCCTGAAAATGCCGCTCGTCCTCCGCGTTTCCGTCGGAAACAAATACGGCGCGCAGCACTCGCAGGACTGGTCCGCGATGGTCAACCATATCCCGGGACTCAAAGTCTACTACCCAGCCACCACATGTGACGCCAAAGGAATGCTCAACCTCGCGTTGGCAGGAACCGACCCAGTCATCTTCTTCGAATCGCAGAAAACCTACGGGGTTGGCGAACTGTTCGAAAAAGACGGTGTGCCGGAAGGTTACTTCGAAACGCCGGAAGGCGAGCCGGCGGTTCGCACGCAGGGCAAAGATCTGACGCTGATCACCCTCGGCCCGGTCCTTTACAGCGGCATGACAGTGGTTGAAGAAATGAAGTCAACGTACGGCCTCGAAGTCGAACTGATCGATCTTCGTTTCGTCAACCCGCTCAACTACGACAAGATCGTCGAGTCCGTTAAAAAGACCGGCCGCGTGGTACTGGCCTCCGACTCCGTTGAGCGTGGCTCCTGCCTACACAACATCGCCGCCAACATCACGACCCTGTGCTTCGACGACCTCGATGCGCCGCCGGTGGTGATTGGTGCTAAGAACTGGATCTCGCCAGCCGCCGAAATGGAAACCGACTACTTCCCGCAGGCGAGCTGGATCATTGATGCCATTCACGAGCGCATTCTGCCATTGCCCGGTCATGTGCCGGCGCATAACTACACCACCGGCGAAATGCTCCGCATTGCCCGTAAAGGGGTTTAGGGAACGCAGAATATCGAACAAGGAATTTCGAATTTCGAAGTGAAAACTTCTGCGGTTCCTTGTTCGATATTCAATATTCGAAATTTGGAGGGAAGAGCCATGAGCTTGAATTCAGAAAAAGTTAAAGAGCGACTCAATGCCGTTCGAGAACTTGGAGAAAGCGTCAAAGCCGGAGTGGCTCTGACCGACGAGGTGAATAACCACGTTCACTCCATCTATTCGTTCAGTCCGTATTCGCCGACGCAGATTGCCATCGAGGCGGCGAAAGCCGGACTGCAGACGGTCGGGATTATGGACCACGATTCGGTGTCCGGATGTGAGGAAATGTTGGAGGCCGCTAAGGCCGTCAATATTGCCTGCACCGCCGGGTGCGAAATGCGCGTCAATATGGATGGCACGTCCGTGGAAGGTCGCAAGACCAACAACCCGGATGAGCCGAATATCACCTACATCGCCTTTCACGGCATTCCGCGCAGCCAGTTTAGAACCGTCGCGGAATTCCTGAAGCCGGCGCACGAGGCGCGGATTGCCCGCGACCGCAAGGAGGTCGAAATGCTCAATGTGGTTTTGGCAGAGCGCGGCGCACCGACGCTCGACTTCAATGCCGATGTGATGGCGATTTCTGAAGCGAATAACGGCGGGTCGATCACCGAGCGCCACATTCTTTATGCGCTGTCGCTCAAGCTCATTAATGAGTTTGGCAAAGGGGGCCCGCTGATTGGGTTTGTCGAAGAAAAGCTCGAAATTCCAATCCCTGGAAAACTCAAAGAAGTCCTGCTCGACCTCGACAACCCGCACTATGCCTATGACCTGCTCGGCGTCTTCAAAGCCTCGCTCGTTCCGCTCTTCTTCATCCCCTCCGGAAAAGAGGAGTGCATGAACGTTCGCGATGCCGTGAAGTTTGCCAACGACATCGGTGCCATTCCGGCCTACGCCTACCTGGGCGATGTCGGCGAATCGCCCACCGGCGACAAAAAGGCCGAGAAATTCGAAGACGACTTCCTCGACCAACTCGTTGCGGAGTTGGCGGAAATTGGTTTCAAGGCCATCACCTACATGCCGCCGCGCAACACCCGCGAACAGCTCGCCCGCTTGCAGGCGCTTTGCAAAAAGCACGGACTGATGGAAATCAGCGGCGTGGACATCAACAGCTCGCGCCAGAGCTTTAATGGCCCGATTCTGCTCGAGCCTCAGTTTGTGCATTTAGCGGATGCCGCCTATGCGCTCATCGCGCACGAAAAACTCGCATCCGAAGTTCCAAACCTTGGAATTTTCCATCCGGAAAACCCAAAAAAGTTCCAAACCTTGGAAGAACGCATTGCATTTTATGCAGACATTGGAAAACGCATTGATCACACGCGTCCGGAAAAGGCGGTAGAGCTTATTTAAGAGGATGCAGAGAGGCGAAGCCGCCACCAAAAGAAAAAATGGATCAGAATAATTAAGGACAGAATAATTCTCAGTCGGATCAGTTTCCAATGTTTGGAAAATCATTCTGTCCATAATTATTCTGATCTACTCGTTCCTGATTCAGTGTTGTTAAATTTTTAAAGGAGAAAATCATGAAAGCACTGGAAATTTCCCCGCTACTACGCGGACTGACATTTGACGGAGAGAAGGGCGACATTGTCGTCTTTAAGGACTCGATTGAAAACGCATCGACCACACGCGTCCGGAAAAGGCGGTAGAGCTTATTTAAGAGGATGCAGAGAGGCGAAGCCGCCACCAAAAGAAAAAATGGATCAGAATAATTAAGGACAGAATAATTCTCAGTCGGATCAGTTTCCAATGTTTGGAAAATCATTCTGTCCATAATTATTCTGATCTACTCGTTCCTGATTCAGTGTTGTTAAATTTTTAAAGGAGAAAATCATGAAAGCACTGGAAATTTCCCCGCTACTACGCGGACTGACATTTGACGGAGAGAAGGGCGACATTGTCGTCTTTAAGGACTCGATTGAAAACGCCGAGCTCACCTGCTCGGCAGATGAACTCGAAGCGAAGTTTAAGCCCGGCATGCGCTCGGTCAGCGTCGACGGCGTCGGCGGCTTCCTGCTCGGTGAAGATGTCGACGATGCGGCAAACGGAACCTCCAATGCGCAGAAAGTGACCGGCCGCGCGGCGGTTGTGAACAATAAGGTTTCTGTGGTGACCGGCGGAGCGCAGGGCTTCGGCGAAGGCATTGTTCGCGAGCTGATCAAAAACGGCGCGATTGCTTTTATTGCCGACATGAACATCGCCGGCGCAAAAAAACTGGCGGCTGAGCTGAACGAAACCGCGGGCCGTACGGTCGCCTTCGGTGTCGCTGTGAATGTTGCCAACGAAGAATCCGTGAAAGCCATGGTCGACGAGATTATTTTGACCACCGGCGGAATCGACCTGTTTGTCAGCAATGCAGGCGTGCTCAAGGCCGGCAGCGTGAAGGAGATGACGCTCAAAGATTTCGAGTTTGTCACCGACGTGAACTACATCGGTTTTTTCCTCTGCACCAAGCTGGTGGCTCCGGTGATGGAAGCGATGAATAAGCCGACCGGAAACTATTTTACCGATATTGTCACCATCAGCTCTAAATCGGCACTCGAAGGCTCTAACAAAAACGGCGCGTATGCCGGATCCAAATTCGGCTCCGTCGGGCTCGTACAGAGCTTTGCCAAGGAGCTGGTGGCGGATAACACCAAGGTGAATACCGTGTGTCCCGGAAACTTTTTCGACGGCCCGCTCTGGAGCGATCCCGAGCGTGGGCTGTTCACGCAGTATCTCAACACCGGCAAGGTGCCTGGCGCAGAAACTATCGAGGAGGTTCGCCGCTTCTACGAGGCGCAGGTTCCCATGAACCGCGGATGCGACGGCGAAGATGTCACCAAAGCCATACTATATTCCGTAGAACAGAAATACGAAACAGGCCAGGCCATCCCCGTTACTGGCGGGCAAGTCATGCTTAACTAGAAACCTGAAACTGGAAATTGAACTTTTAAAAGGAAAATTATGAAAACAAAAGCAGTACGACTCTACGGCGAAAACGATTTAAGACTGGAAGAGTTTGAGCTTCCGGCCATCAAGGATACGGAAATCCTCGCGAAGATTGTATCCGACTCCATTTGCATGTCGTCCTACAAGGCGGCCACGCAGGGCATCAAACACAAGCGCATCCCGAACGATGTGGCAGAAAACCCGATCATCGTCGGGCATGAATTCTGCGGCGAAATCGTCGAGGTTGGCGCCAAGTGGGCTGATCAGTTTAAGGCCGGACAGACGTTCTCCATCCAGCCCGCACTGGTTGATGAAAACGGCCCCGTTGGCGTACTTTCCGCTCCCGGCTACTCCTATCCGCATATCGGTGGAAATGCGCAGCACATCATCATTCCGGAAGAAGTGATGACCAATAACTGCCTGCTCCCGTTCGATGGCGACGCCTTCTATCTCGGCTCACTGGCGGAACCCATGTCCTGCATTGTCGGCGGCTACCACGCCAACTATCACACGACCCCCGGCTCCTATGTTCACGACATGGAAATCGTCGAAGGCGGCGCAACCGCCATCCTCGCCGGCGTCGGCCCCATGGGTCTCGGAGCCATCGACTACGCCATCCACTGCGACCGTAAACCCGGCCTGCTCGTTGTCACTGACATCGACACCGCCCGCCTCGAGCGCGCGGCGTCCATCTTCACGGTGGAAGAGGCCAAAGCCAACGGCGTGGAGCTCATTTACGTCAACACCGCCGAAGAGGGCAAGGGCGTTGACTACCTCAAATCGCTGACGCCGACCGGCGAAGGGTTCAATGATGTGTTTGTGTATGCGCCGGTCAAACCGGTCATCGAACAGGCCGACGCCATCCTTGGCTTCGACGGCTGCCTGAACTTTTTCGCCGGACCGAGCAATGCCGAATTCACCGCATCGATGAATTTCTTCAATGTTCACTACGGTGCAACGCATATCTGCGGAACCAGCGGTGGCAACACCGACGACATGCTCGAGTCCCTCAAAATGATGGAAGCGGGCAAACTCAACCCGTCCGTTATGATTACGCACGTCGGCGGACTCGACTCCGCAGTGGAAACGACCTTGAACCTGCCGAATATTCCCGGCGGTAAAAAGCTCGTCTACACCGGCATCGCCATGCAGCTCACCGCACTGGATGATCTGGAAAACCAAGACTGCCCGACCTGTAAAGAGCTGGCCGTCATCGTCGAAAAGCACAACGGACTCTGGAGCCCGGAAGCGGAGAAATATCTCCTCGCGAACGCGAACGCCATTTAAACGAAAGAGAAACCATGTCCTTTCCGAAAACATTTTACCGCTGGCGTCCTCACCCGTGGCACGGACTCGACATCGGGCGTAAAGCGCCCGATGTGGTTAATGCCTACATTGAGATGACGCCGTTTGATGCGGTGAAATATGAGGTGGACAAGGCGACGGGGTATCTGCGAGTTGACCGCCCGCAGCTCACCTCGTCGATGCCGCCGACGCTCTATGGTTTTGTGCCGCGCACCTATTGCGGCGCACGGGTTCAAGCCATGTCGCCCTCCTCCGTCAAAGGGGACGGCGACCCGCTCGATATCTGTGTCATCTCCGAACGACCCATCAACCGCGGCGAAGTCATTCTGCGCGCCCGCGTCATCGGCGGGGTGCAGATGATCGATTGCGGAGAGGCCGACGACAAAATCATCGCGGTGCTGCACGAAGACCGTTTCTGGAGTCATGCCAAGAGCCTCGACGATATTCCGGAGGCGTTGATCGACCGGTTGCAGCACTATTTTGAAACCTACAAGCTCACGCCCGGCGGCGAAGCCAATGTGAAAGTGCTGGAGATGTATGGCCCCGAACGCGCCAAAGAGGTGATCAAAGCCTCCCAGGCCGACTACGACGAAATGTTCGGCGAATAATTTTTAACGTTTAAACTTACCAAGGAGTTCTTGTGAAATACGAATATATGCATCCCCGCGAGGAAATCGCTCTGACACTGGAGCGGATTTATAACTATAAAATGACAACGACGTCCGGCGGCAATCTGTCGATCAAGGACGATAACGGTGATATCTGGATTACGCCGGCCCGCGTTGATAAAGGGGAGCTGACGTCCAAAGATATTGTCTGTGTCCGCAAGGATGGAACGGTTGACGGCCTTCATCCGCCGTCCTCCGAGTTTCCGTTCCATAAGGCGGCCTATGAGGCCCGCCCAGATTTCCGGTCGGTAGTTCATGCGCATCCGATGTCGCTGGTGGCGTTCAGCTGCGCGCACAAAGTGCCAGAGACCAAAGCCTATCCGACGGCCTGGAACAGCAACGGCAAAGTTGGTTTCGCCCCGTACGGCGTGCCGGGCAGTGACGATCTCGGCGCGAAAATCGCCGACGAACTCAAAAAGGGCTACGACAGCGTCATCCTTGAAAACCACGGGGTGTGTTGCGGGGGTAAGAACCTGCAGGATGCCTTCCAGCGCTTTGAATCGCTCGAAGTCTGTGCGAAGGCGCAGATTAAAGCCGGTTCCATTGGAACAGCTAATGTGTTGACCGAAGAACAGATCCAGATGCAGTCCAAGAGCTATTACAAGCTCGAAGCGTTCGAGTACGACACCGATATGATGAGCATCAAGGAAAAGGAACTGCGCTGTCAGCTGGCCCGGTTCGTTCGGCGTGGATACCGCCAGCGTCTTCTGAGCGGAACCACCGGAACCTTCTCCGCACGGATTGATGAAGACTCGTTCCTCATCACCCCGTATCCGCTCGACCGGTTTACCATTGAGCCGGAAGACCTCGTGATGATCCGCAAGAACAAGAAGCAGTTCGGTAAAAAACCGAGTCGTGCGCTGCATGCACACCGTGCCGTCTATGATGCCACCCCTGAGGTGAACTGCATCATCAATGCGGCACCGGTCAATGCGCTGGCCTTCAGCATCTGCGGAGAAAAAGTCGATACTTACACCATTCCGGAAAGCTACGTCTTTGTCGGCGAGGTCAGCTTGCTCCCGTTTGAAGCCAGCTACACTGATTTTGATAGGGTCACCAAAACCCTGACTCTTAAAACCCCAGCCGCAGTTCTGGAAAACAACGGGGTGATGGTGGTCGGCGCAGATGTTCTCTCCGCTTTCGATAAGCTCGAAGTGCTGGAGTGCTCCGCCGAAGCGATCATCGATAGTGCGTCGATCGGCGGGCATATCGCGATGTCGCAAGAGGTCATCGACGAACTGTGCGAAGCCTTTAACCTTTAAGGAATAGAACCATGTTGGAGAAAAGAACTTATTTTATGCCGGCGATGAGTATGATCGGGCCGGGTGTATTGAGCGATGTCGGAGCAGAAATCAAAGCGATGGGCTCTGCGAAGTCGCTGCTCGTCACCGATGCCGTTCTCAATCAGCTCGGCGTTGTGAAACAACTGACCGATGTGCTGGATGCTGCCGGAGTGGAGTATGCGCTTTACGACGGCGTACAGCCCAATCCGACCTGCGCCAATGTCAACGCCGGGTTCAAGGTGCTTCAGGACAACGGATGCGACTCCATCGTTTCCCTCGGCGGCGGCTCCCCGCAGGACTGTGCGAAAGCCATCTCGATCCTCGCCACCAACGGCGGTGACATCCGCGATTATGAGGGGGTCTTTAAATCCGCTAAAAAGGGCCTGCCGATCGTGTCCATTAACACGACGGCGGGTACGGCATCGGATGTGACCATTAATTATGTGGTTACCGATGAAGAGCGTCATGTGAAAATGGTGATGGTCGATAAAAACTGTCTGGCAACGATTGCGGTGAATGATCCGGAACTGATGACAGCCAAGCCCGCCGCGCTGACCGCGGCCACCGGCATGGACGCGCTGACCCACGCGGTGGAAGCCTATATAACCAAAGGGGCCTACCGCTTGACCGATGCGCTCGCTCTTGAATCGATCAAGTTGATTTCCGAAAGCCTACGCACCGCGGTTGAGCAGGGCGACGATATCGAAGCGCGCAGCAAAATGGCCTACGGATCGTTTGTGGCCGGAATGTCGTTTAGTAACTGCGGACTTGGCGTGGTTCATTCTCTGGCTCACCAGCTCGGTGGAATCTACAACCTGCCGCACGGTGTCTGTAATGCCGTGCTTCTGCCGCATGTGATTCGCTATAACGCACCGTTCTGCGGCGACAAGCTGCGCGATGTGGCCAAAGCGATGGGTGTGAGCACCGACGGGATGGATCTGGATGCGGCCAACGCTGCAGCCATCGGCGCGATCGAAAAACTGAGTGCAGATGTCGGCATCCCCGCCGGTCTGGCAGAACTCGGGGTTTCCGAAGAGAAAATCCCCACGATGGCGGATCTGGCACTCGTCGATCCATGTGCTCCGGGTAACCCGCGCGACATGACGCGCGAAGATGCAATCGAAATTTACAAAGCCGCGATGTAAATCGCAGGAGAAGAATATGGAACAGCTTGAAATAATCGTGGAACTCTCTCATGAGTTCGGTTCTGAAGAGTACGTAAAAGGCGGGGGAGGAAATACCTCGGTCAAAAATGAAACCACTCTTTGGGTGAAACCCTCCGGCACGACGCTGGGCGGGTTGACCCCCGAGACATTCGTGCAGATGAACCGCACAAAAATTAACGAGCTCTACGCGGTGGAAACACCCGCCGAGTCGGCCGCCCGCGAGGAGCTGGTTAAAAACCTGATGGCCGATGCCGTGGAAAACAATGCCGGCCGCCCCTCGGTCGAAGCACCGCTTCACAATGTGTTTGAGGCCATCTATGTTGTTCACACTCACCCCTGTTCGGTGAACGGGCTGACGTGTGCGAAGGGGGGCGAAGACGCCTGTAAACGACTTTTCCCCGACGCCCTGTGGGTCGAGTACATCGACCCCGGCTATACGCTTTGCATGGTGGTACGCGAGCGCATTGAGCAGTGCAAGGCGGAGCACGGTCACGAGCCCAAATTGTTGTTTCTCCAGAATCACGGCGTCTTCATCGCGGCCGATACGGCCGATGAAATCCGCGCGCTCTACGCCCGCGTGATGAATGCGCTGGATGCGGAATATAAACAGGCAGAAATTTTCCAAGCATTGGAAGCCTGTGCCGCCGAAGGCGGTATTTCTGATGCCCCCGAGGCTCCGGAAACCGCAGAGAAGATCAAAGAGATTTTCGGTGACGATGCGGCTTTTGTCGCTTCGTCCGGGTTGTTCGGCGTTGCACCGGGGCCGATCACTCCAGATCATCTGGTCTACGCGAAAGCCTTCCCGTTTACTGCGGAGCTGACGGCTGAGGCCGTGGCGGCATACCAGGCAGAACGCGGGTGTGCTCCGAAGGTCGTGATCGCCGGGCCGCGTGTTTATGGCCTCGGAACCTCTCAGACCAATGCCAATCTCGCCCTGGAGTTGGCGCAGGACGGCGCACTCGTGATGCAGCTGGCGGAAGCCTTCGGCGGCATCAACTACATGACCGATGCCGCGCGTGAATTTATCGAAAACTGGGAAGTCGAATCCTATCGGCAAAAACAAGTATAAACCTAGAAAGAGAGACGCCCAACATGGCCAAGCATTATTTAGCAGTGGATTTGGGCGCGTCCAGCGGACGTACGATTGTCGGGACGCTCGACAACGGCAAGCTGACACTCAAAGAGATGAACCGGTTCTGGAACGGACCAACCGAAATCAACGGCAGGCTCTTTTGGGACTTTGTGCATCTGTTCCGCAATATCACGGAAGGGCTGACGCTGGCCCTCAAGGAGTACGGCGATGAGATTTCATCGATGGGCATCGACACCTGGGGTGTCGATTCCGGACTGCTCGATGCCGACGGAAAGCTTCTTGGCAATCCAGTTAATTATCGCGACAGCCGTACCTCCGGCATGTTTGAAAAGGTGTTTGAGCGTGTACCGAAGGAAGAGGTGTTTGCCCAGACCGGTATCCAGTTCATGGAACTCAATTCGCTCTATCAATACATGGCGATGGCGCTGGAAGACTCCGTGCAATATGAGACCGCCGATAAAATGCTGTTCGCCCCGGATCTTCTGAGTTATTGGCTGACCGGTCGAATGGTGGCTGAGCGCAGTATTGCCAGCACCTCGCAGTTCTACAACCCCGTCACCAAAGACTGGGCGTTCGACCTGCTTGAGCGGCTCGGTATCCGCACCGATCTGTTCGCTGAACTGGTCGATCCCGGAACCGTGATCGGCGAAACCAGCGGCTTGCCCGTGGTCGCCGTCGGCAGTCATGATACGGCCAGTGCTTTCGCTGCGGTACCGGTCATGCCGGAAGAACACTGCGCATTCCTCAGCTCCGGCACCTGGTCGCTGCTCGGAACCGAACTGCCGGAGCCGGTCATCAATGACGATGTGCTGGCCGCCAACTTCACCAACGAAGTCGGCGTTTGCGATACGATCCGCTTCCTCAAGAACCTGTCTGGACTCTGGATCATTCAGGAGCTGCGCCGTGTTTGGGAAGAGCAGGGCTTCAGCTACACCTGGGATGAGATGGCGGAAATGGCGCTGCTTTCAACGCCGTTTGAGTTTTTTATCGATCCGAGCGATGAGGTTTTCCTGGCACCCGGGGACATGCCGGCCCGCATTCAGGAAGCTTGCGAACGAACCGGCCAGAAGCGCCCGCAGGAACACGGACAAATTCTCCGCGCGGCCTACGAAGGGCTCGCGCTGCTCTATGCCGACACCTACGAAACCCTTGAACAACTCAGTGGAAGAAAACTGGATGTGTTGAGGATCGTTGGCGGCGGTTGCCAGAATAAAACGCTGAACCAGTTCGCGGCCGATGCTCTCGGGCGCAAGGTGATTACTGGCCCCATCGAAGCCACGGCGGTCGGCAATCTCATCATGCAGATGCTTGCCATGGGGGATATAGAATCTCTGGAAGAGGGACGCGAGATCATCCGCAACTCGTTTGCGGATGAATCCGAAACCTACGAGCCGCAGGATGTTGAGGCTTGGCGGGTCGCGCTCGAAAAATGGAAGGCCACCTGCAAAGGGTAAAAAAGAAGAATAAAAGTTCCCCCTCCATTAGGGCGAGTCTCTTTGTTGGTTGCAAAACGACATTTCAATCGTTACATGCTTTAGGATCAGTGGCATGGGCGCTGGAGGAATGGATTCTCGGGTCTCGATTTGCGGAACCGGACTTATTTTCCGAGTGCGAGGCGTTGGGCATTGCGGGAGGGGAGTCCGGTCCGAAGGATTTTTTCGGCAGCGGTTTTGATGTCGTATTCGACGCGTTGGAGGGTCACGGTCTTTTCGGCGGGGTCATAGAGCGCATAGGCGGCGCGCGGGTCGCCGTCGCGCGGCTGGCCGACGCTGCCTGGATTGAAAAAATAGAGTCGGTTTTTTTTGATCCGTATCTTTTCAAACTTTTTCTGATGGATCGTTCCCTTCTGGTTTTGAACAAAAACCGTCGGTCGATGAGTGTGTCCGTAGAAAGCGATCGGGATCGGTTGGAGCTGGAGACTGGGTTCCGCATTTTGTGCGTTGAAGATATAAGGCCAGTTTTGCCCGGGCTCAAAGGTGCTGTGGACGACACCGAGTTCACCGTCCCGCCGTCTCATCGGAAGATTGAGCAGCCAGATGGATTCTGCCGAGGTCAATTGTTTTTCGGTCCACAAAATGGCTTCGCGGGCAATGGGGTTGACATCGGCCGGAACGAACCCGCCGACACAGTATTCATCGTGGTTTCCTTTGACGGTCAAAGCGTCCAGCTCCCGGAGGCGCTGAATGCAGGCAGAGGGGTCGGCACCATAGCCGACAACATCACCAGTGCAGAAAAACCGGGTGACCCCATTCGTCTCCATGTCTGCGAGCACGGCGTCAAGGGCCTCGATGTTAGAGTGGATATCTCCGAAAATAGCAGTTTTTTCCGAAGTAGACCCAGTTTTGAAAATGGAAGACAGTAATCTCATAATGCGAAGCAACAGATGTTATGTTGGTTCTGACGATTGATCAAGCGAATGGTAATGTTCTTGGCGACTATCCGTTCGGTCGCGGAAACGCGCCCGAAAATGGCGGTGACCCCGGTGGATGATTTACCCACCTATGAGGGAATCCATTTTACCACAGACGGGCAAGTTTAAATCGGTAAGCGGCTGGTCGATGCCGCCGGAGGTGCAGCCCGCATCGAAGAGGCCCGAGCGCAGGGCAGGACGATGAAAATCTGCTGCCCGCACTGCTGGGTGAATCGCAGGATGGCCGCGCATACGTCATTCAGGAAGCGCTGACCCAGATCGCCGTGCGCAAAGATAATTTGAAATACATTCCGCCGGGCAGCGTCACCGAACGCGGCGGCATTGGCGAATGGATCAAAACCACCGTCGGCGAACCCGGCCTGCTTTTCCACCTTTCCGAGGATCCGACCGAAAGCCGCGCATTGATTCTACGGCTCTCGGCGGGTAGGGTCTGCCCCATGAAGCTCTTCGACGCCCAGGGCCATCTTGCGGATTTTCCAACCCTTGGAAAAATGAAAGGGTGGAGGCTCCCGCCTTCGCCAACCTCCGCCGCCGAGGCTAGGGAGGTCAGGCGGCTACGGCGGACAGGTAGCCTCCATCAATTGATCTCGGCAACGCCAAAGAGTGGTTATTCCACGGTGACGCTTTTGGCCAGGTTGCGCGGTTTGTCGATATCTGTCCCGCGAGCGCGGGCCGCGTAATAGGCTAGCAGTTGAAGCGCCGCGACATTGACCATCGGCGAGAACTCATCGCGCACGGCCGGCACAACAATCACATCGTCCGTCAGCTTCGACAGTTCGGTGTCGCCTTCGCTCACCACCGCAATAATGCGGCCGCGGCGCGCCTCGACCTCTTTGACGTTCGAAAGCATTTTTTCGTACACTTCATCTGCGGTTTGTGTGCAGATGCAAATGACGGGTAGGGCTTCGTTGATGAGTGCAATCGGTCCGTGCTTCATTTCGCCCGCCGCATAGCCTTCGGCGTGCTGGTAGGAAATTTCTTTATTCTTCAACGCGCCTTCGAGCGCCGTGGGGAAATTATAGCGTCGGCCCAGATAGAGAGAGCTGGGGCCATCATGATGCTTCTCGCCGATCACCTGAATTTCTGCCTTTTTCTGGATCACATAGTGAACCGCATCGGGCACCTCGTGCAGATCCTTGAGATAGGCTTGAACCTGTTCCCGAGTCAAATTCCCACGCACCTCGGCAATATAGAGCGACAGCAAAGCAAAGGCCATCTGCTGAGCGGTGTAGGCCTTGGTCGAAGCCACGCCAATCTCGGGGCCACAGTTTGTGAAGAAGGTTGCATCGCTCTCGCGCACCACCGAGCTGCCTTCGACGTTGCACACCGAAAAGATTTTGCAACCCCAGTCCTTCGCCATCCGAATGGATGCCAGTGTATCCGCCGTTTCGCCCGACTGCGAAACGGGGATGATCAGGGTGCCGGGATCAATCTTCGGGTCGCGGTAGCGGAACTCGCTCGCCAGATCCGTTTCCACCGCAATACCGGTCAGGTTTTCCAGCAATAGCTTGGCGTACATCCCCGCGTGATAGGCCGTGCCGCACGAAACAATCATGATGCGGTTGAGTTTGCGGAAATAGTCCGGGCTCAAATCCGTGCCAATATCGATTACACCCTCTGACGACACATGCTTTTCGAGCAGCGCGCGCAAAATCCGTGGCTGTTCATGGATTTCCTTCAACATGAAGGTTTCAAAGCCCGCGTGTTCGGCATCTTCAGCTTTAAACTCAATTTTTTTGATTTCCGGTGTCACCGCATCGCCGGCGATTGTGCAAATTTCTACCCCGTCCGTACGCAATGTAGCTATTTCACCATCGTTGAGATAAATGGCCTCAGAGATCCGGTTGATGATTGCGGGAACATCGCTGGCAATAAAGTTTTCGTTCTCGCCAATCCCAATAATCAACGGGCTGCCCAGACGTGCGCAATAAACCGCATCTGGCTCACTTTGAAACAAAACGCCCAGAGCGTAGGCTCCGCGTAGCTTTTGTAACGTGATTTGAAGCGCCTCGATCGGAGATGTCGCGCCGTTTTTGAGCGCCTGTTCGATCAAATGTGGAACCACTTCGGTGTCGGTTTCCGAAAGGAACGTGTGACCCTGTGCGGAAAGCTCATCGCGCAACTCCGCGTAATTTTCAATAATCCCGTTGTGCACGACCGAAATAGAACCGTCCGAGCTGAGGTGCGGATGCGAATTGGCCTGCGAAGGGGCTCCATGCGTCGCCCAACGGGTGTGACCGATTCCGCGGGTGCCGGCAATCGGGTTCTGTTCGAGCTCCCGTTCCAGATTGGCCAACCGACCCACCTCTTTGCCTGAAGTGATGGTTCCATCGCGGAGCACCGCAATGCCGGCCGAATCGTATCCGCGGTATTCCAGCCGCTGCAATCCATCGATCAAGATTGGAGCCGCTTCTTTATTTCCAATGTATCCGACCACTCCGCACATAATTTTGCTCCGTTTGACTGTTTAAAATAGGGTTCCGCATTGTGCACGAGTGTCCTTTTGGAAACAAAAGAAAATAGGCTGAAAAGACGATCCTCGTTTGAAATATTGGAAAAGCGCAGTCGGTTGCGGGTTTTGATTGCGGTTTTTGTTCGTGGCATTAAAATCCCTCTTCACGTGCGCGGTGTATTATAGAAACGAATACGGAGGATTTTTAAGAATGCAGAAAGTCGGTTTTGATAACGAAAAATATTTGGACGAACAGAGTGAATACATCATTCAGCGCGCGGAAAAGTTCCAGAATAAACTCTATCTGGAATTCGGCGGGAAACTAGTTTTTGACTATCACGCTTCGCGTATCCTTCCCGGGTTCGACCCGAATGTGAAAATTCGCCTTCTTCAACGCCTGCGCGACCGCGCCGAAATTATTCTTTGCATCTATGCGGGCGATATCGAGCGCAAAAAAGTCCGCGCTGATTTTGGGATCACTTACGATGCGGATATGCTCCGTCTGATTGACGATCTACGCGAATGGGGACTTTCGGTTGCGGGCGTGGTCATCACGCGCTTCAACGAACAGCCCGCCGCCGTTCAGTTTAAGAACCGGCTCGAACGGCGCGGCGTGAAAACCTACATTCACCGCGCGACAAAGGGCTACCCGACGGATGTCGATGTCATCGCCAGTGACGAAGGCTATGGTGCGAACCCCTATATTGAAACCACCAAGCCGATCGTTGTGGTTTCTGCACCCGGCCCAGGCAGTGGCAAAATGGGCACCTGCTTGAGCCAGCTCTATCACGACCATAAGCGCGGCCTCGCCTCCGGCTACTCCAAGTTCGAGACCTTTCCCATTTGGAACCTGCCGCTGAAGCATCCGGTCAATATTGCGTACGAAGCCGCTACGGCTGACCTTGGCGACGTTAATCTGGTCGACTCGTTCCACCTCGAAGCGCACGGGGAAGCGTCTGTGAACTACAACCGCGATGTGGAAATTTTCCCGGTGCTCAAACGAATCCTTGAGCGGATCACCGGGGAGGAATCCATTTATCAGTCGCCGACCGATATGGGCGTCAATCGTGCGGGCTATGCAATTATCGACGACGAGGCGGTGCGCGAGGCCTCCATTCAGGAGATTATCCGGCGCTATTTTCGTTACCGTTGCGAATATGCTCTCGGTAGCGCGGATCAGAAGACCGTTGAGCGTGCCGAGCTGTTGCTCAAAGAGGTTGGGGCAGAACCTAGTGGTCGATCGGTTGTTCTTCCGGCACGCGAAGCCGCTGAGAAAGCGCAACAAACCGAAAAAGGGCGCGATGGCGTTTTCTGTGGAGCGGCCCTTCAGTTGGCCGACGGGCGGATGGTTACGGGTTGCAACTCGCCCTTGATGCATGCGGCTTCTTCGATGCTGCTTAACGCAATTAAAATACTTGCGGATCTGCCCGACGAAATGCACCTGCTTAGCCCTAGCGTGGTTGAATCCGTTTGCCACTTGAAACAGGATCTTCTCAACGGAAAATCGGCCAGCCTCGACCTCGAAGAAACGCTGATTGCGCTGAGCGTCAGCGCGGCGGTCAATCCCTCTGCGCAGATGGCGATGGAAAAACTGCCCGATCTTCGAGGGTGCGAAGTCCACCTTTCGCACATTCCCTCGCCGGGGGATGAAGCCGGTTTGCGCCGTTTAGGAGTCAATGTCACCAGCGATGCCGACTTCGCGGGCCACAATCTGTTTTTGACTTAGAATGTATATAACCAAAATGAAGAGGGAGAGTCTGGAAAAATTATGGACGGCAGAACCGAAGACGAAGTCGAGCTGGGCTGGAAGAATGACAGCAACGAAGTGGCAATCATTTTTTCCAAACCTAGGAACAAATCTAGAAATAATTCCAAGCAGTGGAAATTTTCTTTATAACCTCCTTTTCCGTGGAAGTTCAGTCCCAATGATTCTGCCGTTAATGATTCTGAGAAAAAACCACCCATGTTTAGTTCCTGTTGACTAAGGGGTTGTGGAAGAAATCTGGTTAGAAATCCATCACGCCTTAAGGTTTCGGATTTATAGATTAATAAAAAAGCATAAAGGAGAACCACATGCCAAAACTGAAAGACATCAACACCGTCCTGATCATCGGCTCCGGCCCCATCATTATCGGGCAGGCCTGCGAATTTGACTATTCCGGAACGCAGGCGTGCAAAGCACTCCGCGAGCTGGGTTATAAAATTGTTCTCGTGAACTCCAACCCCGCCACCATCATGACCGACCCCGGCATGGCGGATGTCACTTACATCGAACCGCTCAACCTCGAAACCATCGAACGGATTATCGCTAAGGAGCGCCCCGACGCGCTACTTCCAAACCTTGGCGGTCAAACCGCGCTCAACCTTTCCCTCGACCTTTCCAAGCACGGGATTCTCGAAAAATACGGCGTCGAAGTGATCGGCGTGAAACTCGATGCGATCGAACGCGGCGAAGACCGCATCGAATTTAAAAAGCAGATGGACAAGCTCGGTATCGAAATGGCGGCAAGTACCGCCGTCTACAGCGTCGAAGACGCCGAAAAAGTGGCGGCCGAACTCGGCTATCCCGTTGTCATTCGCCCCGCCTACACGATGGGCGGCACCGGCGGCGGCATTGTCTACAACGTCGAAGAACTGCGCGTCATCGGCGAGCGGGGCATCAATGCCAGCCTCATTGGTCAGATTTTAATCGAAGAAAGCGTGCTGGGCTGGGAAGAGCTGGAGCTTGAAGTCGTGCGCGATGCCGACAATAAACTCATCACCGTCTGTTTCATCGAAAACATCGATCCTATGGGCGTGCATACCGGCGACTCCTTCTGCTCCGCTCCGATGCTCACCATCAGTCAGGAATTGCAGGACCGTCTACAAAAAGACTCCTACGCTATCGTTGAGGCCATTCAAGTGATCGGCGGAACCAACGTTCAATGGGCGCACGATCCGGTCAGTGGTCGCATCGTGGTCATTGAAATCAACCCGCGTACCTCGCGCTCCTCCGCGCTGGCGTCCAAAGCCACTGGCTTTCCGATCGCACTGGTTTCGGCCAAGCTCGCGGGCGGAATGACCATGAAGGAGATTCCCTATTGGCGCGACGGCTCGCTCGAAAAATACACCCCGTCCGGCGACTACGTCGTCATCAAGTTTGCCCGCTGGGCCTTCGAAAAATTCAAAGGCGTTGAAGACAAGCTCGGCACGCAGATGCGCGCCGTCGGCGAAGTCATGAGCATCGGCAAAAACTACAAAGAATCTGTTCAGAAATCTATTCGTAGTTTGGAAAACGGACGTCACGGCCTCGGCTTTGTCAAAAACTTCAACTCGCTCTCCCTCGAAGAGTTGATGGCGAAGCTTTCGGTTCCGACCAGCGACCGCCAGTTCATCCTCTACGAAGCGCTCCGCAAAGGCGCGACCATCGAAGAGCTGTTCGCCAAAACCAGCATCAAAGCCTGGTTCCTTGAACAGATGAAAGAACTCGTCGAGCGCGAAGAAGAGGTGCTCAAAACTAAAGGCGAAAAACTGCCCGATGAACTGCTCGAAGCCGCCAAAAAGGACGGCTTTGCCGACGCGTATCTCGCCAAGATTCTCGACGTCCCTGAAAAGGATATTCGTGAACAGCGCAAAGCGGCTGGCGTCGTCGAAGGCTGGCACGCCGTACCCGTCAGCGGCGTTGAAGACGCAGCCTACTACTATTCCAGCTACAACGCACCTGACGAAGTCCCGGTCACGGACAATCCTAATAAAGTGATGATCCTCGGCGGCGGACCCAACCGAATTGGGCAGGGGATCGAATTCGACTACTGCTGTGTTCACGCCGCATTCACCCTGCGCGACATGGACTACGAAACCGTTATGGTCAACTGCAACCCCGAAACCGTCTCCACCGACTACGACACCTCCGACAAGCTCTACTTCGAGCCGCTCACCGTCGAAGACGTCCTGCAGATCTACGAGAAGGAAAAACCCAAAGGCGTCATTTGCCAATTCGGCGGGCAGACTCCGCTCAACATTGCGCGCGAACTCGAAGAGGCTGGCGTAAACATCCTCGGCACCTCGCCCGAAGTGATCGACCTCGCCGAAGACCGCGACCAGTTCGATGTCATCATGAAGAAGCTCGGCATCCCGATGGCCGAAGGCGCGATGACCATCGATGTCGACGGTGCCGTTGAAATTGCCAACCGTCTCGGCTACCCGGTGATGGTGCGCCCGTCCTACGTTCTCGGCGGACGCGGTATGGAAATTGTCTACGACGAACCGATGCTGCGCGACTACATGGCCGCCGCCGTCGGCGTCACTCCCGACCGGCCAATCCTGATTGATAAATATCTAGAAAACGCCATCGAGGCCGAAGCCGATGCCATCGCCGACGGCGAAGACGCTTTTGTCCCCGCCGTGATGCAGCACATCGAACAGGCCGGAATTCACTCCGGCGACTCCGCCTGCGTCATCCCACCGGTCAGCATTCCTGAAAAGCACATCAAAACCATCTATGAATACACCCGCACCATCGCCCGCGAAATGGGTGTGGTGGGTTTGATGAATATTCAGTATGCCATCTGCGAAGATGTCGTCTATGTGCTCGAAGCCAACCCGCGCGCGTCACGCACCGTGCCGCTCGTCTCCAAAGTCTGCGGCCTTTCCATGGCGCGTATCGCCACGGAAATCATGCTCGGTAAAAAGCTCGGCGACTTCAACCTCAAGCATCAGGACATCCCGCATTTCGGGGTCAAAGAATCCGTCTTCCCGTTCAACATGTTCCCAGAAGTTGATCCGGTCCTCGGGCCGGAAATGCGCTCCACCGGCGAAGTGCTCGGCATCGATTCCTCCTTCGGGCTGGCGTTCTACAAAGCGCAGGAAGCCACCAAAGGCACCCTGCCGATGGAAGGCACCGTCCTGCTCACCGTTTCGGAACGCGACCGCTCTGAAAAACTGACGGTGGCCGCAAAACAGCTCAAGGCGGATGGGTTCAAACTGCTCGCCACCGCGGGCACCGCTACCTTCCTTAAAGAGAATGGTATCGAAGTTGATCCGATTCTCAAAGCGCACGAAGGCCGGCCAAATATTGTGGACGCGGTGAAGAACGGAGAGATTCAGCTGATCGTTAACACACCGTCCGGCAAGCTCAGCGTCAACGATGACTCCTACATTCGGAAGAATGCCATCAAGCACAGCGTGCCTTACATCACCACCGTTGCGGCGGCAGTCGCCGCCGCCGAAGGAATCGCCGCACGGCATAAAGGGCAGGCTCCGATCCGTTCCCTGCAGGAATGGCACGCCGATCTGGAAAGGCCATAGGCTTTAGGCCTTAGGATTTGGGCCATAGGCTTTGGGCTTTGGGCTTTAGGTCTTGGGCTTTAGACCGAAAACCCCGCTCAGCCGAGCGGGGTTTTTTCGGCCATCGGCCGAATGGATCGCAGGGCTCCAGTCTGCCTCTAGAAATGACCTCGAAGTGGCAATCGGAAGAATTTTTCCACGAGAAACACGAAACCTCACAAAAAGGGAAGGGAAAGTTTTTCAGATGAATAAAGTAGCGCAAGCGTCTCGCTTGCATTTTCCAATGTCTGGAAAACTTCGCCCTGAAAATTCCAAGGGTTGGAAAAGTAGAGCAAGCGTCTCGCTTGCTTCTTTCGAACCTCTTGTTCTGCCATAGCCTCTGGCGACGGCGGATGGAAGGTGAGACGGGCATTCTGCCTGTCTGCAGAGAGCCGAGGTTGCCATTCCGCGTTGCTTCATTGCGGTTGTCAAACCGCCTCTCTCAACTGCGTTTCGAGTGCGAGACAGGCTGTTGTATTCGACAGCAACGAAGTGGCAATCGGGAGAATTTTCCACAAAGGAACGCATAGAACGCAAAGACGATACGGATCAAGGGTTAACCACGGAATACACCGAACACACGGAAGATGGAAAAGGAGAGCCTGCCTCTCGTTTCCTGTTGAGCAAAGAAGAGTGGGCATCGCGATCTGCCTTATGTATTCATGGGAAAAGTGTGGATTCTAAAATTCATC
>CAYYYX010000021.1:0-32119 GCA_964476065.1 uncultured Verrucomicrobiota bacterium | reverse complement strand
TTTTTGCATAACCCCTTGGAACAACAACTTATTACCGAGAACCGAATGACCCTGTTCCCGCCAGCACTCTTCCAGTTTTCATATTGACTCTATTGACGACAGTCTCCAATCTGTTTCGGCAAAAGGACACCTTCCATGAGCCAAAATAAGTATCTCGACAAATTCATGAGCACCTTCCCCTATGAAGGGCTCACCTTCGACGATGTTTCCCTGATTACCCAGTACGCTGACTTCCTTCCGGGCGACACGAACATCAAGACCAACCTAACGTCTAACATCAAACTGAACATCCCGTTTATCAGCGCGGCGATGGATACGGTGACCGAAGCCAACATGGCCATTGCCATGGCGTTGCATGGTGGAATCGGCATCATCCACAAGAACCTCGAAACCGAAGAACAGGCCGACCATGTTGAGCGCGTAAAACACCACCTCAACGGGCTGATCAACAAACCCATCACCTTTAACGTCAACCAAACGCTTGCCGAGATTAAGGATCGATGCGCCAAAAAAGCCTACAACTTCAGTGGGTTCCCCATCCTCGACGACCAAGGCGCACTCGCAGGAATTCTGACCTCTAAAGACATCCGGTTTGCCGAAAACCAGAACGTCCGTGCCGAAGATATTATGACCCAAACCGTGATCACCGCTGACGAAGGCACCACCCTTCAGCAGGCCTACGAGATCATGAAGAAAAACAAAATCGGTAAACTTCCGTTGGTTAAAAATGGCCAATTGACCGGTTTGTACAGCTACACCGATGTCGCCGACCTCATCGAAAACACCCGCCCCCTCTATAACCGCGACGACCAGCACCGCCTGCGCGTCGGCGCAGCGATCGGCCCCGGCGATTACGTCCGTGCCGAAGCCCTCCAGGGGGCCGGCGTCGATGTCATGATTGTTGACACCGCTCACGGCCACAGCAAAGGCGTCATCGAAATGACCACCTGGGTCAAAAAGAACCTCAGCGGCATCGATGTCATCGCAGGGAATGTCGCCACGGGCGAAGCCGCCCTCGCGCTTCAAAAAGCAGGCGCCGATGCGGTCAAAGTCGGCATCGGCCCCGGATCGATCTGCACCACCCGCGTAATTGCTGGAGTCGGCGTCCCGCAGCTCAGCGCCATCTACAGTTGCGCCCATGCATTGAAAGGCTCCATCCCCGTCATCGCCGACGGCGGCATCCGCCACTCCGGTGATGTGGCTAAAGCGCTCGTGGCCGGCGCCTCCGCCGTCATGATGGGCTCTGTACTGGCCGGCACCGATGAAAGCCCCGGCGAAAAAATCTTCTACGAAGGCCGCCAATTCGTCGTCTACCGCGGCATGGGCAGTCTCGACGCCATGAAATCGCGCGAAGGCTCGCGCCAGCGCTACGGCCTCAAAGACAGCGCCGAAGACGAGCTCGTCCCGCAAGGCATCGAAGGCGTCGTCCCGTACGCCGGCGAAGTGAGCAAAGTTCTCAAGCAATACAGCGGTGGCCTGCAGGCCAGCCTCGGCTACTGCGGAACGAAAGCCGTCGACGCCCTGCAACAGAGCGGACAGTTCATCCGAGTCTCTGCCGCCGGCACCGCCGAAGCCCACCCACACGATATTCGCATCACCAAAGAAGCCCCGAACTACCGGCGGTAGCGAATGTCGAATATTGAACATGGAATTCCGAACACCGAAGGGCAGATGAAAGGATCTTCACTTCACAATTCGACATTCCCTATTCGGTGTTCTGCGGTTCAGATGAACCCCGCGGTCGGAGCGCTGGAGAAGAATGCGGATTGCATCCTCGCTAAAGCGCAGGAGGCCGCTGATGCCGGGGCGCAGCTGATCGTCTTCCCCGAGCTCTCCCTCTGCGGCTATCCACCGGAAGACCTGATTCTGCGCCCGCACTTTATCGCCGACTGCGATAAACAGCTCCAGCGCCTTGCAACCGAACTGCCTGCGGAAGCCTTTACCGTCATCGGCGCACCGATCACCGACGGCACCGGACGCTACAACGCTGCCATCGTTTTTCATGCCGGAGAGGTTGTCGGCATCTACCGAAAAATTCTTCTGCCCAACTACGGCGTCTTCGACGAGCAACGCGTCTTCGATGCAGGAAGCGAACCCTTCACCTTTGATGCCTTCGGAACAACCGTGGGCGTCCACATCTGCGAAGACTCTTGGCTCGCCGACGGTGAAGCCTGCCGTGCGCTCGCCGACGAAAAGCCCGACCTCGTCGTCAACCTCTCCGCCTCGCCCTACCACCGCGGCAAACGACTCGAGCGCGAAATCGTCTTTGCAGACGTTGCCAAAAAGATAAAGGCCCCCCTGCTCTTCTGCAATCAAGTCGGCGGGCAGGACGAGCTTGTTTTCGACGGCGGAAGCCTGGCGTTCGATGCGGAGGGACACGTCACCGCCCGCGCCCCGCTTTTTGAAGAACACACCCTCACAACTGTTTTTCCAACCTTTGGAAAAAATGAGAAAAAAAATTCCGAACCTTGGAAAATCCTTGGCCCGCTCGAAGAGGTCTATGAAGCGCTCAAGCTCGGCCTGCGCGATTACGTCGATAAAAACGGATTCAAAAAGACCGTCGTCGCCGTCAGCGGCGGAATCGACTCCGCGCTCGTGCTCGCACTGGCGGTCGATGCGCTCGGGGCCGACCGCGTTGCCGCGGTCACCATGCCCTCGCAATATTCCTCCGACGAAACCGTTTCGGATGCCGAAGAAATCGCGGCCAACTTCGGTGTGGAATTCCATACCGTTCCGATTTTTCCAATCTTTGGAAAATTCACCGATGAACTTTCCAAGGTTTGGAACCCGGAGCCCGGGTTGGCAGAGGAAAATTTACAGGCGCGGATTCGGGGTACACTCATCATGGCTCTATCCAACAAAAACGGCTGGCTGGTGCTCACCACGGGAAACAAAAGCGAATTTGCCGTCGGCTACTGCACCCTCTACGGCGATATGGCGGGCGGCTTCGCCGTTATCAAAGATGTCCCCAAAACCCTCGTCTTCGACCTTTGCCGCTGGCGTAATGAACAAGGCGTGGTCATCCCGCCGACCACCATTGAACGCCCGCCCTCGGCTGAATTGCGACCCGATCAGCAGGATACCGACTCACTTCCGCCCTACGAAGTTCTCGACCCGATCCTCGAAGCCTATGTCGAAAAGGATATGGGCATCGACGCCATGCTTGCCGCAGGCTTCAACGAAGCCCCTGTTTTGAAAGCCGTCCGACTGGTTGACCTGAGCGAATACAAACGCCGCCAAGGCCCGCCCGGCATCAAGATCACACCCAAGGCCTTCGGGCGCGACCGCCGCATGCCCATCACCAACCGCTACCGCGGGTAGATTAAAAACAATCTATAAGGTGTTTTTTATATCTTTAATTCAACTTTTATATTGTTTTTATTTGACCGAGTTACAATTTTTATGTTGTACATATCTCATTTGGAGGGTCTGTCATGAGAAATACAAAATTGATTAGGGAGCAACTCGGGGCTAACTTAGCCAAGTTTAATTCACTTTTAGAGGTCAATACACCTCAAAAAGGATGGATTCGTGCGATTCGCGATGCCTTGGGTATGAGCGCAAAACAACTTGCCAACCGGACAGGAATGGCCCAGCAACGGATTGGAGTCATTGAAAAAGGAGAATTCACCGGCGCGGTCACTCTTAAAACCATGCGCCGAATTGCGGAAGGGTTGGACTCTGTATTCGTCTACGGGTTTGTTCCGAAAACCAGCCTGGAAGAAACGTTGCGGACGCGGGCAAAACAAATTGCAGCCGAACGTCTCTCGCAGGCTTCCCGGACGATGGGTCTTGAAAATCAAGCTCTCAGCGAGCAGGAAAACCGCAAGGTTCTGGCAGAAGCCGTCGAACGACTGATCGAAAAACCAGCGGCGCTGTGGAACACGTTATGATCCATTTTGATTATTCGGATGGCGCCACCCCAATTGACTCCGATGAAGCGACTGGCCTCAAACTGACGCACATTACCACGCGCGGCGAACTCGACCGCTGGGAACAGGACAATATTCTGGAGGCATTGGACTGGCTGGAGTCCGCCCGCCCGAAGAACATCCTGACCGAACCGTTCATCAGAAAACTGCATAAGCGAATGTTTGGAAACGTCTGGAAATGGGCGGGTCAGTTCCGGCACAGCGATAAAAATATCGGCGGGCCGTGGCATCAGGTTCCCGTTGAACTGAAAAAGCTTTGCGATGATGTTGCGTTCTGGATCGAGATGCAGGAGATGCCACCGGATGAGATTGCCGCGCGCCTGCACCATCGACTTGTATCTATTCATCCGTTTTCGAATGGCAACGGCCGGCACGCACGCCTGATGGCAGACCTGCTACTTGAGCATGTATTGCACCGCCCGAAGTTTACATGGGGAGGAAACAACCTTTCTAACGCCAGTGAAATCCGGTCAACCTACATTGCGTCACTTCGCGCCGCTGATCAATTCAACATCCAGCCGCTACTGAAGTTCGCCCGTTCGTAGAACGACCCTCTTTTCCAAGCCTTGGACCTGCGTGTCTCGCCATCCCGTCTCGCCGTCTTGTCCGCCGCAGCCTTGGCGAAGGCGGAAGCTCGAAGAGCGACGGCGGGAAGTATTCCGAACGTGTAGCGATAGATAATTTTCCACAGGAAAATAACGAGTGCAACGAGTGGCTCAAAGAAACGATCCGCAGGAGAGTGACAAAAGTTGAACTGAAAAGTTTCAATGGTTGGAAAAAACAGCTACCTTTTTTTCCAATGTTTGGAAGTCGGCAGCGCCGACAGGTCTAACCTTTTCCACGCATTGGAAAACAGGAGTACCTTATGACAAAAATTCTTTGTATCGGCGCGGGATATGTCGGCGGACCGACGATGGCGATGATTGCCAAAAACAATCTCAACGTTCAAGTCACGGTAGTGGATATCAATGAGGAGCGCATTGATGCGTGGAATTCGGAAACTCTGCCGATCTACGAGCCGGGTCTCGACGAGGTCGTGAAAGAGGCGCGCGGTCGCAACCTGTTTTTCTCCACCGATGTCGAACAGGGCATCGCAGATGCCGACATTATTTTTGTGAGCGTCAATACGCCGACCAAAACATTCGGCCAGGGCGCGGGCTATGCGGCCGACCTGCAGTACTGGGAAAAGTGCGCGCGGCAGATTCTCAAGGTTTCCACCTCCGATAAAATCGTGGTTGAAAAGAGCACCCTGCCCGTCCGCACCGCCGCAGCGATGGAACGAATCCTTGAAAGCGGAGGCAATGGGGTGCATTTCGATGTGCTTTCCAACCCCGAGTTTCTGGCGGAGGGCACCGCAATTGCCGACCTCGAGAATCCGGATCGCGTGCTGATCGGCGGCCATCCGACACCCGAGGGACAGAAAGCAGTTCAGACGTTGGTCGATGTCTATGCTGCGTGGGTAAAGAAGGATAACATCATTACGACCAATCTCTGGTCCAGCGAGCTATCCAAACTGACAGCCAATGCCTTCCTCGCACAACGCGTCAGCTCTATCAACAGTATTTCGGCGCTCTGCGAAGCAACCGAAGCCGATGTGGGCGAAGTGGCCTATGCAATCGGCAAAGACAGCCGGATCGGCTCCAAATTCCTGAAGGCGAGCGTCGGCTTCGGCGGCTCCTGCTTCAAAAAGGATATTTTAAATCTGGTTTACCTCTGCCAAACCTATGGGCTGAACGAAGTGGCCGAATACTGGCATCAGGTTGTGAAAATGAACGATTATCAGGAGCGACGGTTTGTTGCCCGGATGATCAAGGAGATGTTCAACACCATCGCCGGAAAACGAATTGCCCTGTTCGGCTTCGCGTTTAAGGCCGACACCGGCGACACGCGCGAAAGCCCGGCGATTCTGATCGCTCGCGAGTTGCTGGCTGAAAATGCTGAAATCGTCATCACGGATCCGCAAGCACTAGAATACGCCAAAACCGATCTGGCCGATGTGATCGACCGCGTTACCTTTGAACCGGACCCCTACAAGGCGGCCGAAGGCGCGCATGCCATCGCGTTGCTGACCGAGTGGAAAGAATATCAGACGCTCGATTACCAAAGGATTTTTGACTCCATGCCACAACCCGCGTTCCTGTTCGACGGACGAAACCACCTCGACCATCAGGCACTCCACAACATCGGCTTCAACGTCTACTCGATTGGGAAAGCCGCCCTAAAACACATCTAACCTTGGTCATCTATGGGTAAATATTCTGTACATGGCTCTCCGAAGTTTGATGCGCTGATTGATGCGCATATGGAACGCATTGTCGAGGTGGTCTACGGTTCGATTTATTCCAAGCATTGGAAAGCGTTAGTTCTATTTGGCGGTTACGGACGCGGCGATGGCACACCGCGGATTGATGCAAGCGGCGAGGAATTCCCTTTTAATGACTACGGCTTCCTCGTTGTCACTCGATCGGTCGACCCGCTCATCAAACGATCGCTCAAAAAAATGGAGTCTCTCCTCTCGGAAGAACTCGGCTTGCGGATCGTTCTCCGCCCCTGTCTTGAGCGTCTCTTAAAACAGAGTGACTTCACGCTATCGAACTATGAAATAAAAGGGGGCCACCGCGTCATTCGCGGAAATGAAAAGATTCTCTCCAATATGCCGAACTATCCGGCCGATCAAATTCCGTTATCGGAAGGCACGCGCCTGCTAATGAATCGCGGGAAACGGCTGTTGGAAATCAAGATGCGAATGAGCACCGGAAAACCGCTGACGCACGAAGAGCGTCATCTTTTCATCACATATATCTTTAAGGCTCATTTGGCATTCGGTGACTGTGCGCTCCTGTTACGGGGAGCCTATGACCTCTCACCCGCCGTCCGAAAGGAACGGATCCATGAAGCCGATCTGAGCGGTCTGCCTGATGGAAGCGGCATGGTGACGGCCTACCTCCGGGCGATTGATTTTAAGACTCGGGCCTTTTTCCAACCGCTGGAAACCGTAAACCTGCATAGCTGGTTTGATGAAACCGTCCGGCGATTCGAAGAGGTCTTTCTCTGGCACGAACGACGGCGTCTCAACCGGAAATTCCGAAACCCGACAAGATATGCCCATGGATTTCCAAACCTTGGAAATGAGGGATCCGCACTGAAGAATGCCGGTCACAATCTGCGCGCCTTCGGCCCATTGGATCCGTCCTCTCTTCTCACCCATCCGCGCCTTCGCCTCTATGCGGCCCTTCCGCTCCTGCTGGCCCCCCACGCGGACCAAGAGGAGATCCGCTGGCTCCTCCGTTCGCCACAAAGCACACTTGAAGGATTATACGAGGTCTTCGATTCCCTCCACCAAAAATTCGCCTAACTAAAAAAGGCTCCCCGTTTTCACGGAGAGCCTTTTGCTTTTGCAGCAGATCTTCTTAGATGAAGAGCATATCTGCGTAGCTGGGCATCGGCCAGAGATCCACCGGAACGATCGCTTCAAGCGCATCCGCCGACGCGCGGAGTTCGTTCATGGCTGCAATCTGAGCTTTGGCATTTTTCGCCGCTTCAAGCGTCGCCGCGGAGGCGACCGCTTTCTCGAGCAAGCTGGACATTTCCGCTGCGATTCCGGCAACAGCCGGGACGGCGGCATATTCCACAACGGCCGAAACCGCGGCCGGAATAATCATCGTTTTAGCAATATCAGCGGCCACGCCGGCTTCAATCGCGATGAGCGTCGCGTAGGCTTCTACATAAATGTTGTAGCGGGACTCAAGCTCTTCGTTGCTCAACACATTGTATTTGGCGAAAAGGTCTTTCGCTTTATCGGTGGTGAGTGCTTCGAGCGAGGCCTCGGTATCAACGAGATTAGGCAAGCCACGCTTGGCCGCTTCTTCGAGCCATTCATCCGTGTAGCCATCGCCATTGAAGAGGATGCGTTTGTGCTCTGTGATGACCTCCGCGAGAACTTCCTGCAAGGCGGAGTTGAATTCCTTGCCACCGGCGACTGCTGTTTCGATCTGGGTACAGATGGTATCGAAGGATTCGGCCACAATGGTATTCAGGACCACGTTGGCTCCAGCAGGACTCTGGTTGGAACCCACCGCGCGGAACTCGAACCGGTTACCGGTGAAGGCAAACGGAGAGGTGCGGTTGCGGTCGGTGTTTCCCCGCGGTAGCTTGGGAAGCAGATCTACTCCCAAGTGGATCTGACCGCCGTCTTTGGAGCGGCTGGCGCCACCGGCTTCAATCTGCTCAACCACATCGGTTAGGCAGTCGCCGAGGAAGATAGAGACAACCGCTGGCGGGGCTTCGTTCGCACCGAGACGGTGGTCGTTCCCTGCCGTGGCAACCGAAGCGCGCAACAGGTCGGCATGAGTATCAACGGCCTTCATCAGCGCAACGATGATCGTCATGAACTTGGCGTTCTCGTGCGGATTATCACCGGGCTTCAGCCAATTCTTTCCATCCGGACCCGTGATGGACCAGTTGTTGTGCTTTCCAGAGCCGTTAACGCCGGCGAAGGGTTTCTCGTGCAACAAACAGGCAAAGCCATGTTTTTCAGCGAGGGTTTTCATCACTTCCATGGTGATCATGTTGTGGTCGACCGCAAGATTGAGGGTTTCAAAAACCGGAGCCAATTCGAACTGCGCAGGACACACTTCATTATGACGGGTTTTGGCCGGAACACCAAGTTTCCAGAGTTCGCGATCTAGATCGGCCATAAAGGCCGCAACGCGGGGCTTGATGGCACCGAAATAGTGATCATCGAGTTGCTGATGCTTGCTGGCGGGTTTCCCGAAGAGCGTGCGTCCCGTCTGGAGCAGATCTGGTCGGGCCGCACAAAGCGCTTCGTCGATCAGGAAGTATTCCTGCTCAGAACCAAGAGTCGCTTTCGCCATGGCATCGCCGCAGTCGATTCCAAAGAGTTTTCCGAGCCGAACGGTCTGCTCGGACAGAACCTTCATGGAGCGCAACAGCGGGGTTTTTTTATCGAGTGCTTCGCCGTGGTACCCACAGAAAATAGTCGGGATACACAGGGTGGCCGCGCCAACATCATCGTATTTAATGAAGGCTGGGCTGGTCGGGTCCCAACCCGTATAGCCACGAGCCTCGAAGGTGACTCGCAAGCCGCCCGAGGGGAAGCTAGAGGCATCGGGCTCGCCCTGAATCAGCTCTTCGCCCGAGAAGTTGGTGACGATGCCACCCTTAAAGTCCGGAAAAATAAAGGAATCATGTTTTTCAGCCGTTGCGCCGGTCAAAGGCTGGAACCAATGGGTGTAGTGAGTCGCCCCTTTGCTCATGGCCCATTCCTTCATCGACTCAGCCACTTCGTCTGCAATACCTGCATCGAGAAGAGTGCCTGTGTTAATCGTTTTTTCGAGTGATTGAAAGGTCGCTTCAGAAAGGCGTTCGCGCATAACCTTCATGCTGAATACATTTTCTGCAAATATTTCAGTTGGGTTTACCATCGTTATTCTCCTTAGTAGAGCCTGTTCGCGGGCTCGGTTATTTTCTCTAACTTAAAGTCGTCGGAAATCCGGCGGAAGCCACTTGTTAAGCAATAAGTATACCCGAAAATAAAAACCAGCACTGAAAGAGCATAACTCATTCACAGAAAGCATCTTGCATGAAAACCACATCTGATTACAAATGTTTGTCAGATGGCCTATAATACACATTTGTCATGATGTTCCAGACGCAGGCACAATTTTGTATTTAGATCTGTCACTTTTTATCTTGGAAAAGGGCTACTTTTTTCTCGAGCTCAATGACCCTCTTCTTCAACTTTGGCAGCAATGCGATGTTGGCCTGACGCCGCTTATATTTCGTTGCGGGCATTGCGGGAGACCCTAATACATACTCCCCCGCAGGGATGCTCTTTGTCACAGCCGCTTTTGCACCGATAACAGCCCCGTCTCCGATGGTAATATGGCCGACCACTCCGGCATGCCCCGCCATAACCACCTTCTTGCCTAATGTGGAACTTCCCGCAACTGCGGACTGGGCCACAATCACCGAGTGATCGCCGATCACTACGTTATGAGCAATCTGAACCAGGTTGTCGATTTTTACACCGTTTCCGATTTTCGTTTTTCCAAAGCGCGCACGGTCGATCGCAACATTCGCACCCAGCTCCACATCGTCACCAATCTGCACCGTTCCAATCTGTGGGACTTTTGTCCGAACGCCCTCTTCATCCACCGAGTAGCCAAAGCCGTCGCTTCCAACCACGGTTCCATTGTGAATGGTGGTTCGGTTCCCGATCAAACTACACTCTCGGATGGAAACCTGCGGATAGAGCCGACTGTTTTCGCCAATTCGAACCCCATGGCCAATGTAACACTGGGCAGAAATGATCGTGCCAGCACCGATTTCAACCCCAGCCTCAATCACGCAAAGCGGACCGATCCGAACGCCCTCGCCCATCTCAATATCATCAGCCACCACAGCAGAAGGATGGATGCCTTCTTCAGGCAAAGGCACCGGGGTATAAAAAAGAACGGCAGCCTTGGCAAATGCGGCATCGGGATTCGGGGTTCGGATCAAAGCCGCCGAACATTCCTCGGTCCAATCCTCTGAGACAATCACCGCGCCCGCTCGAGTGTTCGCGGCCTCTGCGGCATACTTCGGGTTGGCAATAAAACTGATCTCACTTGCTTCCGCCTCACGAATTCCCGCCACGCCAAAAATTTCGAGCTGGCCATCGCCGTCTAGTGAGCCGCCAATCTGTTGAACGAGTTCGGAAAGTTTCATGATTCCTCTGGGGTCGCTTCTGTCGAAGCCTCTTCTTCGGCTTCATCCTCGAATAAATCGCCACCATCAAGCACATCAGGTCGCTTGCTGTTCAATACATTCAAAACAGTTTCTGTAATGTCCACATCCGGATGCGTATAAATGAACACGCCGACGGCCGCGCGACGGGTTGAGTTATCGATTACCGCCATCAGCCCCTGCGCTTTGGCATATTCGATCACCGTCTGACGAATCTCATCCATGACTTTCTGGCTCATACGCGTCACTTGAAGCTGGAGCTGTTTCTGGCGACGCACCGTGAACTTCTCGATTTCTTTCTGCTTTTCGCGCAACTCGAGCAAGCGTTCTTCATAGAGGATGCGTTTGCTGTCGCGGATTTCTTCGGTCAACGTGGTGTCACGCGCTTCTTTTTTAAACACGTCAACCTCTTCATCGATCGCGGTCATCTCATCGACCATTACCTGCTTTTCGACCTCAATATCTTTCGTCTGCACCTCGACTTTTGATTTGGCCAGCTGAGTTTTATAAAACCCGTTGAACACCCGTTCCAGATCGATGAAAACCACACGGTCACGCGTCGCGGTGAAAATATCCGGCTGTTGCGCGCCAACGGTTCCTGCAAGCAAGAGAATCACGATAGATAAATTGAATAGTTTTTTCATAGCTTGGTCCTTTTCTAAAATGAATATCCCAACAAGAAGTTCCAGCGGGGAGCCGCGTCCTCGTTGTTTGCATCCGTAATATGCGGGAAGGCGTAGTCGAGACGCAACGGAAACATCGGGAGATCGATCCGCGCACCAAATCCGTAGTTTGAGTTCAGGCCATCTGTTCCAAAATTTAATGCGGTTTCGTTCACCGCACCGATGTCATAAAAGAACGCGCCGCGGATCTTGCTCCAAAGTGGAACGGTATATTCAGCCGTTGCATAAAAACTGCTGTTTCCACCGACCGGCTCATCGGGATGCGTTACAGAGCGAGGGCTGACATCGCGATATTCAAACCCCCGGAGAGTCCGAGGCCCGCCGAGGAACAGTTTATCAAAAATTGGGACATCGCCGGATCCGTAGGAATCGACGACGCGAACAATTCCTTTGAGATTGAACACGTGTCCGTTCATGAGCGACCAGTAGTGTGAAGACTTGGCTTCTAGGAAATAGATTTCTGTATCGCCACCGAGCGGGCCGCCCGAGAGTTCTGCGGTAACGGCACTGTGGTTCCCTCGAGTGGGAACAAAAAACTGGTCGCGCGTATCGCGGGAGATGGTGAGCCCCACGGTCGATTTGGTTCGTGCGCCCTCTTCGCTTGCAATTTCAATCGGTGCACTCGTGCTCACGCCGGAGATGTCAAATTGCTCAAGCGAGTAGCTGAGGGTTCCGCGTGTGAATGGGCTAAGCGGTTTGCTGAGTGAAACGCGGCCACCCAGCGTGGTCAGTTCGTACTCATCGCTGTAGTAATTCGCAGTCCGGCTATAAAGATCAACACCGAGGGCAAGCTTCCGGTCGCGGAACCAAGGTTCGACAAATGACATTTCGAGATCGTTTCGCTCCGAACCGGCCTGAACACGGATTTTCATTTTTTGACCGTCCCCAACAGGTGGCCAATGTTTGATATCGAAATTTCCATGGGTCATTTCAGCGAACCCAACCAAACTGTCCACGGTGGAAAATCCCGCACCAATCAGGAAACTTCCCATGGCCTTTTCCTTCACCTTGAAGGTCAGGTCGTATGCATTTGTTTTGGCCGCCGGGACATAAGAGCGGTTGACGGTTTCAAAATAGTTGAGGTTTTTAAGGCGTCGCTCGCTGGTTTCTATCTTTTGCTGGTGAAAGAGCTCACCGGGATACACGGCCAATTCGCGGCGAAGCACTTCGTCGCGCGTTTTTTCGTTCCCTCGAATGGTGATTTCGTTAATAAACGCTTGGCTCCCTTCGCGCACCTTGAAGCGAATATCTGCCGTTTGGGCAAGCGGGTCGGTCTGGATAACAGGCTGCACAATACTACGGATATATCCACGATTCCCATAGTAGCGAGTCGCGCTAGAAGCTGCGGCATCAATGGCACCGCGCGAGGCGACCTGACCCGAACGAATACGAATTTGTTTTTCGAGGTCAACCGGATCAAACAGAGTGGCTCCGTCAAAACTCAGAGAACCGATTTTGTACAGCTCGCCCTCATGAATACGATAGAGAATCTCGAGGCCGCCTTTCCCAAGGTCCCGGACCTCCGGCTTGTCGACCTGCACATCTAAAAACCCGTGGTTGAGATAAAAATCGCGGAGAATCGCCTGATCTGCATCTGCCAATTCCGGATGATACGCACCAAACCAAGAGGTGATCCACCAGGTTGTTTTCTGGCTCAAGAGGCTCTCCAGTTCACGCACGTCGAATTGTTCTTTTTCCTTTACGGAGGGATCGAGCCCCGGAACCAGCTTTTTGAAAAAACGCCCCGTTCGCGCTGTGCGGGAGCGATCCAAGAAGCGCTCTCCCTCGAACCGGATACGCTTAACACGCAACTCCAATCCTTCGACAACCGTGAGCAACAAATCGGCTGTGCCGGTTTTTTCATTGCCAACCAACTCCCACGAAACCGTCGCGTTGGGGTATTTATTTTTCCGGAAATAGCCCTCCACGCTACGGGCTTTTTGACCGACAAGCGCCTCATCGACATACTCGCCCAATTCCAGTCCCAGTTCGGTCCTGACTTTTGAATTCCCGATTTTTTCGGCACCGACCACTTCGATCTGGCGAAGTCGAAGACGCGGGGCGATGCTATAAACGAGCGTGAGTTTCTCGCCCTCCTGTTCCACGAAAGCACGCACATAAGAAAAACGTTCCGAGCGCTTCAGATTGTCAACGTCCTGTGCGACCACCGCATTCAGCTCCGCCTCTGTTTCGAGCTCCCGCCCCGCCCGTAATGAGGTGTAGGCTTTGATGAAGGAGTCATCCAAGACTTCCTTTTCCAAATTCTCGATGCGAACTTCGTCAAGGGTAACCGCGGCAAAGCCACTGGCCGCCCAAAAGGTACTTGCGATTAGAAGGAGAAGGAGCTGTTTTGTTTTTTTCATGATGGGCTCTTTATTCAATTTACTCGTCGTTCGTGTGATGTTTGTCGCGATCTTCGAAGCGGGTCATTTCTTTGAAGAAGTTCAATTCTACTTTTCCGGTCGGCCCATTACGATGTTTGGCGATGTGAACAATAGCCAGCGGGTCGTCCTCCGCAACATCTCCTTTGTGCGCATCATTGAAGGAGGGCCGCTGTAGAAGAAGAACCACATCGGCATCCTGCTCAATGGCACCAGAGTCGCGCAGGTCGGAAAGGCGCGGCGATCCATCTCGTCCGCCCTGTTCGGGTGCGCGGCTGAGCTGGCTAAGAATCAAAACCGGGATATTTAGCTCTTTGGCCATCGCCTTAATGCTGTTCGAAATGGAAGCGGTTTCCTGCTGACGCCCATCGCGCTGGCGGCGTTTGTCTCCGAGCAGTTGAAGATAGTCGATGATGAGCAAGTCGATGTCGTAGAGCCGTTTCATGCGGCGCGCACGCGCGCGCAAGTCCATGATATCCAGCCCCGCCGAGTCATCCACAATGATGGAAGCTTTCCCAAGTTGATCGGCAGCCTGTGTGAGGCGCGCGTTCTCGTCGTTCGATCGGAACTCTTTCCACGCGGGAACGCCAGCTTTGCTGAAGAGCATGCGTCGAACGAGCTGTTGTTGCGACATTTCCAGGCTGAACACACCGATCGCATACGCCTTGTGTTCGCTGTTTCTTGCAAGAGCCGCATGTTCGGCGATATTCATGGCCAGCGAGGTTTTCCCCATAGAAGGACGTGCCGCGAGCACAATCATATCGGTTTTGTGCAACCCTCGCAGCTCTTTGTCGAGATCGGCAAACCCGGTGGGCACCCCGTCCTCGGTTTTGACCCCTTCGATGATCTGCCCTGCTGTTTTATAAACGACGGCCTTCCACTCTTCGATGGAAGAGGCCTTTTGATCACTCAGTTCAAAAAAGAGCTCTTGCGTTCGATTCAGTAATTCCTCGGCGCTCTCTTCCGTATAGCACTGGTCGATCGACTCAGCGGCCTGGGTGATGATGCGCCGAAACAGATGTTTCTGCTGAACAATCTCGATGTAATACTCCGCGTGAGCGGAGGTCGGCGTGCTGTCAATCAGCCCTTCGAGAAAGGCGTAGCCGCCGACCTGATCGAGAACTCCGCTTTGCTTTAAATCCTCCCCGACCGTCAACAGGTCGATTGCTTTCACGGCCTGATGCATTTCGAGAAGTTTCTCGAAAATCAAACGGTGAGCGGGAGTATAAAATGATTCGGCAGAAAGCGTTTTCATCGAACAAAGTTCGATGACGCGTTCTGATTCGATCAAAGCGGAGCCGAGGACCCCTCGTTCGGCTTCCTCGCTACAGGGCGGAAGACGACGCCCGCTTTGATCGGCGGAACTCATTCCTCAACGATCCACACCTTCAGTGTGGCTTGCACTTCCGGATGGAGATTGATAACGACATCAAAAACACCAAGTTCATGCAAAGGCGCATCCAGCTTGATCTGATTTCGTTCTAGCTTCACACCCTGTTCAGCCAGATTTTCAAGAACCTGTGCCGCCGTCACTGAGCCGAACATTTTTCCGGATTCAGCTGTTTTGACCGCGAGGGTACATGAAATATTTTCAAACTTCTTCGCCAGCTCTTCGGCCACGCCCTGTTCTTTTTTCATCAGTTCAAGACGCGCCAGACGCTTTTTCTCGATCTGACGTTTTTTTCCTTCGCTGACCTCGGAGGCCATCCCTTTCGGGAACAGATAGTTCCGAGCATAGCCATTGGCTACCGTCACCACATCGCCTTCGATCCCGAGTCCGGGAACCGCATCCATCAATAAAACTTCTACAGCCATTTTCTCTATCTCCTCTAAACTGCTTAGCGCAAAAGACCCATAACGCGAGCCTGACGGATTGCCCGCTTGACCTGACGCTGTTGCTTGGATGTCACGCCGGTATAACGTCGTGAAAGAATTTTTCCGCGCTCGGTCATGAACTTGCGGAGCAATTCCGCATCTTTGTAATCAATTTCGGTTACGCCCTCAAGTAGGCGGCCGTCGTTCTTCTCTTCTTTATTCCCCATGTATGCCATATCTATATAACCTTTCTTATCAAAACGGGATGTCGTCATCATCAGCAACAGGCGCCGGCGGCGGAGCCGCGGGTGCGGGTGTCGAAGCCGCGGGGGTTGCACTCGAGGGTGCATCCTCTGCATCAGCAGTTCGTTTCGGCGAGCCGAGGAATTGAACCCGGTCCGCACGCACGCGCAATTTACTGCGCTTTTCGCCCTGCTGATTTTCCCACTGATCGAGTTTCAGACGACCTTCCACAAAAACCGGTGACCCTTTATAAAGGTATTCGGCACACGTTTCCGCCTGCCGTGCCCACACTTCGACATCCACAAAAACCGTACTCTCAACCGTTTCACCGGCCTTATTTTTATAGGTTTCATTCACGGCCAACCCAAGATCCCCCACGGCAGTTCCCGAAGGCGTATAACGCACTTCCGGGTCGCGGGTCAGGTTGCCCATTAGGAATACTCGATTCAGTGTCGACATATTACGCCTCCGGAGTCACTTCCTCAGCCGCCTGTGCAGCCAACTTGGCGGCGAGAGCCGCCTCATCCACCTTCATAAACTGCGCACGAAATACGTTGGTCGCGAGCTTCAAACGACGCTTGAGATCAGCCACTTTCAGACCCTCGATACGGAAGGTGATGATTGCGTAAATTCCTGCTTTTTTCTTTTTCATCGGACGTGCGAACGACCGTTTTCCAAGACGCGTTGCGTTTTCGAACACGCCCTCAAGGCTTTCGATCTCTGTTTTTACTGCAGCAATCGCTTGATCCAGCTGTTCTTCTTCCAGTGTCTCCGGAAAAATAAAAAGTCCCTCATACAGTGTCTTCAATGTTGTTCTCCTTCTCCTGATCCTCAATTAAAACTATTCATGGCCCGCTCGACTCCGTCGTTGCAGGCCATCTCCACGGCATCCGCCGCACGCCGAACCACATCCTTCAGATCCTGCCGCTCTGCGGCTGAAAACGGTCCGAGGACATAATCAGAGAGCGACACCTTATCAGGTTTCGACCCGATGCCAACCCGAATCCTGCCGAAAGCACCGCCCCCCAGAGCATCCAAGATCGACTGCACTCCGTTGTGTCCACCCGCCGATCCCTGCGCACGCACGCGCAGCTGACCCCCGTCGAGTGCCGTATCGTCAAAAACCACCAGCAGATCGTCAATCCGTCCGCCTGCTTTCCGAAGGATCGGTCCAACGGCCGCGCCGCTCCGATTCATAAACGTCTGCGGCTTAACCAGCCAAACCGACTCAGAACCGATCCGGCCCTTGGCAATTCGTGCGGGAAAACGGAAACTCCGGCGAAACGAGAGGTTGTTGCGAGCCGCTAGCTCGTCCAGCACCAGAAACCCGATGTTATGGCGGGTTGTTTCATACGTCCGCCCTGGGTTTCCTAGTCCGACAACAAGCTTCACTACTCTGCGTCTTCCGCTTTCTTCTCGTTAATCACTTCGGGTTCTGTAGAAGCATCTTCGGCTCCTTCTTCACCCTCTTCGCCCTCTTCCGTTTCTTCTACAACACGCGGAGCGGATACAGAGGCTACGCCGACATCATCGACCGTCATAATTTCATATTTGGAAACATCGATCTGGATATCTTTAACGGTGAGCATTTCGCCCATCGTCAATTCGCTCACATCCACTTCGATTTTTTCGAGGATATCACCCGGAAGACATTCAACCTCCACGCTATGGAGCAGGTGATCGAGCACGCCACCCTCACTCTTAACGCCTTCGGCTTCTCCGACGAGTTCGATCGAGATCTGAACGCGAAGCTTCTTGGTCATTGAAACTTCCTGCAGATCTACGTGCTCAATTCCATCGCTCAGGATGTCATGTTGCACATCCTTCAGCAAAACGGATGATTCTTTGCCATCCAGTTCAATCGTAATCATCATCTGCTCACCTGCATGATGGTGGAGCATTTGTTCAAATTCATGCTTCGGGAGCGAAATGGAGCGGGCTTCGTCACCATCGCTATAAATCACTCCGGGAATCATTCCATCGCGGCGCATCCGGCGCGCGTTCGGCGAGCCCTTCAACTCCCGGCTCGTTACTATAAGTTTTGCGTCCATTTGTTTCTTCTCCTCTACGTAATTTTAAAAAGCGATGTCACCGAGCTATTGTTATGAATCCGGCAGACAGCCTCCGCCAGAAGTTCGGCGACCGAAAGCACCTTTACCTTATTTCCTGTATCACAGCGCTGCGGCACGCTGTCTGTAACCACCAATTCTTCGATGGGCGAATTTTCCAGTCGGGCCACGCCCTTCTCGTTCAACAACGAGTGGCTCACCGCCGCACGAATCGAAGCCGCGCCTGCATCAACCAACAAATTAGCGGCTGCCACCAGTGTGCCAGCCGTCGAGGTCATGTCGTCCACAAGAACCGCATGACACCCCTCCACGTCGCCCACCAAGTGAGTGGCCTCAACCTCTTCAGCATTTTTGCGCTCCTTGCCGACCACGGCAACACCTGCACCCAGCATGTCGGCATAGGCCGCCGCCAGTTTCATCCCGCCGGTATCCGGAGAGACAACCACTAAATTTTCCGGTGTTTTTTCGCGTAAATACTTCACAATCACCGGGGCCGCGTACAAATGGTCCACCGGAATATCAAAATAGCCCTGAATCTGCTGGGCATGTAAATCCATCGTCAGCAAACGAGTCGCACCCGCCGCCACTAGCAAGTTGGCCACGAGCTTAGCCGTAATCGGAACGCGCGGCTGATCCTTACGATCCTGACGCGCATATCCATAATACGGGAGCACCGCCGTAATGCTCTTCGCCGACGCACGCTTCGCCGCGTCGATCATAATCAGCAACTCCATCAACGTCTCATTGGGAGGGCACGATGTCGGCTGGATAATATACACATCCCGCCCACGGATATTCTCCGTGATCTTCACGAAAATCTCGCCGTCCGGAAAGCGACTGATCTCGGCACCACAAAGCTCCGTGCCCGCCGCTTTCGCGATGCGCTCGGCCAAATCCCGATGTGCTGTTCCTGCCAGAATCTTCACGGTTTCTTTTCCTTACTATAAAGGGTTCTATCCCTCAGTGGATTTTGCCCGACCAGGGCTCGAACCTGGACACCAAGAATCAAAATCTTGTGTGCTACCATTACACTATCGGGCAGCCCTTTTATTAAAAAAAACTCCTCTCTCTCCCGAGAGAAGCGTTGCACCATAAAAAGACCCCCCCAGCTTGTCAATTAAAACAGGGCATGAACAATTAGCAGAGCCAGCGCCGCGAGCGCCTCAAACAGCGCGATCTTGGCAATATTGATTTTGGGCAGCGATTTCTCAAACCGTTTATGGTTCCAAAGCCCGAACGACGCATCCAGCAAAAGCAGGATCACCGCCCAGATTCGTATTGTCCCCCAATTCACAACACTCTCCTCTTTCATTTCTTCAACCCGCCATCATGTCTCGCCGTAGTTGTACGAAGGCAGAAGCTCAAAAAAAGACGGCGGGTTCCAAGGCTTAGAAAACTTCTACCGGATTATTCCAGACATTGGAAACTCCGCCGCCTTTTTCTTCCACCCCTTGGACCTGCTTGTCCCGCCATAGCTCGCAGAGCGACGGCGGAAGGTATTCCGAAAGTGCTTTTTGTACTCCAAAAAGAAGCGACCGCCAAGGGCGCGGCAAAAACTCAGCCCTTGCGCCGCGACCTGTCGCGCCGGAGCCTTGGCGAAGGCGGAAGCGCTGAAACGAAACGTAGTTTCACCACCAGATACGATAGCCGCCTTCAAGCTGGAAGGCGTTTTCAATGTGGCGAATTTCAGGGGCTCCGCCGCCCGGCTCACCGATCACCTCAACAATGTCGAAGCGAATGTAGGGCGGGCGAAGTTTCCGTTTTTGAAGGAAAGAAACCCCCGCGCGCGACAGCTTGTGGCGCTTATCTCGATTCACTGCCGAGGCGGGCCGGCCAAACTTCTCATTCTTACGGGTCTTCACCTCTACAAAAACCATCGTGTCGTCCTGACGAGCGATCAGATCGATCTCATCATGACGCCCCACCCGCACCCGGCGACCCAGAATCCGGTATCCAGCCTTTTTCAAAAATCGCTCTGCCTTCTTTTCGCCCCACCGCCCCACCTTCAGGTGCGGAGCTTCCGGGGACTTTTCTGACCGGATAACAGGATGAACCCGATCTAAAATCCGGCCTATCAAAGATTTAGTTTTTAACTGCTTATTCATTTTAACCAATCTGTAGCCGAGGTCCACGACCTCGGAGGCGCGGTCACGGACCGCGCCCTACAAATCCCTGTTATCCTGTCAAAACTCCAACTCCCCCTGATTCAGCTCAGAAATCGGACGAAATGTTTTACGGTGGCACTCGAGCGGGCCGTGCGTGTGGATCGCTTCGAGGTGCCGTTTGGTTCCATAGCCTTTGTGGGCGGCAAAGCCGTATTCGGGATGCTGGGCGTCGAGCTCAATCATCATCCGGTCGCGGGTAACCTTGGCAATGATCGACGCAGCGGCAATCGACAAACTTTTCGCGTCGCCTTTAACGATACTCTGCGACGTGCACGGAAGCCCGCGCACAGGATTGCCGTCGACCAGTGCGAGATCGGGCAGGCGGCTGAGTCGAGAGAGAGCGGCGGCCATCGCTTTCCACGTTGCCTGCAAAATATTGATGGAGTCTATTTCATCCGGCCCGATCACCGCAAAAGCCGTGTGTGCAAAAGGACAAGCAATGAGCTGTTCAAAAAAGGCCTCGCGCTTTTTTTCGGTCAGCGCTTTGGAGTCGGTGAGTCCGGCAAAGGCCTCTCCGTCTCCCAGGAGTTCGCGCTCGAAGACCACGGCGGCGGCAACCACCGGACCGGCCAGCGGACCGCGCCCCGCCTCATCCACGCCGGCAATAAAAAAGAGGCCTGATTTCCAGGCCTCTTTCTCAAATGCAAGCATGTCCATGGACGTGCCTTATACGCGACGCTCGGCGATGCGGGCTTTCTTACCCTTGAGGTCACGCAGGTAGTAGAGTTTCGCGCGGCGAACTTTACCGAGGCGAACCACTTCGATTTCAACCACGTTCGGACTCTGCAGCGGGAACACACGTTCTACACCAATCCCGAAAGCCACGCGGCGAACGGTTATGGTTTCGGTCACGCCAGAACCGTTACGGGCAATGACTACGCCGGTATAATTCTGAACACGCTCTTTCGCGCCTTCTTTAATATTCACATGCACGCAAACGCTATCGCCGATCCGGAAGGTCGGTATTTCTTTGGTGCACTGTTCAGCGCCGATTTTTACTACGGTTGCGTTCATAATTCGTCTCTTTCTTCAAATTCTCAAAATCGAGCTGTGGATAGTACCGAATTGCTCAACCCCGTCAAGTGTCATTTCCATTTTCTGAACCCCCGTCTATAAGCAGGTCGGGGCGGCGTTCGGCGGTGCGTTTTTCGGCCTGCGCTCGGCGCCACGTTGCGATGGCCCCGTGATCGCCGGAAAGCAACTCTTCGGGCACCTTCATACTGCGGAACTCAGGCGGGCGCGTGTATTGAGGGCCTTCCAGCAACGGTTCGCTAAACGATTCCGACTCCGTGGCGCCTTCGCCGCCGAGCACGTCGGGGAGCAGGCGAACGATGGCATCGACCACCACGGCGGCGGAAAGCACGCCGTTAGTGAGCACATAGTCGCCGATGGAAATTTCTTCATCGACCAGCTCCTGCCGGATGCGCTCGTCGATTCCTTCGTAGTGCCCGCAAATAAAAATCAGGTGCTCTTCGTCAGAAAGCGCCTGCGCACGGGACTGCTTGAAGGGCGTGCCCTGTGGGCACATCAAAATGACGCGGCTCTTTTCGGTCCGCACCGATTCAACCGCTTTAAACATCGGCTCGGGCTTCATCAGCATTCCGGGACCCCCGCCAAAGGGTCGGTCATCAGTTTTGCGGTGCTTATCCTCCGCGAAATCGCGTAGCTGAATGCAATTGAATTCAACATGCCCCGCTTCCGCGGCGCGCTTCATCATGCTCTGACCAAGAAAGCCTTCGAGCATTTCGGGGAAAATAGTGATGATGTCGATACGCATGGGAGAAGAGTGGAATATTGGAGTTTTGGAGTACAGGAGTATTGAAAAGAGAATCAACAAGAGAAAGTCTCCCTCGCAGAGGCACAGAGTTCGCGGAGAACATCACCCTGACCCAGAAACCCTCTGCGTTCTCTGCGCCTCTGCGAGGGATCTCCGTTCCTGAATGTTGCGGAAATAAGGTGCCAAAGAAAAAAGCGCCCCGCAGGACGAGACGCTTACCAAAACCGAAGAATGTCGAATATCGAACAAGGAATGTCGAAGGAATAGATTTCCCAACCTTCGGAGTTCTACATTCCTTGTTCGGTGTTCTGCGGTTCAGTCGGCCTGCGGCCGACTACTCCACTACTTCGAGCATGGCGCGACGTCCTTCGCGAGCCGCGATGGCTCCGAGAAGGGTGCGCATGGCCCCAACGGTTTTTCCGCTGCGACCGATGACCTTACCGACATCTTTGGCGTGACAGCGCAGTTCATAAACCACGCTCTTTTCGCTTTTGACTTCAGTAATCTTAACCTTGCGAGGATGGTCAACCAGTGAGGTGACCATCAGCTTAACCAATTTTTTCATGATTAGGACTCCTGCTTTTCAGGAGCCGCTTCAGCAGGCTTGTCCGCCGTCTCGTCCGCCGTAGCTTTAGCAGAGGCGGAAGCCTCGGCAGAAGCGGGCGCTTCTTCGGCTACCACTTCCTCGGCAGCCGCTTCTTCAACAACCGGCTCCTCGACAGGGGTTTCAGCCTGTTCCTGAACAGCGTCGAGCATCGCCTGTGTATCGACTGTTTTCTTTACAGGAGCAGAACCTGGATCAACACCTTCACCAGCGCGGGCCTTTTTGATCAGGCTTTTTGCGGTGGAAGACATCTGGGCACCAACGCCCTGCCAGTAGTCGATGCGGTCAAGTTTCACGCTAAAATTATCTTTAGCTTTTTTCGGATCGTACCAACCCAACACCTCAAGGATGCGGCCGGTAGTTGCAAAGCGGGAATCAGCAACAACCAAGCGATAGAAGGGATTATTGCGGGCGCCCATGCGACGTAAACGTATTTTTGTAGCCATAGTATTGTATCTCCAGTCCAGTATTGCGGGATCTTCCCCGCGGAAAAAGAGCGTACTATCTACCCCATTCACCCCGCCCCTTCAACCCTTTTTCGTATTTTTCATATCGATCCGAAAGACTCTCACCTTATGCGCATATGCGCATATGCGCATAAGGTAAGATGATTCCCTAAGTTCCAAGGTCTGGAAAAAACCACAAACCTCAGCTCTGCCGGTTCCAATGGTTGGGAAATTTCGCTACCCTTTTTCCAATGGTTGGAAAAAGTCAGCAAGCACCGGTTCCAGGGGTTGGACCTGAGCCTAGCGAAAGTGGTTTTTGTATTCAAAAACAGCGCCCATTGGGCGCGGCCAAAGTCATACTCCATGTCGATATGGATGCCTTCTTCGCGGCGGTCGAAGTGCACGATAATTCCGAACTAAAGGGCAAGCCCGTTGTGATCGGCTCGCCGCGCGACAAGCGTGGTGTAGTTTCCACCTGCTCCTATGAAGCGCGCAAATTCGGCATTCACTCCGGCATGCCCTCGCGCACGGCGGCGCAGCGCTGCCCCGGCGCCATCTTCCTGCCTGTCCGCATGGCGCGCTATCAAAAGGTCTCCCTCCAAATCATGGAGGTCTTCCACAACTTCACTCCATTTGTTCAACCGCTCTCGTGCGACGAAGCGTTTCTCGATGTCACCGGCTCCATCCACCTGTTCGGCGACGGCCCCGAAATCGGGCGGAAAATCAAAGCGGCGATTCTGGAAAAAACAGGCCTCACCTGCTCGGTCGGCGTCGCCCCCAACCTCTTCCTCGCCAAAATCGCCAGCGACATGAACAAGCCCGACGGCCTCACCCTTGTCCCCTTTTCTGAAAAACTGATCCCGGCCTTTCTCGCGCCACTGCCGGTCAAACGAATGTGGGGCGCGGGAGGCAAAACCCAAGCGGTACTCAAGGCTCATCATATCCATACCATCGGCGATCTTCAGCAGGCTGACCCGGCACTGCTAGCCAAATGGATCGGCGAAAACGCAGCGACCTCCTTCCGCCGTCGAGCCTTCGGCATCGACGAACGCGCCGTCGTAACTGGCACAGAGGAAAAAAGCATCTCCAACGAAATCACCTTCGGAGAAGATGAAACGAATTCAGAAAAAATTGAAGCCCGCCTGCTCGACCTGGCCGACAAAGTGGGCGGTCGCCTACGCAAAGCTGGGTTCTACGCCGCCACCGCACAAATCAAGGTCCGCTGGGGCAGCTTCACCACCATCACCCGCCAGCGACGGCTCGATCCGCCCTGTTGCGACGACATCACCCTACGCGAAACCGCTCTGGAACTCTTGCGCAAAGAAGGCCTGCACTCCCCCGTCCGCCTGATCGGCTTCGGTGTGAGCGGCCTGCGCGAAACCGCCGACTCTCCGCAACTCGATCTTTTCCCCTTCGACTCTGCCGCGTACGGCTCCGCTCAGGGCAAGCAAGCCTTGTCCCCGCCTGTTGTCAAAAAGCGCGAAGCGCTCAGCCGCGCCGTCGACGCCATCCGTTCCACGTTTGGCCCCAAAAGCATCCGCCGCGGATCCAACATCGCATCTAATAAAAAACAACCGGATCAAGCTTCCCCCGCCCATTAAAAACACTTAAGTTTTATGCGCTTATTGAAACTACACCATAAAAGGATCTTGCCATGATGAAACCCCGTCTACTTGTTGCCGCAATCACACTCCTACTCTGCGCCCAGGCCCGGACCGAAATGATCACCATCGGTGGAGACCAAGCCGCCGTAGCTGGAACCCTCACCCTCAATTACGACCTCGTCTTTACGATCACAACCGCATCTACCCATGCCAATCCTTCATTTGTATTTGATGAAATCGTATCAAATGACGGAACCTATTCTGTTGCAAAGATGGAAGGGCTGGAATTTTCGGTCAATGGCGGAGACCGCATCGCTATTGAAAATTGGTATGATAATTCCCCTGGTTCTGCCAATGATCAAACTTACAATGACGGATTGCTTCAGAGCTCGGCGCAGCCAGAGTTAGCGATTAATGACATCGTCACACTCCACGCCGGGACAGGAACCATGACCGGATACATCATGGCCGATGCAAACTTCAACCCATGGACGAGTGGTGACTACACGGTATTCATGGCCAATAATAGCGGGATTAGACTCTCAACCGATGCAGTTCCCGAACCAGCGACCGCAGGACTGCTCGGAATTTCTGCACTCGCTCTCTACGGCATTCGCCGCATCAAGAACTTTAATCGGGCTTAATCGGCACTCCAAAATAAAACCCAAGCTCGATGGTCATATGCCATCGGGCTTTTTTGTGTCCCCTTCCGCATTTTATGGTTAACTCTTTCTCCATGAATCAATCCCCGCTCATCTGCCCGGTCTGCACCGAACCTCTTCAACGGGAAGAACAAACATACCGCTGCAAGAACAACCACTGCTTTGATCTGGCGAAGGAGGGATACGCCAACCTTTTGCTCAGCCATCAGCGCAAGTCCAAAACCCCCGGCGACGACAAAGCGATGATTCAGGCGCGGCGGCGTTTCTTCGACTCTGGTGCATTCGAGCCTCTCTCCGAACTCATCGCCAAAACGATTTCGTCCGGCAGCGTGCTGGATTGTGGATGCGGGGAAGGTCATTTCCTCGGCGCACTAAAAGGACAGCGGTTCGGGGTCGATGTTTCGAAAGAGGCGATCCGTTGCGCGGCAAAACGCCATAAGGATATCACATGGATCGTTGCCAACGGGATGCGCGAGCTTCCATTTGCCGATGACTCGATTGATTGCATCCTGAGTGTGCTGGCTCCGCGTAATGCCGAAGAGTTCGTCCGCATCTTGAAACCGGACGGCCGACTGACCCTCGGCGTTCCCGGCCCCAACCATTTGATTGAGCTGCGCTCCTTTCTGAACTCGAATGCCAACGACTTCGAGGAAAAGGCCGATGAAGCCGCCGCCAAGTGCGCTCCGTTATTTGCCGAAACTACGCGTGATCATGTTTCGTATAAAATCACTCTGAAAGCCGAACAGATCGCCGATCTGATTCAGATGACGCCGATCTTCTGGAATTCGAGCCCGGAGGCCAAAGCAAAGATTCAGCAGCTTGATGAACTACAAGTCACGATCAGCTTTGTGCTGTTAACCCTGAGACAATCCGATCGAGCCCCGCATAATCTTTGACGATTCGGACATTTTCAAAGCCGGCTTTACCGCCGTTGGCGGCACAGGTTTCCAAACATTGGAAAACGGCCTCGCCCTGATCGTACCCGATTTCGATGAAAAGCCCGCCGCCGGGCTTCAAGACCCGCGCGGCCTGTTCAACCAGTGGAATAATTAGATCCATCCCCTCTTCGCCGCCGTCAAGCGCGAGCTGCGGCTCAAACTCTTTCACCGAGGCATCCAGGTTTTTCCAAGCCTTGGAAAAAATATAAGGCGGGTTCGAAACCACCACATCCAGCGAGTGTTCCGCAAAGAGCGTAGACGCGACGTCCCCGTCGCGTTCTCTGCGGCCGCAACGCGGTGAGGACACCGCGTCTACGTTCAATAAGTTTCCCTGCACAAACGTAATGCGATCCGATAAGCCCAACCGCTCGGAATTCTCCCGGGCGAGCGCCAGCGCATCCGGTGAAATGTCGATCCCTGTCACCTGCGCGTTCGGCAGCTCGTGCGCCAGAGCCAGGCCGATGCATCCGGTTCCAGTGCAAACATCCGCAATGCGGATGAAACCTGAAACTTGAAAATTGAAACTTGAAAGGGCATGGAGAACCTCTTCGACAAGCAACTCTGTCTCCGGACGCGGGATTAAAGCGCGCGGGTCGCAGTGAATGTCCAACCCCCGGAAGTCGACGTGTCCGATGATGTATTGAATCGGCTCGCCCTGCTCCGCGCGGGCGATCAAGGCGTCGAGCTCCGTCTCCTGCTCTGCGCTGATGTCACGGAAGTAGATTTCCAGCGGTTTGCAGTCCATCACATGCGCGGCAAGCTCTTCGACCGAGCGTTTGGCATTCCCGTTGCCCGCCGTCGCCAGTCGCTCACTCAAACTATTAACCAACTTTTTCAAAACCCACCCCGCCCTTTGGTCACCCCTCCAGAGGAGGGGAAACTATTTCTGTCCTCAGTCTTCTGTTCTCTGTCCTCCGGCGCTACGCGCCGATGCCGTATTTCTCGCACTCTTCGATGGCGTAGCGGTCGGTGCAGCCGGCGACGTAGTCGCAGACGGTGCGCCAAAGTCCCTCTTCAGGAATGCGGAGCTTCGCTTTGCTACCCATCGCTTCGGGGTGCTTGATGTAGTGCAGAAAGAGTCCCTGCATGAGCTCAACCGCCACGATGCTGTCGTCGGCGACGCCGGGGTGGTAGTAGAGTTGATGATAGAGAAAGTCGGCAAAATCTTTGAGCATCTCCGCCATTTCATCGCTAAAAGCAATGAGCCGTTCCGGTGCGTTCATCACATCGGCAATGGTTTGTGGGCGGTGTTTTTCGATCCGGCGCTCCCCTTCGTTGATCACATCGTTGACCTGTAAGTCGAGCAGATTGCGGATGGTGATGCGCATGAACTGCCCACGTTCGAGATGGGCACACTGCTCGTGCGTCCGAGCGGCGGCGAGCCGCCAGAAGGGGCGCGCCTCAAGCTGTTGGAGAGAAATCAGTCCCGCTTCGAGCCCGTCGTCGACGTCGTGGGCGTAGTAGCTCATGTCGTCGGCGACATCGGAGATCTGCGCTTCGAGCATTTGGAACGGGCCGATGGGAAAGCCGTCGAGCCGCGCGCCGGGCGTGGCGGCTTCGTGTTTGAGAAGTCCGGCGCGCACCTCCCAGCTCAGATTGAGCCCGCGGAAACCGGGATAGGCATATTCGAGTTTTTCGACCGCTCGCAAGCTCTGCAGATTATGATCGAACCCACCGTGCCCTTTCATGAGTTCATTGATGACGTGCTCGCCGCGATGCCCAAAGGGGCTGTGGCCCACATCGTGGGCTAAACAAATCGTTTCGGTGAGGTCTTCGTTAACGTGAAAGGCACGGGCAAGCGTTCGACCCACCGCCGCCATTTCAATGGTGTGGGTGAGGCGCGTGCGGTAGTGGTCGGCCGTTCCGTTGACAAAGACCTGCGTTTTATATTCGAGACGGCGAAAACAGCGACTGTGCAGAACGCGGTCGCGGTCGCGCTGAAAGCAGGGGCGCACGGGGTGATCGGTTTCTGGATGGTGGCGGCCCAGGCTGCGGACACTATGCGCAGCGTACGGGGCAAGGTCTCGCACCTCGATCTCTTCCCATTCCTGTCTGGCATATGTCATAGAGACACTCTATGCGTCCAAAACTCATTTGACAAATGACACGGCGCAGGAAAATCACTATCGTCTGCATCTGGTGGAGCGACCCCCGGAGGAACACAAAATATGTACGAGAAAACAATCGGATCGAGAACTGTTTTTGAGGGAAACATCATGCGCGTCGAAGTGCTGGATGTGGAACTACCGGACGGGCGAACCTCCACACGCGAGATTGTCCGCCACGGCGTGGCGGTGGCGGTCATCGCCCGACGGCGGGACGGACGGTTCGTTTTCATCCGTCAATTCCGCAAGGCGATGGAGCGCGTTTGCTTCGAAGTGATGGCCGGCAACGTCGACCTCGGCGAGGCCTCGGAGGCCGCCGCGATCCGCGAACTCAAAGAGGAAACCGGCTACGAGCCCGACTCCATCCGCCTACTGGGGCCCATCTACCCTTCCGTCGGCTACTGCGATGAGCGGATCGATATTTTCTATGCCGAGGTTCACGAGCCGGGCGAAACTGATTTCGATCACGACGAAGAAATCGAAACCGTCCTCGTTACCGAAGAGGAAATGGCCCGCATGATCCGCGCGAATGAAGTACAAGACGCCAAGACCCTCGCTGCATGGATGCTTTATCAATGTTCAATACTCAACAAACAATGATCCATGAACATTGCACATTGAGAATTGGATATTGAGCATTTAGATGGCCAGCAGATCGGTCATCAGTAGGACAAAGAGAACTGCGCAGATCGCGCACAACCCCAACGACCAGGCCGGAAGCGGGCTTTGATCTTCTCTTCGACGAATCATCTTCGCCCATGTAGCCAGCGCAGCCAGCAGAAAGGTCAACCCCAGTACGCCCAAAAAGGCCAGCTGGTTTAACTCAGAATCCGGCGCGCGCGACCCCGCCGGACCCACCAGCGGCAAGAGCATACAGGTGAAGAAAAAGGAGAGCCCTGAAATCACAGTCAGAACACTGCCCGTGGCCGACTTCTTGAAAAAATTTGGTAGCGACTTATTCATAGCGGCCTTTTATAGTTCCAAACCTTGGAAAAATACAGGCTGTTTTTTCCAAGGTTTGGAAAAATGATGTTATGAGCGGAAAATGGATCACAGTAACAGGCGCACGGGAGCACAACCTCAAGAATGTGGATGTGCGGATTCCGCGCAATAAGCTGACGGTGATTACCGGACTGAGCGGCTCGGGGAAATCGTCGCTCGCGTTCGACACGCTCTACGCGGAGGGCCAGCGAAAATATGTCGAGAGCCTCTCGGCCTATGCCCGCCAGTTTCTCGACCAAATGCAAAAGCCGGATGTCGACACCATCGAAGGCCTCTCGCCCGCCATCTCCATTGAACAGCGCACCGCCGGTTCCAACCCGCGCTCGATCGTCGCCACTACCACCGAAATCCATGACTACCTCCGTCTGCTTTTTCCAAGCATTGGAAACGTCCACTGCCCCAAATGTGGAAAACCAATCCAGCAGCAGAGCGCGGAAAACATCGTTGAGCAGCTTTTGCAAATGAAGGCCAAAACGCGCGTCGTTCTACTCGCTCCGCTAGTGCGCGGACGCAAAGGCCGCCACGAAGAGGTCTTTGCGTCGATTCAGCGACAGGGTTTTGTTCGCGTCCGCGTGAACGGCGAACTATTCGAAATCGATGCGGTGCCCGCGCTCGATAAAAACAAAAAACACACCCTAGAAGCCGTCATCGACCGGATCGTTATCGCCCCCGATTCCCGCAGTCGCATCAACGACTCCGTCGAGCTGGCGCTCGCCACCGGCGAAGGACTTCTCATCGCCATGGTTCAAAGCGGCGGCGAATGGAAGGACACCCTCTATTCCGAAAAGAACGCTTGCCTCGACTGCTCCATCAGTTTTGAAACGCTCACGCCCAAGCACTTTTCCTTCAACAGCCCGTACGGCGCGTGCCCAACCTGCCACGGCCTCGGCAACATGCTCACCTTCGATGAAGAGTTGCTCGTTCCCGATGCAACGCTTTCTCTGGAAAAATGCATTCACCCCTGGCGGCGCGGCGGGCGACGACTGATCCTCTACTACAAAAAGCTGATCCGCGTTCTCGCCGAACACTACGACGTCGACCTCAACACCCCGTTCAACGAGCTGCCCGCCTCCTTCAAAAAAGTACTCTTCTACGGCACGGGCGAAGAAAACATCTCCTATTTCATGCGCCGCCACAAAATCACCAAACCCTTCGAAGGCGTCATCCCCAACCTCCAGCGGCGCTACACGGAGTCGGACAGCGAATATACACAGACGCGACTTCGCAGCTACATGGCTCGCCAAAAGTGTACCGCCTGCAAGGGCGCGCGCCTGCGGCCCGAAAGCCTCGCCTGCACCGTCGCCGGAAAAAATATTTATGAACTCTGCACCCTCTCCATCGAAAAGGCGCAGGAATTTTTCCAAGGGTTGCCAGCCCTGAGCCCCGCCGAAGGGGGAATTTCTAAAGACGAGGCACACATCGCCCGCGACATCCTCAAAGAAGTTTGTGCGCGCCTCGGCTTTATGATGAACGTGGGGCTCGACTACCTCACGCTCGACCGCGAAAGCGGCACGCTTTCCGGGGGCGAAGCCCAGCGCATCCGGCTCGCCACGCAAATCGGCGCGGGCCTCGTCGGCGTCCTCTATGTGCTCGACGAACCGAGCATCGGCCTGCATCAGCGCGACAACGACCGCCTGCTTACCACGCTCAAAGGGCTACGCGATCTCGGCAATACCGTGGTCGTGGTTGAGCACGACGAGCAGACCATCCGCGAGGCCGACTATGTGATCGACCTCGGCCCCGGCGCGGGCGTCCACGGCGGCGAAATCGTTTTTGCGGGAACGCCCGCCCAACTACTGAAATCCAAAAAATCGCTCACCGCCCAATACATGCGGCGCGAAATCGAAATCGAAGTTCCCGAAAAACGAACTAAAGCGACAAACGGATTTCTTGAAATTCGCGGTGCGGCGGAAAACAACCTCAAGCGCGTGAATGTAAAAATCCCACTGGGCCTGCTCACCTGCGTCACCGGCGTTTCCGGCTCCGGGAAAAGCACGCTCACCGACGATATCTTGCGGCGCGCCCTCTTCCGTCACTTCTACGGCTCCAAAGAACGCCCCGGGAAACACAAGGAACTGCTTGGGGTCGAACAAATCGATAAAATCATCGTGATCGATCAGTCACCCATCGGTCGCACCCCGCGCAGCAACCCCGTCACCTACACCGGCGCGTTTTCGATCATCCGTGACCTCTTTGCCAAACTGCCCGCCTCGAAAGTGCGCGGCTACGGGCCGGGGCGCTTCAGCTTCAATGTTAAAGGCGGGCGTTGCGAGCACTGCAAAGGCGACGGCCTGCTCAAAATTGAGATGCACTTTCTGCCCGATGTCTACGTCACCTGCCCGCAATGCCTCGGCAAACGCTACAACCACGAAACGCTCGAAGTGCACTACGGGGGCAAAAATATCGCCGAGGTGCTTGGGATGACCATTAACGAAGCCTGTGAATTTTTCAGCGCCATCCCCGGAGTCGAACGTAAACTGCGCACGCTACGCGAAGTCGGCCTCGGCTATCTCTGCCTCGGGCAATCCGCCACCACGCTGTCCGGCGGCGAGGCCCAGCGCATTAAGCTTTCCTCCGAACTCAGCAAACGGGCGACCGGCAAAACGCTCTACATTCTGGACGAGCCGACCACGGGGCTACACTTCGCCGACGTCCATAAGTTGATCCAGGTGCTGGAAACCCTGCGCGACGGCGGAAATACCGTACTGGTGATCGAGCATAACCTCGACGTGATCAAACGTGCCGACTACCTGATCGACCTCGGCCCCGGCGGCGGCGAGCGCGGCGGAAAAGTCGTCGTTACCGGAACCCCCGAAAAGGTCGCCGCCCACGCCAAATCCTATACAGGAAAATATCTGGCAGAAATGATGGAAAGCTGAGGAACCGCGAATAAACGGCTCTTCTCGGATGTGCGTTTTTTCACTCGCATCAAATCATTGAGGTCCC